>JAWVGM010000170.1:0-3716 GCA_033855075.1 Solirubrobacteraceae bacterium | reverse complement strand
GAAGCATGTGGCGCAGCATCGCCTCGTCCCGCGGGGCCATGGCGACGATGTTCGGCAGCGAGCGGAGGTAGGCGATGTCGAAGACGCCGTGGTGGGTCGGGCCGTCGTCGCCGACCAGGCCGGCGCGGTCCATCGCGAAGGTGACGTCCAGCTCCTGGAGGCAGACGTCGTGGACGATCTGGTCGAAGGCCCGCTGGAGGAAGGTCGAGTAGATCGCGCACACGGGCTTGGCTCCCTGGATCGCAAGGCCGGAGGCGAAGAGGATGGCCTGCTGCTCGGCGATGCCGACGTCGAAGTAGTGCGCGGGCTCGGCCTCCTGCAGGAGGTTCAGCCCGGTGCCGGAGTTCATCGCGGCGGTGATGCCCACGACGCGGCGGTCGCGGCGCACCTCGTCGATCAGCGCCTCGCCGAAGACCTGGGTGTACTGCGGCGGGCGGGGCACGGTGCCGGGCGGCACGGGCCGCGAGGGGGTCGGCACCCCGTTGGCGATCGACTTCGGCTTGGCGGCATGCCACTTCTCCATGCCCTCCAGGCCGCCCTCCTCGGCGGGCGCGAAGCCCTTGCCCTTCACGGTCGCGATGTGCACGACGACCGGCCGCTCGGCCGCGAAGGCGCTGCGCAGCGCGACGCGCAGGGCACGGACGTCGTGGCCGTCGATGACGCCGGTGTACGCCCAGCCGAGCTCCTCCCAGAACAGGCCGGGCGCCCAGAAGGCCTTGATGGACTCCTTCATCATCGGGCCGAAGCGCTCGAACTTCGGGCCGAGGCCCGGCAGGTCCGAGAGGCGCTCCTCCACGTTCTCGCGCGTGTGCCAGAGCTTCGGATTCAGGCGCACGCGGTTGAAGTAGCGCGACAGCGCGCCGACGTTGGGCGCGATCGACATCCCGTTGTCGTTGAGGACGACGACGAGCGGCAGGCCCATGCCGCCGGCCTGGTGGATCGCCTCGAAGGCGACGCCGCCGGTCATCGCGCCGTCGCCGATGACCGCGACGACCTTGCCCTCGTCCGGGTCGCCGGCGCGCCGCATGCCCTCCTTGAGGCCGACCGCGTAGCCGATCGACGTCGAGGCGTGGCCCGCGCCCATGATGTCGTGCTCGGACTCGGCGATCGCGCAGAAGGGCGCGAGGCCCTCGTACTTGCGGATCGTCGGAAGCTGGTCGCGGCGGCCGGTGAGCACCTTGTGCGGGTAGGCCTGGTGGCCGACATCCCAGAGGATCTTGTCGCGCGGCGAGTCGAGCAGGGAGTGCAGCGCGACCGCGAGCTCGCACGTGCCGAGGTTCGCGCCGAAGTGGCCTCCGATCTCCCCCACCGTGTCGATGATGTGCGAGCGGACCTCCTCGGCGACGCGGGCGAGGTCGGCCTCGGAGAGGTCGTGCAGGTCCTGGGGGCGGTTGATGCGCGAAAGGAGCGTCATGAGGTGCGGGTGGCGATGAAGTCTGTGATCTGCTCGAGCTCCGGTGCGCCGGTTGGCGCCGCGGCCTGCAGCGAGGCCCTGGCCTGACGGTGTGAGCGCGCGGCCAGCTCGCGCGCCCCATCGAGACCGAACTCGCTGACGTACGTGCGCTTTCCGTGGCGCTCGTCGCTTCCGCTCGGCTTGCCGAGCGCGTCGTCGGTGCCGGTCACGTCGATGATGTCGTCAACGATCTGAAACAAAACCCCGAGCTCAGAGGCGAAGTCGCGGTAGTCGGTCGTATCGGTTCGACTCATGCCATCTATCAGCAATACGCACTCTACTGAGGCCCCGATCAGCCTCCCGGTCTTCAGCTCATGTAGGCGCCGCAGCGCTCCGCGCGCATCCAGTCCGGCGCTGCCCTCCGCGGCCTCGCTGCCCGCGATGTCGAGGTACTGGCCGCCGACCATCCCGCCGACGCCGGTCGCCGCCGCGAGCTCGCAGACCGCAGCGAGGATGTGCTGCGGCTCGCCCGTCTGGTGGGAGAGGACGTGGCGGAAGGCCTCGGCGTACAGGCCGTCCCCGGACAGGATCGCCACGCCCTCTCCGAACGCGACGTGGTTGGTCGGGCGCCCGCGGCGCAGCTCGTCGTCGTCCATCGCCGGGAGGTCGTCGTGGATGAGCGAGTACGTGTGGATGAGCTCGATCGCCGCGGCAAGCGGCAGGAGCTCGGCCGGGTCGCGGCCGATCGCGCGGGCGGTGGCCAGCGCCAGCACCGGGCGAATGCGCTTGCCGCCGGCGAGCAGGCTGTAGCGCATCGCTTCGACGAGGCCGTCGGTCAACGGGTCCTGGGCGAACGCCAGCGCCCCGAGGTAGTCCTCGATCTGGCGTGCCAGCGCGTCTGGATAGGGCACGGAGCGCGCGCGGGCGGGCGGGCCTATAGCAGCGAGTCCTGCCCGGGCAGCTCTTCGCGCTCGGCCTCGCGGCCGCGACGCTCGAGCTCCGCGGACGCGTGCGAAGCGAGCGCGGCGCAGTCCTCGACGAGGCCGGCGGCCGCGTCCGCGCTGAGATCGCCCGAGCGCAGCTGCTCGGCGGCGCGCTCCAGGCGCGTGACGAGCTCGTCGAGGGTGGCGTCGTCGCTGGCGGCGGGATCGATCATGGCGTGGCGGGATTGTGGCCCATCTCGCGGTGGACGGCCGCGAGGATGCCGTTCACGAAGCCGGGCGCGTCGCTGCCGGAGTACGTCTTGGCGATCTCGACCGCCTCGTCGATTGCTCCCTCCGGGGGGATCGGCTCGTCGGCGGGCACCGCATCGGCATGGAGCATCTCGAGCAGCGCCACGCGCATGATCGCGCGCTCCAGCGGCGCGATCCGGTCAAGCGACCAGCCCTTCGCGTGCCGCGCGACGTGCGCGTCGAGCTCGTCCCCGCGATCCTCGGCGGCATGCGCGAGCGCGCGCGTGAAGAGGCTCGCGTTGCGATCGAACAGGTCGTCGAGCTCGCGCCCGGTGACGTCGGCCTGGTAGACCGCGAAGACCGCGTCGCGGCGCTGATCGGAACGGCGGGACATGGGGTGAGCCTAGTGGGGCCCGTCCAGAAGGCGCCGGAGGTCTGCCGCCAGCTGGCCGGCCTCGTCACGAAGCTGACGCCACGTGATCCGGATGACGCGCCAGCCGGCAACCTGGGCCGCGCGATCGCGGGCTCGGTCGCGTTCGAACTGGGCGCGCGTGCCGTGCGTGGCGTAGCCGTCCAGCTCGACGATGAGGCGGGCGTCGGGCCAGACGAAGTCGCATTCGCCGATGTCGGGGATCAGCCGGCTGACGAGCGGGCGCGGCAGGTCGTGGTCCATGAGGAAGGCGAGAAAGCGCCGCACGAACTCAGGCTTCGAGACGGTCGCGTGGTCGGCGAGGATCTCACGGAGTAGCGGCGTGCCGGGGCGGGTTGGGTAGCGGTCGAGGAGGGCGTGCAGACCAGTGACGTCCCAAAGCCTTCGGATGTCCGCCTCGTGAAGTGCCCGCTCAAGCTGGGGACGCGTCAGGACCGCGGCGAGGTCGAGCAGGGTCCGAGCGGCGGTGGTGACCGGGATTGCATCGATGACGGTGATCTCGTCGGGCGGGAGATCCGCGAGATGGATGCAGATGCCCGCCCGATCGCGTAGCTCGCGATGCACGCTGACCTCAACGTCACCGCCATCACGACCGATCATCCCCCACAGTGCGCCGGCGGACCGATGACTCACGACGGCGTCGGGGCCGACGGCCAGGACGGCCGCCATCCACCTGCCGGCGCGGGTGAGCCGCCTCGGGCCCACTGCGTACACGCCGCGG
>JAWVGM010000169.1:0-36882 GCA_033855075.1 Solirubrobacteraceae bacterium | reverse complement strand
TCGCGCGCGCGGGAGCGCGAGCGCCCGGGACGCTGCTCGACATCGGCGCCGGCCGCGGGCGTTTCGTCGCCCAGGCGCGGGCGGCGGGCTGGGACGCGAGCGGGATCGAGCCGTCACTGCGCGGCGTGGAGGGAGCGCGCGCGCTCGGGGTGGAGCTCGAGCGCGGCGAGATCGGCGACGCGGTCGTCGCGGCCGGATCGCTCGACGCGGCGACGCTGTGGCATGTGCTCGAGCACGTCGAGGATCCGGGCGCCGCGATCGAGCGCATCGCCGGCTGGCTACGCCCTGGTGGCGCGCTGCTCGTGGGAGTCCCGAACCTCGCGAGCGTTCAGGCGCGGGTGGGCGGCGGGCGCTGGTATCACCTCGACGTCCCCCGCCACCGGACGCACTTCACGGTCGCCGGCCTGCACGCGCTCCTGCGCCGGCACGGCCTCGAGCCCGTCGCCACCCATCACGTCCTCGCCGAGCACAACCCGTTCGGCCTCTGGGTCTCGCTCGTCAGCCGCGCGACGCACACCCCGTCATGGCTCTACCACGCGCTGAAGCGAAACGCCCCGCTGCGCAGCCGCGATGCGCTCATCACGGCGGCGGCGCTCCCGCTGGCGCCGGTGGCGGTGGTGGCGGAGGCGGCGTTCGGGCTCGCCCGGCGCGGCGGGACCGTGGCGGTGGTGGCGCGGCGGTTGGCGTAGCGGTGTGATTCCCGAAACTGCATCGACAAACGGATGGGAGCGAGGCGGCGGTTTCGGGCAGCGAGGCGGCGGTTTCGGGCAGCGAGGCGGCGGTTTCTGGCAGCGAGGCGGCAAGGTCCCGCAAACGTGCACATAACCGGCTCAACGTCAGTCGATTGACCCGGGACCGGAAGTGACCGATCTCGAAACCCGCCGCCGACATCGGTCACAACCGGTCCTCACAGGACCATCTGCGACACATCTCAGCCGCCGCGGCGACGATTGGCACAAGTGGTCGTGAACCGCCCCGCCCCGCACCCGCATCCTTCATCGCTGCAGTCAAGGGACCCGTCGCGCGGCCGCGCCGCTCACTGCCACGCTTCGAGCAGCTCGTCGTCTCGGACGTCGCGCACGAAGCGCGCCGGTGATCCCACGACGACGGCGCGCGGCGCGACGTCGCGCGTCACGAGCGCGCCCGCGCCCACCATCGCCTCCTCGCCGACCGTGACCGGCGGCAGGATGATCGCCGCGGTGGCGATCCGGCAGGCCCGGCCGAGGGTGACGGCGGGGACCTTCCCGTCCTTCGCGCGGCGGCCCATCGTCGGGTCGCCGACGAGCGTCGCGCGGGGCGAGATGAGCACGTCGGGGCCGATCTGCGCGTACGGGCCGACGATCACGCCGTTCTGGATCCGTGCGCGCTGCCCGACACGCACGTACTGGGCGATCCCCGAACGCCCGCCGAGCATCGCCTCCTCCTCGAGCACGGCGAAGTGCGCCACGATCGCGCCGTCGGCCGCGCGCGCGCGTTCGAGCAGCGTCGCGCCCGACATGATCAGCGCCCCGCTTCCGACCATGCAGCCTGGACCGATGTGCGTCGTCAGGCCGGGCGGAATGCGCGGCGCGTTCGAGCGCGCGTCGCGTTGCTGCGGACGACCGACGATGGCCCCCTGGCCGATCTCGACGCCGGGCCCGATCTCGATGCCGGCGTAGATCGTCACGTGCGGGGCGAGCACCGTGTCGTCCGGGATCACGACCCCGGGTTCGACGTACAGGCCGGGCCCGCGATCGGACGCGACGACATCGGGCAGCGACTCGCTCATCCCAGGCGCCGGATCCGGTCGAAGGCGCGGCCGGCGGCGAGTCCCGCCCGCGCGCGCGAGGTCGACAACAGGCGCTCGGCGGACTCGGCGCGCGCGCGCCACCGCGCGACGTCCTCATCCGTGGCGACGACGCGCTCGCGCAGCGACGCGAGCTCGTGCTGAGCGCCAAGCGCCATGCCCTCCGCGGCCATCGCCACGCGCGTGAGCCGCGCGATCTCCGTGAGCGCGCTCGCGCTCACGGGTGCGCCGGCGTGCTGACCGCTCAGCAACGCGACGAGCTCGTGTGCGTGCTTCGCCGGCGCGTGGTGGGTGCGCGCAAGCTCTCCGTTCATCCAGCCCATCGCCGGGTCGTAGTCGGCGAGATCCGCGGCGAGCTGCGCCGGGGTTCGCGGCGCCGGCGAGGACAGGCCGGCGAGATTGTCGGCCTCGAACGCCTCGTAGGTGTTGGGCGTGATCCAGCCGTCGCCGCCGAACTGGTCGTAGACGTACACGGCGCGCTCGCACGCCATGCCCTCCAGCGCGGCGGTCGCCTTGGCGACCACGACGTCGGCGTCACGCATGGCGGGTGCCGGATCCAGCGCGGAGCCCGTCAGCACCCCGACCTGCGTGCACGTGACGCCCTGGGCCTCCCAGGCCTCGACGAGCGCGCGGCGCCGCTCTCCCTTCAGGTAGTGGCTCACGATGACCGCGCGGCGCGGACGGGCCGGCAGCGGCCCGGTCCCCATGTAGTGCTCGATGTCGACCGGCAGCCGCAGGCGCGCGAGCGGGACGTCGAGCGACAGCGCGCGCACGCGGGACGCCATCCGCTCCGAGCACGCGACGACCGCGTCGACGACGCCGGGGACGAGCACCGGCAGCTGATGGTCGAAGACCACGGAGTGCGCGACGTGCACGAGCCGGGTGCCGGGATAGCGCGCGGCGAGCGTAGCGGCGGAGGGCGTGTCGTTGGAGAGGATGGCGTCGCACGCCGGCGGCAGGTCGGCCGTAGTCCGCGCGACGACGATGCCCCGCTGCTCGGCGTGATCGGCCATCGCGCCGAGCTCCTCGGCGCTCACGACGACGTCGTGACCGAGGCGCTGAAGCTGGCGCGCGACGAGGCAGACGTAGCTCTCGGTGCCCGCCGCACGGACGAGCGCGTGCGTCCCGATGACGATCCGCATCCTGGGGGTTGTACACGGTCATGCGAACGGCGCGGTTCAGGGCGGATGGCGCACGGGGGCAGCGACGCGGATCCCGTTGGCCGGATCGAGATCCTCGAACCAGCGGACGTGCTCCTGCAGCACGCCGATGCGCAGCTCGTAGTCACCCTCGTCCCATGGGGTGAGGAGATCGAGCATCACCTGGGCGGACGCGCCCGGGCTGAGCGCATGACGTAGCGGCGCGCGCGGACCCTCCATCACGAGCTTCCCCGCCGGGTCGAACCAGCGGTAGGACACGTAGACGGGGTGCTGCCCGGTCGACGCGAGCGTCGCGGCCCCGATGTTGCGCACCGAGCACGAGACGTCGAGGCCGTGGCGCGAGGCAAAGACGCCGGGAAGCGCCGCCTCGACCTCGACCCGGCAGATGGCGGGGTCCAGCGGCCCGGGCCCGGCGCGCGGCCGCGTGCGGCGGGCGGCGAGCCGCCGCTCGATGGCGCCGGGCACGAGCAGCCGCGGCGCGGCGTCGCGCCAGAAGACCGGCATGCGCCAGAACGCCTTCACGAAGGCGCGGGCCAGCCCGGGCTCGCTACGCCAGTCGGCGCCGGGCGCCTGCTTGATCTGCCGTACGACCTGGCCCGACGCGGCCAGCCGGTACATCCGCGTCATGAGCTCGCGGCGCCGGGGCGTGCCGACGCCGACGAGGTCGTTCAGGACGGCGTCCATGCCGGCGACGAGGTCGGTGTGCATCTTCGCGTCATCGCCCGGTCGCCGGCCGCGGTTGCGCATGAAGCCGCTCGAGGTCCGGTTGCGCACGACCACGTGCGGCGCGAAGACCCACGACGGGTGGTGGCGCGCCATCTCGCCCATGAGCCGGATCTGCGGCCAGATCTCCTCGGTCCGCGCCCGCTCGCCAACCTCGCCGACCGCGTCGAGCCACCGCTGGCGGTGCACGACGTTCGTGGAGGTGTAGCCCCAGAGCAGCAGGACGTGGTCGATGACGTCATCGATCCCGTCGTACCGCGTCGTGACGAGCGGGCGTGTGTAGTGCCCGGCTTCCTCGCGGCGCACGCGCGTGGTCAGGTCGGGGGTGAAGTTCGCCCAGTTCACGCAGAAGCCGCTCGCGCCTCCGAACCGATCGACGAGGTCAAGGACGTGATGCAGCGCGCCGTCGGCCATCTCGTCGTCGTGGCCAAAGGTCCAGCAGTACTCGCCGGAGCCGAGCGCCACGACGCGCATGAGGTTTCTGGCGAAGCCGGCGGCGCCATCGGTGGGCGAGTAGACGATCGCATCCGAGAGCTCGCTCACCATCGCCGCGGTCTCCGGGGAGGCGTCCTGGTGTGAGACGCACACCTCGACGCGGTCGGCGATGTCGTCACCGATCTGCGCGAGCACCGACGCGAGCGTGTTGCGGAGCACCTCGCCCTGCGGCCCGTAGGTCGGGATGCACACCGACAGCGTGGGTGCCACAGCTCAGCTCACGGAGGCGTCGTCGCGCGTGAGACCGTCGATGCGCTTGGACTGGGCGGCGAGCTCGGCCGCGACGAGCTCGCGCAGGCGCCGCTCGACGTCGCGCAGGCCCGCGAGGGACAGGGCCTCGACTGCGAAGCCGCGCTCGGTCAGCGCCCGGATCTCGGCGGTGAGCTCCTCGAGCGCGTCGATGACCGCGCCGTCGATCCGGCGCTGATGGGCGATATGGGGCTTCATCACCCGCAGCACGAGCCGGCGCAGGCCGCGGCGCGCGGCGCCGGCGCGCGACCCGGGCCCGAGCTGGGAGCCGGCCCGCACGAGCTCATCGGCCCCACGGACGTGCTCGCGGGCGCGCGAGTTCTCCCAGTCGCCGCGCGCCGCCGGGACGCGCGTGGCGATGTCGCGCAGCAGCTTGGCCATCTGGGCGCCGGCGACCGCGGGCGAGTGCGCGCGCCGGATGTCGCGAGCGCCGCGCTGTGCGCGGCGCTCCGCCTCCTCGGGGTCCTCGACGACGGCGCGCATGAGCGCCGCAGCGTGTTCGACGTTCGGGTCCGCCCAGCGCGCGCCCGGCATGTACGGGTCGGCGCCGGGGCCGATCTCGGTCAGCCGGTAGTCGACGAGCCAGCTGTTCTCCGGCGTCATGTAGTCGAGGTTGCCGGAATACCCGGTCGCGATGACCGGCTTGCCGAGGAACATCGCCTCGGCCATCGTCATGCCGAACCCCTCGGACCGGTGCAGCGACACGTAGCAGTCGCAGCTCGCCACGAGGCGGTCCTTGTCGGGCGGCTCGAGGTACTCGTCGCGCACGACGATGTGCCGGTGCCCGGCGGCGGCGCGCAGGACGCGGTCGCGGTCATCGGGACGCTGCTCGCCGTTGATGCTCTTGAGGACCAGGCTCGCCTCCCCCGGCTCAGGGAACGCCTGCAAGAACGCGTCGATGACGCCGAGCGGGTTCTTCCGCGCCAGGACGCTGCGGTGGTCGAAGGCGAAGAGGAAGAGAAACCCGCCGGGCAACCCGAGCCGCTCGCGCTGCGGGCGCGGCGAGTCGGTCACCGACACCGGAACGGGCACCCGCGTGACCGGGACGGGCGCGACCGCGGCGAACGCCTCGGCCACGAAGTGGCTCCCGGCCCACAGCTCGTCGACGTGGCGAAACGAGCCAAGCCACTGCTCGGGAAACTCGGCGAGCTCCCACCACCACCAGCCGATCGTGTCGCGGTGCTCGAAGAAGCCCGGGCCGGCTTCATGGGCGAAGCCGGGCAGGGCGTCGGCGTTGACACAGACGAGGTTGATCGGATAGCCGCCCTGCCAGACCCCGCGGTGCGCGAAGGGATGGCGCTCGCGGCTGTCGGGCGCCGCGATGGCGAGCGGCAGCACCGGCACGCCGGCGGCGTCGAGCGCGTCGATGGCCCGACGCGCGACCTCGCCGATCCCGAGCTCGGCCTTCAGGTACCCGGCGACGTTGACGCCGAAGGCGCGGTCGTGGGCGGCGCGCCGGGGGCGCGGCTGCGCCCGCGGGCGCGGGTCTGGGCCGTCCGGCAGCAGCGCCTCGGGCACCTCGCCGCGGCTGTGGGTTCGCGCCCACTCCACGAGGCGGGGGCCGTCGACATCGGCGAGATCGGGGAACGCCCGGTGCAGATGTGCGTGGCGGGCGTGCAGCGAGGCGAGGTAGCGCGTCACGCCGGACGCGCCGCCCAGGTGCGGCGGGGCCGGCGCGTTGAGCTTGTCGAGGAGCAGCCCGGCGCCCTCGGGCGCGAAGATCGAGCCCTCGATCTCGCCTGCCGCCAGGAGTTCGCGGTAGGCGCGGCGGACGTCCGTCGTGAGCTGCAGGCCGGTTGCCGTGGCGGCATACGTGTACGGCCAGGCGAGGGCCTTCTCCGCTCCCGCATCGCGCAGCGCGCGCGCATAGTCGACGCACAGCTCAGCCAGCTCCCGATGCTCGTAGACGCGAACGCGGTCCTGGTAGCGGCTCAGGACGAGCGGGCTGTCGAGATCGAAGCCGCTGAAGTGATACAGGCGCAGCGGCTCGTCACCGGCCAGCCACGCGCCATCCTCCGAGCGGCCGATCGGCCGCGCCGAGACGTTCCAGTACGCGACGTTGAAGCCACGGTCGCGCAGGACGTGGAAGCTCGGCGCCATGCCGGGGACGAGGTCGATCCAGCGCTGGTCGACGAAGAGCCCGTGCTCGGGATCGACGATGCAGTCGGTCTTGAGCCGATCCGACCACCATGACAGCAGCTCCTCCGCGAACGCTCCGGCGCCGATCCCGATGAACCCGAGGTTGTAGGCACCGGCCATGAGGATGTGATGCTCGGTCGGGCGCTTGCCGTCGCGCGGCAGGGGGTCGAGGCTGTGCGGGGAGAGGACGAGCTTGTGCTCGTGGACGCACGCGATCAGCTCATCGAGCGGCGCGTAGACGCACATGTCGGGATCGAGGTACATGGCCGCCCCGTCCGCGCTGCGGGCGAGGGCCCAGCGCAGGAGCCACGGCTTTACCGCCGTGCACAGCTCGACGACGTCGTAGAGCGCCGCCATGTCGTCGAAGCGCTCGATGCCGAGGTCGCCCGGCGTGACGAGCGCAAACGGCTCGTCCTCGGCGCTCAGGTACCCGTCGTGGTCGTCGATGACGAGCGCAGAGAAGTCCGCGTCCGGATGCTGCACGGCAAACGAACGCGCGAGCACCCGAGCGTGGGCGACGTAGTTCTTCGCGATGATCGTGCAGACGTGCACGGTGCGCGGAGGCTATCGGCGCACTGACACCGCCCTCGCGACGCGCTTGCGCGTGCGGCCGGCCTTCACGTCGGCGACGACGCGGGCACGGCCGCTCTTGGCCCGCTTGCCGGCCGCCCCGGCGAGACGCAGGGTCAGCTTGCCGGCGCCGTAGCCCGAACGCTGGGCGTCCGCTGACGCCACCGTGCGGCCGCCGAGCGTGAGGCGCACCTTGACCGTGCACGTGTTCGGGCAGGTGTAGCGCACCCGCAGCCCGGAGCGGCGCAGGCTCGCGATGCGCACGGTCGCCGGCGCCGATACGGTCGCGTTGACAAGCGGCGCGACGAGCTTCTTCTCGCGGTTGTGCAGATCGACGAGCGCCTTCTGGGAGACGAGGCCGTGGATCCACGGGACGGGCCCGGGGGTCAGATGGACCGGGTCGACGTACGCGTCGTGGTCGCGCGCGCGCTGCGCCGCGGCGAAGCCTGTCGCCTGCGCGTACGGGATCGCGGTGTCCTGCGCCGCGAGCGCGAAGAGCACGCGGGCCTTCACGGGCGCCCGCGTGGGGCTGATGTGCGCCATGAGGTCCTCTCCGAAGGCAGCGACGGCCATGTTCGTGACCTTGATCGGACCCTCGCTGCCGGCGCCGCCCTCGGTCTGCCGGGGCAGCGCCTGAAGGTCCGCCGGCGCGCCCTGCGCGACGACGCAGGCCAGACGCGACCGCACGGCCGAGAGCAGAAGCGCCAGGTGGCCGCCCGAGGATTGGCCGTCGGCGCAGATCGGGATCTTCGTCCCGTACACCGCCTGGACGCGATCGAAGAGGGTGGCGACGTCGACGATCGACGCCGCGCACGCGCGGTAACTCGAGTTGACGATGCGCCAGCCGCGCGAGAGCCAGCGGTCCGCGTCGCCACGCATGCTCTCCATCACGCCGCGCCCGGCGAGGTACCAGCCGCCGCCGTGAAGGAGGATCATCGTCCCGCGGATGTTGCCGCCAGGCTCCTGGACCTCGTAGGGGAACGGCAGATCGCCGAGGGCGGTCGTGGAACCGCGCGGGCCGGTGCCCGGAGAGGAGTCCTCGCGGCAGATCGAGTCCTGGGCGCGCGTGTTGATTCCGCCCCGGCGCGTCCCGGGGAGCTCCGACCCCTGTGGCGGCAGCACCGCGCCGCCGAGCTGGTCGACCGCGGGCACCGGAACCCCGGCCGCGGGCATCCCGTCCGCCGGCCACGAACTCGCAAGCGGCGACCAGCTGCCGCCGACGAGCTCGTCGATGAGCACGGTGCCCGCGATCGTCGCCGCCGGCCGCCCCGCAACGGGGCGCGGAACGGTCATATGCGCGGCGGGGGCCGTGACGCCGGTCAGCGCCGACAGGAAGTTGACCTTCGGGCTGGCCTCCTCGCAGACGGACTCAGGCGCGGTAGACACGGACTTGAACCACACGCACGTGCGGATGCGAAACGTGCCGCCGCTGCGCAGCCGCAATCCCGTGGCCGTCACCGTCGCCGTGGCGTTCGCCCCGTCGTACGCCGTCGTGAAGTGCATGCTGCCGAGCGTCCCGCCCGACAGGACGGCCACGGACTGGGTCTCCGTCGCCGTGGCCGGCACGGCGGCGGCAGCCGGCGACGCGCAGACCGACAGCGCCGCGGCCACCAGGATCGCAGTGAGGACTTTCGAATGTCCCTTCGAAGTCATTGCATGAGTCATCGCAGCTGACACGCAGCGAAGCGCCCGTTGTGATGCGCCTCGACGGATGGACGAGAGGCGGCTGCGCCATCAGGCGAGCAGCGCGCGCGCCGCGGCCACGAGGTCGCCGTCGTGCGTGCGGCGCACCTCCGGCAGCAGGGCCGCGCCCGCGTCGGCTGCCGCCACGACGTGCGGCGCGGACTGCGGTCCGGTCACGACGGCGACGGGAACGCCGACCCCTCGCAGCTCCCGACGCGAAGGCGACCAACTCGCCACGCCCGAGTAATCGGCGAGGTACCCCTTGTGGTCGGGTCCGACTGCGGCCTCGGGGCCGCCCTCGCGCAGCGCCTCCTCGAGCGCCTGGCGCTCGGCCGCGAGCACCTCGGTCGCGGCGGGCACGTAGGCGAAGAGCGGCGGTTCGCCGAGCACGGCCGCGTTCGCGAGCTCCGGCCGGCGCACGAGCAACTCGAGCGCGATGAGCGCACCGAAGCCGTCGCCCACGAGCAGCGCCGGTGCGAGGGCGAGGCTTTCGAGCACTGCCGCGGCGTCCTCGGACTGCTCCTGCACGGTCGTCGCCACGTAGGGCTCAGGCGCGCCGCTCGCGCCGTACCCGCGCCGGTCGTATGCGACTGCGCGCGCTCCGGCCGCAGCGAGCTCGTCCAGCGCCGAAGCTCCGAGGCGCGGCGTCGTGCCGTGGATGACGAGCAGCCCGCGGCCCTCCCCGCGCTCGCTGTAGTGCAGCGCGACCCCCGCGCCCTCGATCTCCGGCATCGGCCGAGGCTACGGCACGCCATCGCTACCATGAAGCCCATGGAAGGTTTCGGTGGACTCTTCGGCGACCCTGACGATCTCCAGCGCGGGATGGCGGAGTTCGCCAAGCAGATGCAACAGCAGCAGGGCCTGGCCTGGGCCGACAACGCGATCAAGCTCGCCGTCGAGATGACGGTGGCGGCGGTCAACCGCGTCAACATCCAGGGCACGATCGAACAGCAGGCCGAGCAGATCCGCAGCGTCATGGCCACGGTCTTTCCTGACGCCGTCGCGCTCGTGCGCGAAGCGCGCCAGGGCCTGCAGTAGCTCTCGCGCGACAAGGGGTGCGAGAGCGGCGCGCCTCGGCGATGCACCTGCCTGAACCGCTCGGTCAGGCCTCCTGGCCCGCCGCTCGAGCCGCCTTTTCGGCGTCGCGCTCGGCCTTGCCCAAACGGATCGCCTCCTTGAAGGAGCGGATGCGGAAGATCCCGACGAGCGCCGCGAAGCCGACGGCGAGCGTCGTCGCCGCGATGACGATCTGCTGACCGACCGAGTACGCCGCGACGGTCGCGCCGGTCGCGTTGCCCGCGAAGACCTTCACGAGCAGCGCCTGCTGCACGCCCGCCCCTCCCGGCGTGAACGGCACGACGGCCGCGACGGCGTTCACGCCCAGGACGAGCAGGACGTTGCGCACCGACCCGCCGACGTTGAAGGCCTCGAGCAGGCACCAGAACGCCGCGAAGCGAAAGCACCAGCCCGCGAACTGCCACGCGAACACCTCGCGCACGTAGCGGCGGCGGTCGCGCAGGATCGTCAGTCCCTGGCGCACGCGGGCCCAGAACGCCTTGACGCGCTGGGAGAGCACCGCGAAGCCGATGAGCGCCGCGACCGCAAGGAACGTCACCACGAACAGCGTGAACTTCGGGTGCCCCGCGAAGAACGCGAGATCGAAGGCGTTGAGCTTTGAGAAGTCCGGCGGCTTGGGAAAGACGCCCTGACTGAACGCGAACGCGAGGATGAAGATCGCCATGAACGCGTCGAACACCGCCTCGACGCAGATCGCCGCGCCCACCGCGGGATACGTCGAGTTGGGGATCGACTGCTTGACGAGGAAGAGCTTGATGACGTCGCCGCCGCGCGCGGGGATGACGTTGTTGAAGCCGTAGGAGGCGATATACGCCCCCCAGATCCTGGGAAACGGGATCTTCTCGGCGGGATAGGCGGCGCACAGCGTGTTGTAGAAGGCACGCGAGCGCAGCGACAGATAGACGACGAAGAACACCGCGCCGAGGAGCAACGGCGCCCAGCCGACGCGCGAGAGGCTGTCGAAGAACGACCCGACCGCGTCGAAGAACGAGCTGGCGCTCGAACCGATGGAGGCTTGCGGCAGCACGTACGGGCCAAGAGTAATTGGGGTTTGGGGAATCGGTCGCCGCTGCCGATAAGAAGACCCACGATGTATGCGCCAGCCCCGGGGACGATGGGCACTACGCGCGGCCTTGTGTGGTCGCAGCTGGGCGACGAGATGCTCGCCCGCCGGGCCGCGAGCGGCAACGACGCCGCGTTCACCGCGCTCTACGAGCGCTACCACGGACGCCTGCTCGCGTACTGCCGCTCGATCCTCCTGAACGCCGAGGACGCGCACGACGCGACGCAGAACGCGCTCGAGAACGCGCTGCGCGCGCTGCCCGGCCGCGATGCGGGGCGCCCGCTGCGCCCGTGGCTGTACCGCATCGCCCACAACGAGGCGATCACGATCATGCGCCGGCGCCAGTCCCACGACGAGCTCGGGCCCGACACGGAGCCCGTGGCCGGGCTGCAGCCGTCGCCCGAGCTCTACGCCGAGCAGCGCGGGCGCCTCGAGCAGCTCGTCGACGACCTGCGCTCGCTGCCCGATCGCCAGCGCGGCGCGCTCGTGATGCGCGAGCTCAGCGGCCTGAGCTACGACGAGATCGGCCTCGCCCTCGGGCTCACCCCCGCGAACGCCCGCCGTGCCGTCTTCGATGCGCGCTCCGCCCTCCTCGACGTCGCCGGAGGGCGTGACGCGGAGTGCACGACGATCCGCCACGCGCTCTCCGACGGCGACCGGCGCAGCGTCCGTGCCCGCCGCATCCGCGCGCACCTGCGCTCGTGCGACGCCTGTTCCTCCTTTGACAACGGAATCCGCAGCCGGCAGACCGACCTGCCGGCGATCGCCCCCTGGATCTCAGGCGCGGCGGCCGCCAGCGCGCTCGGGATCGGCGTCGGCGGGGCCACGGTCAGCGGCGGCGGACTGCTCGCCGGCGGGCTGGGCTGGGGCGCGATGTCGGGCGCCGCGAAGAGCCTTGCCGTCGTCGCGATCATCGCCACCACGGGGACCGCCGCGCTGCAGATCGAGCACGCCGCCAAGCCCGCCCATTCCGTTGGCCCGGCCAGGTCCGCGAGCGTCTCCCCCCGCACCCCGGCCGCCATCGCGAGCGGGGCCGCCCCCGCGGTCATGGCTCAGGCCGCCGCGCGCCGCGCGACCCGCAGCGCCGCGCGGTCGGCGACCCGCAGCGGATCGCCCGCGGGCGGCAGCAGGGGCGGCGGCGGTCAGGTCACGAGGCACACGAGCCCGGCGCTCAAGTCCTCCACGGTCGCGACCGCGCACAAGTCCACGGCGCCGCAGACCAAGAGCACGGCGATCCCGCCGCCGGCCGCCGCGACGTCGGTCTCCACCAGGCCGACCGAGAAGCCCAAGACGCCCGACGAGCTGCTCGCCGAGAAGCTCCAGGCGATCCACGACCAGCTCGTCGCTGCGTTCGCCCAGGCGCAGAACATCGCGGCCGCGGGCACCCAGTCGGCACTTCAGAACGCCAGCCAGCTCGTCGCGAGCACGATCAGCTCGGTCCAGTCGATGATGTCCAGCCTCCTGTCGTCGTTTGGCATCTCGGTTCCGACGGCCGTCGTCAGCGCTCCGGCGCCGCCGTCGAGCCCGTCGTCGACTACCAGCCTGCTCGCGCCGGTCCAGCAGGTACTCGGCAGCGTCAACGCGCTGCTGGCCCAGCTGTTCGGCCGCTGATAGGGGAACGCCGATCAATCATTCGTCGATTGGCTATCACGGGCCGCCATCGGGCGCGTGTCATAGCCAGTCATACACATTCGAAAAGGCCAACCCGTCGCGAGACGGGCGCGCAAAACCAGGGGCCTCCAAGAGGTCGCCCAGTTGCCGAAAGGGTGCAATTTTCATGTCTCATCACCGCCGTCTCGTCGCCATGCTGGCGGCGCTTGCCGTGCTGGTGGCGCTCCCCGCCGCCGCGTCGGCGAAGAGCTCCCACACCACCGGGACTCCCGCCGTCAAGGCTCACGTCGTCAAGGCCAAGAAGGCCCTGCGGAAGTTCAAGGTCGCCGTCAGGTCACACGACGCTGCTGCTGCTACATCGCAGCTCAAGGTCGCGCGTCGGCAGACTGCCGCCGCCGCGAAGACCGCCCGCGGGATGGCGGGCTCGGCCACGGCCGGCCAGCAGTCCCTCGCCGCCGCGCAGGCGCTGACGCTCGCGGGCACGCAGTACGACACGCTGATCTCCTCGATCACCGCGCTCGTCGACGAGATCAACGGGCAGGTGCAGGCGCTCATCGCGCAGGCCATCCCGTCCGCGCTCGCCGGCAAGCAGATGATCATCCAGGTCCTCACCGACCTGATGCCCCAGCTGCCCGCGGAGGCCCAGCCGGTGATCGCGTCGATCATCGCCGCGCTCTCGGCCGACGCGACCGGGGTCGTCAACCTCAATCAGGCAATCGACGAGGGCGGCATGCCCGGCGACATCACCGGGATGCTGAGCCAGTGCCTGGAGATGGCCACGCAGGCGATCACCATGGCCTTCCAGACGATTCAGGGCATCCTGCCGATGCTGCCTGAGGCCATCCAGGCCCCGATCGCGCAGATCCTCAACATGGTCAGCCAAGTCGTCGGCACCATCGTGCCGAGCGTGCTGGGCACGATCAGCGGGCTGCTCGATCAGATCCTCGGGTCGCTGCCGTTCGTGGGCACGAGCTCCTCCGGCGGCCTCGGTGGCCTGCTCGGCGGGATCCTCGGCCCGTCCTCTGGCGGCGGCATCGGCGGCATCGACATCGGCGGGCTGTTGTCCGGCCTGTTCGGCGGCAACGGCGGCGGCACCGGCGGGGGCACGTCCTCCGGCGGCATCGGAGGCATCATCTCCACCGTCACCGGCCTGATCTCGAACCTCCTGGGAGGGCTGCTGAACTTCGGCGGCTAGGCCGAGAATCCGCGGAGGGCTGGCCTCCACATCAGCCACAGCGGCGGCCCATCGGGCAGATCGATGCGCTCGGTCACCTCGAAGCCGTGCTGTGCGTAGAAGCGGACGTTGCTCTCCTTGGAGCACTCGAGGAACGCCGGCATCGCGTGGGTGTCGCAACGTTCGAGGACCGGAGCGAGCAGGGCAGAGCCGATGCCTCTGCCCTGCAGCTTCGGGTCGGTCCCGATGACCGACAGGTAGAAGTGCAGTTCCGCAGGGTGGTGGAGCTCGATCTCGCGCACCGCCCGCGTCACGCGGCGGATCCGCGGCAGCAGGACCGGCAGCATCGGCAGCAGCATGAGCGACTGGCGCGCGTCCTCCCGCCACTGCCCCGGGCGCGCCCACATCGACGCACCCGACAGCTCGGCGGTCGTGTACACGAGCTCCTGCGCCGCGAGCTGGCGCAGGCGGATCGCAAAGAAGCGCCGCGCGTGCATGATCCGCCGCCCCGCGTCGGGATAGAACCACGCCGTCACGGGGTCGTCGAAGAACGCCTCGGCGAACATGCGCGCGAGCGTCGTGAAGTCCTCGCGCCGGGCGGGTCGCACGCTGACCGGCGTGTGGATCGCCATCGCCCGAGTCTAGGCGTCGTCCTCCATCGACTCGACGACCTCCTCGGCCTCTTCCTCCGCCTCGACGATGTCGCCATCGGTGAACAGGATCTCCTTGAGCGCGGCACGCCACTTGGGCGTGCGGCGCAGGAGAAACTCGAGGTCCATCCCGAAGTGGATGAACTCCTCCTGCATCGCGTGCTGCATGATCGACTTGGCGACGTCGTCGTTCTCGAGCGAGATCCGCTGGGCGTACCAGCCGATCGCCTCGGCCTCCTCGGTCAGCGACGCGATGATGCGCGCGTACGTGCGGGACTCCGCGGACATCTCCTCCGGCGGCTCGTGGTACTGGTCAAAGCCCATGGGCTCGTCTCCTCTCGGTTGGTGGCTGCATGCTCCGCGCCTCGCCTCCTACCCGGTAGTCCAACGCTCAGACGAAGTCAAACCACGTCGAGCGCAAGCCGAGCAGGCGCCGGACCTCCCCGGCCGCCACGGTGGTCGTCCCGCCGGTGCCGCGCACGGCGACCTGGAGCGCGCGGCCGCTCGGGCCGCGTCGCGTCACGGCCAGCGACTGCAGCGTGCCCTGGACGTTGTCTCCGAGGCGCTGCTGCGCGGTCGCGTTGCGCAGCGTCACGCGCCACGTGTGCAGCGGCGAGAGGTCGTCGTGCGGGTCCTCGACCGAGCGCAGGTACGGCGCGGGGTCGCTGCCGAACGCCTCTTCGTTGGAGGCCGTGCGACCGCCCGAGGACGAGTGATAGAGCGCGTCGATGAGCGCGCCGTTGTAGAGGACGACGCGCCCGTCCGTGCCGGTGACGGCGCTGCGCCCGCGCGTCGTCTCGGCGCCGCGGCCGCCGTACTGCTGGGAGCGCACGTCGCTGAACACGTCAAAGTCGCGGTCTGGGCGCAGGTTGCGCATCGTGTACGTGCGCGCGGCGATCGCCTGCGCCCTCACCGCCTCGATCGACCACGAGGTCGGCATCTCCGACGGCACGACGCCGTAGAGGTAGTGGCGGATGTGGACGTCGTCGACGACGAGCACGCTCGTCGCGTCGCGGACGAGTCGCAGCGCGCCGCGGTACTGGCCGTTAGCGATCCCGTTCTCTGCGGTCCCGCGCAGGCACACGCCTTGGCCGCCGGTGATGCGCACGGGCGCGCGCAACGACGCGCGGCGCCGGTTGGATGTCGTGTCGACGACGCGCAGCGTCTGTGTGCCCGCGCGCGTGAAGCGGTAGGCGCGCCGCTCGCTGAGCTTGACCTTGCGCCCGCGGGCGTCGGTGGCCCATGACGCCGAGCAGACCTTCGGCGCGGCGGTGCGGCGCAGGCGCACCCGGACGCGGACGGCGCCGACCGTCCCGAGCGTCGTTCCCGTGTAGTAATGGCCGAGGATGAAGGCGGCGCTGCGGTGCTCGCGCAGCGCGTAGCCGTACGCGCCGTACTGCGACATCCCGACGCCGTGACCGAACCCGTGTCCGTCGATCGTGATCGTCGCGCCGGCCTGGGCCGGGACGGCGAGCGCAGGGCCCGTAAGCGCCGCCGCGACGAGCCATGACCGCGAGCGCATGGGCCGCGAGCTAGGAGTCGAGCAGCTCGAGCACGCGCTCGAGCGGCCGGGCCAGCACCGCGCGGTCGCCGCGCACGACGATCGGGCGCTCTAGCAGCTCGGGGTGCTCGGCCATGAGCGGCACGAGCTCGTCGTCGGTGATGTCATCGCGCGCGAGTCCGAGCTCGGCAACGAGCGGCTCGCGCACGCGCAGCGCCTCGCGTGCCGAGATCCCGGCCTTGGCGAGCAGGTCGCGGATCTGCTCTTCCGAGATGCCCTCGACGTGGTACTCGACACGATCGAAGTCCACGCCCCGCTCGGTCAGCAGCGCGTGCAGGCTGCGGCACGTCGAGCAGGTGCGCTTCTCGTACACGGTGAGGTCGGCCACGCTGTCGGAGGCTACTTCTTCGCGGATTCTCTCAGCGCAGGCGCAGGCGCTTGCGGACGGTCGCACCGCGAGCGGTGCTCACGACAACCGTGTACAGGGCGCCGGTTCTCCTGGCGTGCAGACGCACCGTCCGCGCGACGCCGATCCTCCCGAGCGCGCGGACGTGGTCGACGACCCGGGTCCCCCGGCGAAGCGCGACCCGCATCAGACCGGCAAGGCGAGGCCTGAGAACCACCTTCAGACTCAGCTCCGCGGAGCCCGCAAGTCGCCGCACCGACACGGTCGGGGCGAACCGCGCGCTCGGCGCCCGCGCGAATGCCGCGTACGACGGCTTTCGTCTGAGGCCGTAGGTCATGAGCCCGATGTTGGCGCTCGTCGGCGTCGGTGGCTCGTCGATCAGCGAGAGCCATCCGAGGCCCGTGGCCCGGCGTCCGAGTTCGTCCGCGATCCTGTATCCCGCCGTGACGTACCTCGCCTGATCGGGCTCGGAGACGAACGTCGCGAAGAGATCTGATCCGCGCTCGGACTGGATCGTGTACTCGGAGAGCCACAGCGGCACGCGCCGCCCGTAGGCGAGGCGGATCTCGCGGCTGAACCTGTCGAGGTCGCTGATGTCGCGAAAGCCGCCCACCGGCCGCGCGGCGAGCGACGGGAACCGGAACGGGAACGGGTTGTGCCCGAACCAGTCCAGCCGCGGCGGCTTGCCGTTCGGCAATCGCATCCAGCGCACGAAGTCGCGCGGGTTCACCGTCCCACCGGTCCAGGTCATCCCGCCGATGACCTTGTTGGACGCGCTCCGTTGCTTCAGCGCCCCGTAGGCCGCGTCGAGCAGCGTCGCGTATGCCCGCGGTCCGACGGGATCGCGCTTCACGTTTGGCAAGAAGCGATCGTCGCGGTTGGGCTCGCCCCAGATCATCCAGCGGTGCACCGAGGGATAGCGGCGCGCCGCCGCGGTCATGAAGTCGGCGAAGTCCCGCCGGTTGTCCGGGACCCGCAGCGGGCCGCGACCGCCGTTGGCCCAGTTCGGGGTGCCGGTGACCAACATGGCGACACGGAGACCGGCGTTGTGCGCACCGGCCACCTCGGCGGCAACCTGCGCGGGCCAGCGATACGCCGGGTCCGCCGGATCGCGGGGCGACGCCGGGCGCACCGGCGCGATGTCGCTCCAGACGATCGCCATCTGCAGTGTGTCGACGCCGAGCTCGCGGTACAGCGCAAACGCCGAGCTGCCGTCGGGCAGTTGGGCCGGGCCCCAGATCGCCTTCTCGGCGGCGCCGGCGGTGGCGGCGGTACCCAGCGCGGCGATCACAACTGAGGCGACGGTCGCGAGAACCCTGCCTACGCGCGAGCTGAGGACCATGAGGTGCACCGGCAGTCTAAGCGCGCCTGACCTGCGACAGCGCGGGTCAAGCGTGCTTTGCTTGCCATATGACCGCTTTTCTGATGGCGCGCGGGGTCCGCTGAGTGCCGCTCGAGACGCGACTACTCGTCGGGATGGCGCTGGCGACGGCGATCGTCTACGCCATCACTCCCATCGCGATCCGACTCGCGACGCGGCTCGAGTTCTACGACGCTCCCGTTGGCTATAAGGCGCACGCCGCGCCAACGCCGTACCTCGGCGGGCTTGCGGTCGTCACCGGCTTCGTCGTCGCGGTTCTCGCGCTTTCGTCCAACCCGCGCCAGACGCTGCCGGTGCTCGGGGGCGTCATCGTGCTATGGGGTGTCGGCACGCTCGACGACCGGCGGACGGTGCCGCCGGCCCAGCGCCTTGCGGTCGAGGGGGCCCTCGCCCTGATGCTGTGGGCGAGCGACCTCGGGTGGTCGCTCGGGCTCGGCGCGGCGGCCGATGCGCTCGCGACCGTCATCTGGGTCATCGCCGTCGTCAACGCGTTCAATCTCTTCGACAACATGGACGGCGCGTCGAGCACGATGGCCAGCGTCGTCGCTGCCGCCGTGGCGGTGCTCGGGCTCGTGCAGAGCGACGTGTGGCTCGTGGTCAGCGGGGCAGCGCTGTGTGGCGCGTGCCTCGGCTTCCTGCCGCATAACCTCTCGCGCCCGGCGGCGCGCATCTTCCTCGGCGACGGGGGCAGCATGTCGATCGGCTTCGCGATCGCGGCGCTCGTCATGATCGCCTCGTCGTCGGCTGCCGCCGAGTGGCAGGCGCTCGTCCTTGGGCTCCTGCTCGTCGGCGTGCCCGCACTGGACACGTGCCTTGTGGTCGTTTCGCGCCGCCGGCGTGGGGTGTCGATCCTCACGGCGGGCCGCGACCATCTGACACACCACACGCAGGACCGCCTGCGCACGGTGCGCGGCTCGGTCGCCGCGCTCGGTGCCGCGCAGGCGCTACTCGCGGCGCTCGCGATCGTCGCCGTCAGGGGCGGGCCAGCGACCCTCGTGCCGGCTGTCCTGCTCTACATCGCCGGGATGGCGACGCTCATCGCACTGCTCGACACCGCGCCGCGGCCGGCGGTCGCGTCGCCGCTGCCCGCGTTGAACGAGGGTCCGCCCGTTCCGGTCCCAGACGCCAAGGACCGCAGGCGGGCCGGCACGTTGCCCGCGCTCGCGATCCTCGCCGTGACCGGCGTCGCGCTGGGACTGAGCCCGTTCGCATCGGGTTACTACGACGCGTCGACCTGGGTCCCCGTGGGCCTTGGGCTTCTGGTCGTCCTCACCGCCGCACTCATCGCCGGGCCGGCGGGACTGCCCCGCCGCGCCGCCATCGCCCCGGCCACGATCGCCGCACTCGGGCTGTTGTCGCTGTCGTCGTCGCTGTGGACGGACTCGATCGAGCAAGCCGTGATCGAGGGCAACCGGCTGCTCCTTTATGCGGCGGCGCTCGCCTTGTTCGTCGTGCTCGTGCGCAGCGACCGAGGCGCGACGATCGCCTTCGCGGCGGTCAGCGCCGGGGCGCTCGCCGTCGCCGGCTGGGTGCTCGTCGGGCTGCTGCGCGGCGACGAGGCGCTGTTCCTCGGCGGGCGGCTCAACGAGCCGCTCGGCTACATCAACGGCCAGGCCGGCTTCTTCTTGCTCGCCTTCTGGCCGTGCCTCGCGCTCGCCGAACGCCGTCGCGCCGCGCCGTTCGCCGGGCTCGGGCTCACCGGCGCGACGCTGTTCGCCGGGCTCGCCGTGCTCGGTCAGTCGCGCGGCGTCGTACTCGCCGGCGCGCTCTCGCTGCTTGTCGTGCTCGCGCTCGTTCCGGGCCGGCTGCGGCGCATCGTGGCGCTGCTCGTTGGTGCGGCCTGCCTGACGCCGGCGATGCCGGCGCTGCTCGCGGTCTACGGCGAAGGCGCAAGCGCCGGCCGGCTGCGCACCGCCGGCGTCGCACTCCTCGTCGCCGCGGCCGCGGCTGGGGCGCTCTGGGCGCTCCTCGCGCGGATCGAACAGCACGTGAGCGCGGCCGGCCTGCGGCCGCGCCGCGCCGTCGCCGCCGGGATCGCGGTGCTCGCCCTCATGACGGCAGCGGCGGGCGTGGCCTCGGCCCACGGCATCACGCGCTTCCTCGATCGCCAGTACACCGCGTTCGTGACGCTCGGCGGCGCCGAGGGCGGGCCGACGGCGTCGCGCCTGGCCACGGGCGCGGGCAACCGCTACGACTACTGGCGGATCGCCGTTCACGCGTTCAGGTCACACCCGGTGGCGGGCGTCGGCGCGGGCGGCTACGACAAGCCGTACTACGCGCTACGCACAACGTCCGAGAACATCCGCCAGCCCCACAGCCTGCCGCTGCAGATACTCGCCGAGCTCGGCGTCCTCGGCGCGCTGCTCTTCGCCGCCGGCGTGTTCCTCGTCGCGGCGGGGGCCTGGCGGCGTATCCGCGATCCCGGACGCACTCCCGTTGTCGTCGCGGGGCTCGGCGTCGTGACGGCGTGGGTCGCGCATGCGAGCGTCGACTGGATGCACCTGCTGCCGGGACTCACCGGGATAGCGCTGCTCGGCGCTGCCGTGCTCCTGCGTTCCCCGGGCAACGCGCGGCCCGTGCCCGCGTCGCCGGCGCGCCGACACATCCGCCGCGCGGCTGCGGCACTTGCCATCGGCGCGGCGATCACGATCGCCGCGCTCAGCCTCAGCCGGCAGGGGCTCACCGATCGTTACATCACGCGCGCGCAGGACGCGCTCGCCGGCAATCCCGCGCGTGCTGTGACCGAGGCCGACCGCGCGCTGCGCCTCGACCGCGAGGCAACCGCCGCCTACTACGTCAAGGCGGCTGCGCTCGCCCGCTTCGGCGATGCCCACGGCGCGCGCGCCGTGCTGCTCGACGCCGCCCGGCGCGAGCCGCGCAACTTCGTCACGTGGGCGCTGCTCGGCGACCTGTCGGTGCGGCGCGGCGCGCTGCCCGCAGCGCAGGCCGACTACCGGCGGGCCGCGCGGCTGAACCCGCGCGATCGCAGGCTCGCAAAACTCGCCGCGGATCCCCGGCCTGCGGCCGGACGACTCGAGGACGGACCGTGAGCGCGCTGCGCAGGCTCCGCGTGGTCGCCGCGTGCGCCGCAGCCGGCGCGACGCTCGGTCTCGCGCCGGCTGCGTTCGCGCAGGGCCCGGCGCCGCAGGTCGACCCGCAGTCGCCCGCCGGGGCCGAATACCAGCTCCCGCTGGACCGCGCGCGCGCGGCGAGCGCATCCCACACGAGCGCGGCAGCAGTCGCGGAGCCGCTCTTCGGCGAGGGCGTCACGGCTGACACGCGGGGCTCCGGCGAACGCGCGTCCGGCACGCCGGCGACCGACGATAGGGCGCGCGACGCGAGCCACGACGGCCGCGGCGTGGTCGTGCGCGCGCGGCCGCCCGCGGTGAGCGCGTCCATCCCCGGCGGCGCCGGCGGTTCGCTGCTCGCGATCGCTGCCGCGGCCGCCGCCGTCCTTGCCGCCGGCGGACTCGCGGGATTGGCCTGGCGGCGGAGATCTGTGGGACGCTGACGCCGTGCGAACACTCGTCACCGGCGGCGCGGGGTTCATCGGCTCGCATCTCGCCGCTCGCCTGCTCGCCGACGGCCACAAGATCCGCGTGCTCGACAACTTCGCCACCGGCCGGCGGTCGAACATCGACGCGATCGGGGGAGAGATCGAGCTCGT
Organism: Solirubrobacteraceae bacterium; assembly: GCA_033855075.1. Classification (GTDB taxonomy): domain Bacteria; phylum Actinomycetota; class Thermoleophilia; order Solirubrobacterales; family Solirubrobacteraceae; genus CADCVQ01. The sequence continues at coordinate 15,547 of JAWVGM010000169.1, read as the reverse complement.
CGAGGGCGACGTCCAGAGCTACGAGCGCGTTCACAACGCGGTGCGCGGCTGCGAGGTCGTCTTTCACCAGGCGGCGCTGCCCTCGGTCCCGCGCTCGATCCAGGATCCCCTGACGAGCAACGCGACGAACGTCATCGGGACGCTGAACGTGCTGCTCGCGGCTCGCGACGAGGGGGTCCGGCGGGTCGTGTTCGGATCCTCGTCGTCGGTCTATGGCGCGAACCCCGAACTGCCAAAGCGCGAGGACATGGCGGCGCTTCCGATCTCGCCGTACGCGACCGCGAAGCTCGCGTCGGAGGGCTACTGCCGCAGCTTCGGCGTCGCCTACGGCCTCGAGACCGTCGCCCTGCGCTACTTCAACGTCTTCGGCGCGCGCCAGGACCCGACGTCCCAGTACGCCGCGGTGATCCCGAGCTTCATCACCGCATTGCTCGATCACCACCCGATCACGATCTTCGGCGACGGTGAGCAGTCGCGCGACTTCACGCACGTCGACAACGTCGTGGAAGCGAACCTCCTCGCGATGGACGCGCCGAACGTCGCGGGGCAGGTCTTCAACGTCGCGTGCGGGCGCATGGTGACGATCAACGAGCTCGTCTTCGTGCTCGCGGAGCTCATCGGCGCGGAGGCCGAGACGGTCTACGCGCCCGGGCGGGCCGGCGAGGTGCATCGCTCCTGCGCAAGCCTCGCGCGAGCGCGCGCCGAACTCGGCTACGACCCCGAGGTGGACCTGCGCGAGGGCCTGACCCGCACGATCGCGCACTACCGCGAGCAGCGGGCCGCGGACGCCCTGCCAGCCGCGTGACGACGCCCGCCGGCGATCAGATCCGTGTCGCGCGGATCATCGCTCGACTGAACATCGGAGGCCCGGCGATCCAGGCGATCACGCTCGCGCAGCGGCTCGAGGCGCGCGGCTACGAAACGCTCCTCATCCGCGGCAGCGAAGCGCCACACGAGGGCTCGATGGACGCGCTCGCGGATGAGCTCGGCGTGCGCCCGCTGCGGATCGCGCGCATGGGCCGCGACCTGGGCCCCGGAGACGTCGTCGCCTTCGTGCGCCTCGTTCGCGAGCTGCGCCGCTTTCGCCCCGATATCGTCCACACCCACGCCGCGAAGGCCGGCACACTCGGCCGGCTCGCGGCCCTCGTACCGGGCCGGGGGCGCCCGCGGGTCACCGTGCACACGTTCCACGGCCACTCGCTCACGGGCTACTTCTCGCGCCCGAAGGCCGCCCTGTTCCGGCGCATCGAGCGCTTCCTCGCCTCCCGCACGACGCGCCTCATCGCGGTGTCCGACGAGGTCCGCGACGAGCTCGTCGCGCTCGGCGTGGCGCCGGCCTCGCGCATCGAGGTCGTGCGCGTCGGGCTCGATCTCAGCCGTTTCGACACCGATCCCGCGACGCGAGCCCAGCACCGCGGCGAGCTGCGCGCGCGGCTCGCGATCCCGGACGGCGCGCGTGTCGTCACGCTCATCGCACGGCTCGTGCCGATCAAGCGCGTCGACCGCTTCCTCGCCGTCGCGCAGCGCCTCGGCGGGCTCGAGGACGTGTGGTTTCTCGTCGTCGGCGACGGCGAGCTGGGCGAGCAGCTCCGCGCGCGGCCGCTGCCGGCCCGGGTCGTCTGGGCGGGCTTTCAGCGCGACATCCCGGCGATCTGCTTCGCCAGCGACGTCGTGGTGCTGACCTCCGACAACGAGGGCACTCCGGTGAGCCTCATCGAGGCCCAAGCGGCCGGCGTCCCGGTCGTGAGCACGCGCGTCGGCGGTGCTGCGACCGTCGTCGCAGCCGGCGGCGGCGCGCTCGTCGACGCCACCGACATCGACGGCTTCGCGCGCGCGGTCCGGGAGCGGCTCGAGCGCCCTGGCGACCCCGAGCCCGCGCGCGCGCACGTGCGCGCCGCGTTCTCCCTTGAGCGGCTCGTCGACGACATCGACGCGCTGTACAGGCGGCTGCTGGTGTGAGGATCGGCGACCTGCGCTGCATCGCGTGCGGAGCCGGGCTCGACGAGACCGGCGACGACGAGCTGCGCTGCCGCGAGTGCCCGGCGCGCTACGCCGTGCGGGCGGGAACGCCGCGCATGCTGCTCCCGGGCGCGCGCACCGCCGTCGATACGGACATCGGGCGTCGCACCGCGGCGAGCTTCGGCTACGAGTGGCGACGCTTCGGCGAGCTGCGCGAAGAATGGGCGAAGAACTTCGCCGACTACTTGCAGCCGCACACACCGGCTAGCCTCGCCGGCAAGCGACTGCTCGACGTAGGTGCCGGCTCGGGCCGCCACAGCCTGCATGCGGCGCGCGCCGGGGCACGCGTCACGGCCGTCGATCTCGGGGCGTCGATCGACGTCGCGCGACGCAACCTGCCGGCCTCGGTCATGACCGTCGAGGCGGATGCCGAGGGCCTACCGTTCGAACCGGACTCGTTCGATGTCGTCATGGCGATCGGCGTCTTGCATCACCTGCCCGACCCCGAGCGCGCGCTGCGCGAGATCGCCCGCTTCGCACGCCCCGGTGGCCACGTGCACGTCTACCTGTACTGGCTACCCGAACAGCGCTGGCAACGCTGCGTCCTGCGCGCCGTCGGCGCGCTGCGGCGCGTCACGGTCCGCCTTCCGCATCGCCTCCTGCACGCGCTGTGCTACCCGCTCGCCGCACTCCTGCTCGCGCTCTTCGTCGCGCCGTACCGGGCGCTGCGCGCCCGCCCGCGGACCGCCCGCCTCGCCGCCCGGCTGCCGCTGAAGACGTATGCCGACTATCCGTTCGGCGTCCTCGTGAACGACCAGTTCGATCGCTTCAGCGCGCCGCTCGAACGGCGCTTCACCGCCGGCGAGGTGCGCGCCGCGATGGAGGCGGCCGACCTCGAGGACGTCGTCGTGCTGCCGCACCACGGCTGGATCGCCGACGGGCGCCGCCCTAGTCTCGGGGACGACTGATGTGCGGGATCGCGGGCATCCTGGCCGGGTCGCGCGACACGAACGCGCTGCGCGCCGACGCGGTGGCGATGGCCGCGTGCCTCGAGCACCGCGGTCCCGATGACGCGGGGGTCGCGGCGGGTCCGGGCTGGGCCCTGGCGATGCGGCGCCTGGCCGTCCAGGACACGAGCGCCGCGGGCCACCAGCCGATGCGTCTGAACGACCTCTCGCTCGTGTTCAACGGCGAGGTCTACAACTTCCCGGAGCTGCGCGAGGAGCTCATGCGTCATGGCTACCGCTTCCGGTCGCGCTCGGATACCGAGGTCGTGCTCGCCGCGCTCGAGCACTGGGGCACGGCGGCGCTTGGGCGTTTCAACGGGATGTTCGCGCTCGCGCTCGTCGATGCGCGCCGCCGCACCGCGTTGCTCGCACGTGACCGCTTTGGCAAGAAGCCGCTGTTTGTCGCGTCGCTGCGCGGCGGGGTGCTGTTCGCCAGCGAGCTGAAGTCACTGCTGCGCGTCGCGCGCGCCGAGCTGACCGTCTGTCCCGGCGCGCTCGCGGAGTACTTCCGCTTCCAGTACGTCCCGGCGCCGCGCAGCATCTTCCGCGAGGTGTCAAAGCTCCCGCCGGCGAGCTTTATCGAGGTCGATCTCGACAGCGGCGCGGTTTCCGAGCCCGTGGAGTTCTGGACGCTTCCCGCCGCGGGCGGGTCACCCGCGTCGCCGGAGGAGGTCATCGAGGTGGTGCGCGCCGCGGTCCGCCGCCGGCTGGTCGCCGATGTACCCGTTGGCGCCTTTCTCTCCGGCGGCACGGATTCCAGCCTCGTCGTCGCCGGCATGTGCGCGGCCGAAGCCGACGTCCGGACCTTCTCGATCGGCTTCTCCGATCCGCGCTTTGACGAGTCACGCTACGCGAAGGGCGTCGCCGCGCATCTCGGCACGCGCCACACGCACCAGCAGCTCGAATGGCGCGAGGCGATGGCGCTCGTCCCTGCGTTGGCGACGAGCTACGACGAGCCGTTCGCCGACTCGTCCGCGCTGCCGACGCTCGCGGTGTCGCGCCTCGCGCGCGAGCATGTGACGGTCGCACTGTCAGGCGACGGCGGCGACGAGCTGTTCGGCGGATACCCGCGCTACCGCACCGCACGCATGCTCCGCCTGGGAGCGCTGACGCCACGCCCGCTCTCGGCGCTGCTCCGGCGGCGGCTCCATACCGTGGGCGCCAGCCGTCGCGCGCGCCTGCTCGGCGCCATGACGGCGGGCTCCGGCGAGGCTGCGATGTACCGCGAGCTCGTCTCGGTTTGGCGCTCGGACGATCTCGCCCGTCTCATGCCCGGCATCGATCATCGTGCCGTCGACTGGCCGGCCTTCGCCCGCATCGGGGCCGGGCCGGCCGAGCGGATGATGCGCTGCGATGCGCGCACGTACCTCGTGGACGACATCCTGCAGAAGGTCGACCGCGCCTCGATGTCCGTGAGCCTTGAGGCGCGCAGCCCGCTGCTCGACCCCGATGTCGTCGCGCTCGCCATGCGCTCGGTCCGGGTCGCCGAGCGCCGCCCGGGCGCCAAGCCTCTGCTGCGCGAGGCGCTGCGGCGCGAGCTGCCCGCTGAGCTCGTCGATCGCCCGAAGATGGGCTTCGGCGTGCCGGTCGGCGAATGGATGCGCGACGGCCTGAGGCCGCTCGTCGACGACCTCGTGCTCGGCCGCACCGCGACCGAGTACGACAGCGCCGCCGCGCGGACGGTCGTCGAGGACCATCTCTCCGGCCGCCGCGACGCCGGACATCAGGTCTGGGCGCTGCTCGCGCTGGAGCTATGGCGAGACCGCTGGCTGACCTGCTGATGGCCGCGCGTCCCGAGGTCGTCTTCTTCACGCCGTACGCCGGCCCGCTGATCACGGGCTCGGGCTCGACGGGCGGCGCTGAGACCCAGCTCATCCTCGTCGCGCGGGCGCTGCGCGCGCGGGGTCGGCGCGTGGCGCTGGCGGTCTTCGGCGAGGCTGACGGACTCCCAACCGACTTGGACGGCATCCCCATCACCGCGCTCCCGCGCCCACCGTCCGGCGGCGGACGCGCGCGGCTCGTCGCCGGGCTGCTTCGCCGGGTCGACGCCGACGTGTTCGTCCAGCGGGCGGCCGGTTCCTATACGGGGGTCGTCGGCCTCGCAGCCCAAATCCGGCGGCGGCGCTTCATCTACTCGAGCGCGTCGGACTTCGACTTCGACCCGCTGTACTTCGATCACGATCCGACGGCGCGCCGGCTCTTCCCCGTCGGGATCCGCTGCGCCCACACGATCGTCGTGCAGACCGACGCACAGGCCGCACTCTGCCGTAGCGCATGGGGCCGCGAGGGCTTCGTCATCCGCTCGATCGCCGAGGCCGCGGCCCAGCGCACGGCCGAGCCCGAGGCGTTCCTCTGGATCGGCCGGATGGTGGACTACAAGCGCCCGGAGGCGTTCGTCGAGCTCGCCGCACGCGTTCCGCACGCGCGGTTCTGGATGGTCGGCGATCCCTCGCCGCGGGTCCGCGCGCTCGCCAAGCAACGGCCGAACGTCGAGCTGCTCCCCGCCCGCCCCCGGACGGAGCTCTCGGCGTTGCTGGATCGCGCCGTCGCGGTCGTCAGCACCTCCGTGAAGGAGGGCATGCCCAACGTCTTCCTCGAGGGCTGGGCGCGCGGCGTGCCCGCGCTCGCGCTCGCTCACGATCCCGACGGCATCATCGAGCGCCACGGGCTCGGCGCGGTCGCAGGTGATTCACCGGCCCGGCTCGCCGAGCTCGCCACCAAGGCGTGGGACGCGAGGTCGCGGCAGCAGGACGTCGCCGCGCGATGCCGCGATCACGTCGCGCGCAAGCATGCCGCCGGAGAGATCGCGGCGCAGTGGGAGCGTGCGCTCGCGCTCAGCCGCGTGCGAGGCGGATGATGGCGGCGGCCGTCCGCGCGCGGATCGGTGCGGGGAGGTCGAGTCGCGCGACGAGCTCCGCGTCCTCTTCGCTGAACAGCGCCACGAGCCGTAGGACGATGGCCGCGGCGGCAACGGTCGCTGCGAGTCCGAGCGCCGCACCCACAGGGCCACCGATGAGCACGGCCGGTAGAACCCCCGCTGCGCACGGCAGCGCGAGCCCAGGCGAGAGCGCCGGTCGCGTCCCCACGTCGCGACGCGCGGTGACGAAGTAGCCGCCGACGACGATGGCGAGCGCGCCGATCGTCGCGAGTGCGGGCCCGCTGATCCCCATGCCGAGGACGCCGACGAGCAGGACGTCGCCGACAACGTTGGCGATGAACGCGGCGACGTTCACGAGCGACGTCTCCCGCGTGCGTTCGTGAAGCATGAGGATCGGGGCAACGAGGCTGGCGATCGTCGTCAGGACGAGCGCCACCGCGAGCAAGGCCAGCGGCTTGGCCGCGCCCTCGAAGGCGTTTCCGAACACGGTGGGTACGACGAGCGTCACGAACGCGGCCAGCAGTCCGCCGAGCACGCTCGTGGCGAAGATCGCCTGCGGCACGAGCCGCTCGAAGTAGCGCGCGACCAGCGCCTCCCGACCCGCCTCGCGCAGCGAAACGAACAGCGGGACGAGGACGATCGTGATCGTCACAGCGAGCGTCTGGAGCATCATGTAGCTCTGATAGGCGATCGCGTAGACGCCGACCTCCTCGGGCGCGCCGTACGCGCGGAGCGCGACGATGTCCACCGAGCGGATCCCGTACTGGCTGGCCGTAAACGCGATGAGCGGAACGGAGAAGATAGCGATACGGCGCAGCTGCGGCCGGTCCAGCCGCGGCGGCCACAGCGCCAGCCCCCGCAGCGCCCCCGACAGGGCGAGCATGAGCGCCGCCGCCACGGCGACGGTCAGCCAGGCGACGGTGAGCGTCGCCCGCCCGGCGCCAGTGACCGCGATGACGGCGAGGCCGGCGACGAGGAGCGCCTGACGAGCGGCCGCGCTCGCCGCGCTGAAGCGCATCCGGCCCGCCGCGTCGAGCACGACCTGGATCTGCTCTGCGGCAACGAAGAAGATCCCCAGCGCGACGGTGAGCCAGACATAGGGCCACGCGAATTCGTGCGGCAGGGCGCCGGAGGCCTTGAGCACGGGCAGCAGTGCGCTCGCCGCGATCAGGATCGGGAGCGTCAGTGCAGCGCGCGCCCATGCGGTGCTTCGCATCGAGGACGTGCGGTCGAGCTCCTCGCGCCCGAACCGGACCACCGCCGCAGTGCTCCAGCCCGCCGCGACGACGCTCACGAGCGAGGCGCCCAGCGTCATGTACGCGATGACCGCGTAGCCCTCGGGCGTAAGGATCCGCGCCGCCAGCGCGACCGTGACGAGCCCGAGGGCGAGCGTCGCCACGCGCGCGCCCGTGACGCCCGCGAGATCAGCGACGACGGTGTCGAGGCCCCGGACCGGGCGGTCGCGACGCTGTGGCGCTTTCATGACCGGACCCTCGGTGGTCATGCGCCGAGCACCTCCGCGTACAACCGCGCGTACGCATCGTGGCAGCCGTCGGGGTCGAAGCGCAGCGCCACGACGAGCGCCGCCCGCGACGCGGCGGCGAGCGCCTGCGGGGCCTCGAGCCAATCGAGAACATGGGCGGCGAGCGCCGCATCGTCTCCGACCGCGGCGACGCGCACCGCCTCCCCGCGGACCTCGGCCATGCCGCCGACATCAGTCGACACGACCGGCAGACCCGCGGCCAGCGCCTCGATGACCGACCGCGAGAAGCCCTCCGCCCGCGACGTGGACAGGAAGATGCTCGCTCCCGCAAGGTCCGGCGCGGGATCGGCGTCGCCGCGAAAGCGCACGGCCCTCTCGAGCCCGAGCTCGCGCGCGCGCCGCTGGAGCGCCGGAATGCCCGGCCCGCCTCCGACGATCGTGAGCGTCGCGGGCGGATGAGCGTCCACGACGCGGCGCCATGTGCGCAATGCGGTTTCATGGTCCTTGACTGCGTGAGCGCGGCCGACCATGACCGCGGTGGCGGGCCGCGGCGCCGACGTCAGCGCGGGCGCCGCGACGCCCGGGACGATGATCCGAAAGTGCTCCGCGCGCCGCGGGACGCGGGCCACCACGGCGTCGCGGACCGCCGCCGAGTTCCCGGTCACGACGTCCTCAGCGCGGGCGACCGCGCGTTCGAGTACCGGCCTGATGCCGCCGAGCGTCTCGTGCGAGTGACGCTCGCTGCAGACGAGCACGGCGCCCGGCAGCAGCGCCTTGAGTCCGGCGCCCATCACGTTGCCCTGAAGCAGCCAGCCGTGGACGATGTCCGGCCGCCAGCGCACGATCGCCGGCAGCGAGCCCCCGGGCACCCGGCGACCGGCACGCCGCCCGAGCACCTCCGGATCCTCGAACCCGCGCGCGCGACCCGGCTGCACGAACGCGACCCGCTGGTCGATGCCGGCGAGCCGCGGGGACCGCATCAGGTCCATGACCGTGCGCTCCGTGCCACCGAGCGTCCGCGCGTGCGGCAGGAGGTGAAGAACCTTCGCGTTCACGCGCCCTCACGGGCCGGGCGGGTCGGGCGTCGCGGGCTCGTGACCCCGCAGCCGCGGGATCGCGATCCGTGCGCGGACATCCTCGAGCGTGCTGAGCTGCGGCGCAAACAGCGGGCGCGCGAGCCGCGCCGCAACGTAGAGCATGATCGCCGCGCACGCGAGCATCACGGGCCACAGCACGGCTCCGGCGACGGCGGGATCGACGGGGGCCTTGGCTGCGATGAACAGGGCGGGCGCGACGACGAGCGGCGTGAGCAGCACGAGCAGGCGCAATCGCGGCAGCAGCAGAACGAGCACAGCGCCCGCGGCCATCACGATGAACAGAATCGAACTCGGGACCCCCGGACCTTCGGTGTCGTTGAACGCCGTGATGCTGTCCTGCCCGCCGGCGAGGGCCCCGCCGATGAACTCGCCGGGCGAGTGATCGCCGAAAAGGTAGCCCGCGAGCCCGACCCGCCGGCCGCTGAACGGATCGCGGGTCACCTGTTGCTGCGTCGGCGCGCCGTGTCCATCCCCGACGAACTCAGCGTTGCGGGCGGCGACCGCACGGGCATCGGCATCGGCGAACATCCTGCCGTCGTTCTGGCTTGCCGTGCTCGCGAGATGAGGCGCGAGACACACGACGGCGGCGAGCAGACCGACGCAGATGACCCGCAGGCGGGACGGCCGCTCCGCGCGCAGAAACGCGACGATGACGACGACGGCCAGCGCGCCGGGCAGCCACACGGGATCGGCCAGCGCGAGCAACGCAGCCGACGCGCCGAGCATGGCGATGGCAAACGGCGTGGCGGTCGCCAGGCAGGCGTGCAGCGCGTAGCCGAAGACCGCGCCCGCGAGGACGAGCGCCGGCAGCGGCGTCCCCGCAATCACTGCATCGTGAAACCCGGCGGCGCAGGCGGCGAGCACGACCGCAAATGCGGCCCCCGCTCTTCCGGCGGCGCGGTGAGCGAGCGCGTAGATCGCCGCCAGCGCGAGCAGGGCGGTCAGCATCGCCGCGGCGCGCGCGCTGACCGGCGCGGTGCCCACGAACGGGGTGAACGCGTGATAGGCCTGCACGGTGAAGGACGACACGGTCTCCCACGAGCCCCAGATCAGCCCGTCATGAAATCCGAACCAGCTCGCGTGCACGGCCGCGTCCCACGTCGCGGCGCTGTCGGCGGCGAGCGGCTGGAGCGTCTTGTCCGCGATCTCGTTCCACAGCAACCCAGCCGTCGGGGCGAGCACGAGCACGAGCGGCCAGTGACGGCGTAGCCGGCCCGCCAGCTCGAGCAGCGCCGCCGACAGAAGCAGGATGAGCAACCCGACTGACCACGGCGATGCGGAGACGGCGAGCGATCGCGCTGCGGGAATCGGCGCAAGGCGGTCCAGGAACAGCACGGGCTGTGCCGTCGCGTTCTGCGCCCGCACGCCTAGCACCACCGGGCCGCGCCGCGCGTAGTCGGTCACGTCGAATGTCTTTCCGACCCAGTTTACGGCGCGGCCGAGCGGCCGCTCGGATCCGTCGGCGGCGCGCAGCACCGCGGTCGTCCGCACGCCCTCGGGTCCGTATATCCACGCTCGCAGCAGCGTCCGGCCGTCACGTGGATCCGGCAGCGTCAACGGCACGGTCACGACCGCCTCGCCCCCAGCCGCGACACGGTAACCATCGACATCCTCGATCACCTGCCCGCGGGCCTGCGCGCCGGCGGGTGTGGCGGCCTGACCGAGATCGAGCGGACCGACCTCCGCAAGCGACCCGGACGCGTGCATCCCGGGCACGATCGCGATCGCTGCGATTGCGGCAAGCACGACGAGCGCTGCAGTCGCGGCGTGCCTCCTCATCGCGCGGACGAGCCTACTCGGAGATCGGTGAGCGCGGACGGGGTCGCCGCGTCACGCACGAGCGCCACAAGCGAGGGGCGGGGTCCGCGCGACGACTCGAGAAGCGCGAGCGTGACCTTGACGGCGACGGTCACGCCCGCGCCCGCGAGCAAGAACGTCAGCGGCGCCAGGCTCGCCGAGTACCGGACGTGCCCACCGTGCAGGACCGCGGTTGCAACGGCGACCGTCGCCCAGACGCCGATCGCGGCTGCCGCCGCGATGCGGGTTGCGCGGGAGCGCGACGTCAGCCAGAGCGCCGCAGACAGGCCGGACAGCGCCAGGACGAGCCAGATCGCGCGCAGCGGCCAGCCTGCCGCGAGTCCGATGCGGGTGACAATCGGCAACGGCGCGCCGTGCGTCACGGACGCGGTGAGCGCGTCTTCTCCGCGTCCGGCGGCGACGTCGCCGAAGACGTCGTGCGTGGAGCGCAGCGTCCCAGAGACGAACTCGAGCGGATGGCGGCCCACCGCCTCGAGTGCCACCGCGCGCATCTTTCGCTGGACCTCCGCCGGTGTGTCGCCCTGCGCGGTGAGCTCCGCCGTGATGCCGGACGACAGGCGCCGCCCGGGATGCGCACGTTGAAAGTCGGCCGCGAGGCGGCCGGTCGGCAGATCGGTCGGGATCTCGAGCCCGTCACGCTCGAACGCGCGGTTGAAGAGCGTCGCGCCGGTCTGCGCCGACATCGTGAAGCCCCCGTCGTGCGCGTCGTTGCGCAGCATCCACGGCACCGTCAGCAATGCGACGACGCCGAGCACGACGCCCGATCCGACCAGAGTCGCTCGCCACGAGCGCGTGGCGAGTGCGAGGGGCAACAGTGGCGCGAGGACGAGCGCGTCGCCGACGGGCTTGACGTAGACCGCCCCCGCGATCACGAACCCCGTCGCAAACAGCCAGCGCGTGCGTCGCTGCTCGTCGAGCGCGGCCGCCGCGATGAGCGCCGCAACGGCGGTGACGAACACGCCGAACAGCGCGTCCGCGAGCAACAGGGCCTCGGTGCTGAGAAACGGAGCCGTGAGCGCAACGAGCAGGCCGGCCAACACCGCCGCGAGCCGTCCGAAGTAGGGCCATGCGACGAACACGACGGCTGCACAGAGCCCCGCGCCGATGAGCAGCTGGATGACGACTGCGGCGTCCTCGAGGCGACCTGGCAGCACGCCCGCGATGGCGAGGAAGAGTGGGTAGCCCGGCGGGCGCACGACGCTCGCGTGGCCCTGGTCGAAGAACGTCTGCGCGAGGTGGACATAGTCGGCGCTGTCGCCGCCGGGGCCGATCTCGTGGCGTTCGAACATCAGCGGCACGCGCACGGCGAGCGCGGCCACCCCGACGCCCGCGGCCCAGACGACACGCGCGCCGACCCGGGCTGCGGCGATGCGGCCGGCCAGGTCCGCGAGGCTCCCGCGGCGTGCGGTCCAGCGGCCCGACGGCTCTACTTCGCGCAGCGACGTCGCCCGGCCCGCGGGAGCGATCTGCGGCGCCGCCCCCCGCAGGCGTTCAAGCCCCGTCGCGAGCGCGGATGCCGGAGCGCCGAGGACATCCGGCGCAGGCCGCGGCGCAGGCCGCGGCGCAGCCGCGCGGAGGCGCTGGAGCGGCTGTCCGACATCAACGCGGACGCGCGCCGGATCCGGCCCGGCCGCGCGGACGCGGGCCAGCAGCGCGGGCGCCGCGCGCAGGCGCGCGGCCACCGAGCGCAGGCGTGCCATCAGCGCGGGCATGCGCCAGTCAAGTGCAATCCGCGGCTGCCCGCGCGGGGGCCACCACGGCGATACCTCCGCGGGAGCAGCGGCACGCTGGGGAGCCGCGCGAGCGCACGCGATCGCCGCTGCATAGGCCAGCGGGAGCGAGATCGCGGTCGCCACGAGCCCGTCCACGAAGATGAGGCCTGCCGCGCCCGTCACGAGAATCCCGAGCAGCGCAAGCCCGAGCTCGTCGAGCGGCCGGCGCCAGAAGCTCCAGCCGATGGCGATGCCCGTGACCACAAGGAGCAGGCCGCCGACGACGCCGAGCTCGGCCAGGACGCGTAGGTAATCGTCGTGCGTGGGCAGCGCGCGGAACTGCGAGTGCGCGGTGCTGTAGGCGGTGAAGCGTCCCCAGCCGATGCCGCGCACGGGCTGGGACGCGAAGGCCCTCAGCGCGAGGTCGGCGCCGACGCGTCTGGATTCGATCTCGCGCGCCTCCTGCCTGTGCCGCGCCACCTGCGGGCTTTGCGCGACCGACCCCTCGAGCGTCGTCGAGATCGCCCTCGGCCTTCCCAGCGCGCCGGGGGCGCGCGCGACCGCGACGACGTGACGGATCTGAAAGCCGTCACCCGCGACCGGCGTCCAGACATAGAAGCGCGCCGACGGCGAGTCGGCTGGCGGCGTCCATCGCATGCGCAGCGCCTGCCACGCGCCGCCGATCGTCGCCATGCGCTGCACCGGCCCGTTGCCGAGCAGATTGTCCTCGAGCCCGAACCTCAGCGGCGTGCCCGCACCTACCGCACGAGCCTCGAAGCGCACCTCGTACGCGCGGTCGCGGCGCGCCGTTCGCAGTGCATGGCTGATGCCGCGTCCGGGCCCGTCGGCGCGCACCTCGAGCACGCCTGGCAACGGGTTTCGCATCGTCGCCGGGCTGCCGGGGATGAGGCCCTGTGTGCGTGCGTCCCAGCCGCTGCGGTCCGGCGTGGCCGCGTCCACCGCGCCCTTGGGCGCGTTTGCCTGGAGTCGCAGCTCGGCGAACAAGGGGTAGGCCAGCGCGAGCGTGACGGCGGCCGCCAGGACGCCCGCCACGGCACGCCACCGGGCGCGACCTCTCGGCCGGCCGAAGACGAGCACGACGACGACGCCAGCGGCGGTGGCGAGCAGACCGCCGCGCGAGTACGTGAGCACGAGCGCGGCGCAGATGACGGCCAGCACGACCGCGAGCACCGGGCGCCGGCGCGCCGGACACACCCCCCATAGGACAACGCCGACGGGGACCGAGAACCCGATCGCGAACGCCAGGTTGTTCGGGTTGCCGTAGGGACCCGCGAGCCGCGCGACGTCGGGCGAGGGGTTGCGGGTGCCCACGCTGAACCCGTCCACGCCCGCGAGCGCGAGCAGCGCGGCGAGCGCGGCGCCGCCGATGACGGCGAGTACGAGCACCGGACGCAGTCGGGGTTCGAACGTCGCGAGCAGGGCGACGAGCGTGACGACGGCGACGAGTTCCGAGAAGCCGGCGACATCTGCGCTGCACTGACACCCCCAGGTCGCCGCGTTGATCACGGTCCACGTCCACAGCAGCGCAAGCGCCGCGAGCAGCAGCCAAAGCGCTGGCCCGGGGCGCGGAAGCGGCCGCGGGGCCCGCCGTGCGTCGATCGCGAGGAGCAACGCCGCGACGACGATGAGCCCGCGGCCGACGGTCAGGCTTGCGCCGGGCAGGCCCACGGCGATCACGCTCCAGAACGGGCCGCTCACCGCCGTAAGCAGGAGCGCTGCACCGGACAGGCGGAAGGCTGACCGCGGGAAGTGATCGGCCACCCTGCGCGCCCGTGGCGAGGCGACCGCGCTCATCAGGTCCCCGTGGCCGTCCTCAGACGATGGCTGCGTCAGCCTGTTGGAAGCTGATCACGTCGCCGAGGATCTCCTCCAGCGAGCGCGTCGGCGTCCATCCGATCGCGTCGGCGACCTTCGCGATGTCCGGGTAGCGCCGCGGCATGTCCTCGAAGCCGGCCTCGTAGGCGGCGTCGTACGGGATGACCCGGATTTCGGATTCCGACTGGGTGAGCTCGAGGACGCGGTGGGCGAGCGCGAGGATGGAGATCTCCTCCTGCGAGCCGACGTTGAAGGCCTCGCCGTGGGCGGGCTCGCCGAGAGCTATGAGGTCGGCGAGCGCGCGGACGACGTCGTCGACGTGGCAGAAGCAGCGCGTCTGGGTGCCGTCGCCGAAGACCGTGAGCGGACGCCCCGCGAGCGCCTGGCCCACGAGCTTCGGCACGACCATCCCGTAGCGGCCGGTCTGACGCGGCCCGATGGTGTTGAAGAGCCGCGCCACGACGGTCGGCAGCTTGCGTTCCTTCCAGTAGGCGAGCGCGAGGAACTCGTCGATCGCCTTCGAGCACGCGTAGGACCAGCGGCCGGTCGTCGACGGACCCATCACGAGGTCGCCGTCCTCGCGAAACGGGAAGGCCGTGGACTTGCCGTAGACCTCGCTCGTCGACGCGAGGAGAACGGGCTTGCGCTTCCTGGCCGCCTGCGCGAGGACGACCTCGGTGCAGTGCACGTTGGTCTCGATCGTGCGCACGGGGCTCTCGACGATGAGGCCCACCCCGACCGCGGCGGCGAGGTGGTAGACGACGTCGGCCTCGTCGACGAGCTCAGCGACGAGCGACGCGCTCGCGCACGTGTCGATCGTCAACCCGAAGCGCTCGTCGTCCGTGAGATGACGAATGTTGTCGATCGACCCCGTCGAGAGGTCGTCGAGAACGTGGACGCGGTCCCCGCGCACGAGGAGCTCCTCGGCGAGATGGGATCCGATGAACCCGGCGCCGCCGGTGATGAGAGACCGCATCGCCGCACACGGTCCCACAACGGCTCTCGCCGTACAACGGACAGCCGCGCGGGGGCGAGTTTGGCGTGCCGGCGCCTTGGGTTAAGGTGAATGACGTCATGCCCGTACACGTCGACTCATCCCTCCCGGTGCATCCGCTCACGGTCGCGGACGTCGACGGAATGGTCCGCGCCGGCATCCTCGACGAGGACGATCGCGTCGAACTGCTCGACGGCGTCCTGGTCGAGATGAGCCCGCAGAGCGAGCGGCACGCGTACGCGATCCGCCGCCTCACCCTGCTCGCTGCTCAGGCCGCGGTGCGCAACGGACTCGAGCTCAACATCCAGCTGCCGCTGAACGTCGAGAGCGCGATCAGCCAACCCGAGCCGGACGTCGCCCTCACCCCGAGCGTGGCGCGCGGCGCGCATGCGTCACGGGCGCTGCTTGTTGTCGAGGTGTCGCGGAGCTCACGACGCCTCGATCTCGGTCGCAAGGCCGAGATCTACGCCGAAGCCGGGATCCCCGAGTACTGGGTCCTTGATGTCGAGCACGGCGAGCTCGTCGTCCATCGCGACCCGCGGGAGGGCCGGTACTCGAGCGTCCACACGCTGGGCGCGGATGAGACGGTCGCCGCAGTCGCGCTGGATCTCACTGTGCCCGTCTGCGCCCTGCTCTGAGAACACCGCCCGCCAGGACCGGCGAGACGCGTTTCAGATCTACTACACTGGGACGCAGATTTCTTAGGCACGCAATTCGAAGGAGATCCCACCCCCATGGGCAGAACGATAGGCATCGACCTCGG
>JAWVGM010000168.1:0-26435 GCA_033855075.1 Solirubrobacteraceae bacterium | reverse complement strand
CTCGCGATCGGGCTCGTGACGGCCGCCTGCTTCCACGCGCTCGCTCGCGCATACCTCAACGAGACGACCGCCTGGCGCGACACGCTGGGCTTCGCGCTGCGACGCGCGCCGCAGATGCTCGTGATCGGGCTCATCTACCTCGGGGCCTTCGTCGGCGGCTTTCTCGTCCTTTTGTCCGTCGCGGCCGCCGGTGGCTCGGGGGGCGCGATCGTCCTGGCGGGCGGCGCCTTCCTCGTGCTCGGCGTGTGGCTCTACGTCGCGTGGTCGGTCGCGCTGCCCGCGCTCCTCGTCGAGGACGCGCGCGGCCTCGCGGCGCTGCGCCGCTCGTCCGCGCTCATCCAGGGCCGCTGGTGGCAGACGTTCGGCGTGATCCTCGTCGGGGTGCTCATCGCGCTCGTCGTGACGATCGTCGTACAGCTCATGTTCGCGTTCGTCATCGCGGCCGGCATCGACCGCAGCTCGCTCGCGGCGCTCCTCATCGTGAGCGCCGGCGGGCTCGTCGCGCTCGCGATCACCGCGCCGTTCCAGGCCGCGCTGCTCGTCGTCCTCTACATCGACCTGCGCGTGCGCAGGGAGGGCTTCGGCCTCGAGGAGCTCGCCGCGCGGCTCGGGGTCGACGTCGTGGAGGAGCCCGCGGTGGCCGAAGCGGGCTTCGAGCCGCCGCCGGCGGACGACGACTCGGCCCCGTACTGGCCCGCGCCGGACGAGCCGCGGCCGCCGCTCGGCGCCCCCGGGCCGGTGGCGGACCTCGGCCCGCCGCCGCCGGGCTGGCGCCCGCCCGGCTGACCGCCGGCACGCCGACGCTGCTATGAGTGGGCGACCATGGCCGTC
This sequence comes from Solirubrobacteraceae bacterium, assembly GCA_033855075.1. Taxonomy (GTDB): domain Bacteria; phylum Actinomycetota; class Thermoleophilia; order Solirubrobacterales; family Solirubrobacteraceae; genus CADCVQ01. Next base: position 25,604 of record JAWVGM010000168.1, on the reverse strand, counting down.
AACACGGACGTCATCGGCAAGACCTACGCACCGCGCAGCTACGTCGTCGGGCGCGAGAAGGTGCGCGAGTTCGCGGCCGCGGTGGGGGAGAGCAATCCGCTGCATTTCGACGTCGAGGCGGCGCGCGCGGCCGGCTACGAGGACGTCGTCGCGCCGCCGATGTTCGTGGTCGTCTACGGCATGCAGGCGGTCATCGAGGCGCTGTTCGATCCCGAGGTCGGCGCGAACTTCGCGCGCCTCGTGCACGGCGGCCAGGAGTTTCAGTGGGGCCCGCTCGTCGTCGCGGGCGACGAGATCACGACGGTCGCGTCGGTCGCGGACATCAGCGAGCGAGCGGGCAACGAGTACTTCGTGTTCCGCTCGAAGTCGGAGAATCAGCGCGGCGAGATCGTGAGCGTCGGCACCTGGACGAACATCGTGCGGGCAGGGGGCTGACGTGGCGCTCGAGCCCGGCAGCGAGATCCCGGTCCTCAAGGTCACGCCGGACAAGTACCTCACGGTCCGCTACGCGGGCGCCTCGGGCGACTTCAATCCGATCCACCTCGACGAGGAGTTCGCCCGCGCCGTCGGGCTGCCCGGCAAGATCCTCCACGGGCTGTACTCGATGGCCCAGGTCGCGCGCGCCCAGACCGATGCCGGCGGCGGGCCCGCGTCCCTCAAGCGCCTGACCGTGCGGTTCCGCGGCATGGGCCTACCCGAGCAGGAGCTCACCGTGACCGGCACCGTGCGCGAGGTCGCCGGCGGCGTGGCGCTCGTCCAGACGACCTGCGAGCAGGGCGGCAAGGCGATCATCCGCAACGCCGAGGCCGAGCTGCGCACGGACGCGGACGCCTGACCGCAACGTTCGCCCGCTTCGGGGGTCCGCGCTCAACGTTCGGCGCGCGCGGCCGATGACAGTCACAGAGCAGGACCAATCCACGAAACGGCGACCCCGTCGCGAGGCGGGCACGCAAAGCCAGGGGTCTGCGCAGCAGCGCAGACAGCCCAGCCACCGAAGGAGACGACGATGCGCTACCGCGCCCGATCGATCGTCGCGCTCGCGGCGATCCTCACCATGGCCCTCTCGGGGGCTTCCGCCGCCGCTGCCCCTGGCGGGGCCGGCGACGCACCCGGCCACAAGGCCGGCTCCAAATCCGCGAAGAGCCCGTACGCCGGCTACTGCGGACCTGCCGCAAAGCGCGGCCGCAAGGCCCGCGAGTACCGCACCTGCATCGCGGCGATGGCCAAGCTCGACAGTGGCCGGGCCGCGTCGCCCGCGGACGCGTGCCGGGCGCTCAAGCCCAAGAAGGCCAAGCACGGCACCGGCAAGCGCAAGGCCAGCGACGCCAAGGCGTACAAGCGCTGCCTCAAGGGCGCGGCGAAGCTCGTCGATGCGCAGGGCGCCGCAGATCAGGCATCCGCGGCCGACGCGGCCGACGAGGCCGCCGCGCTCGCCGACGAGCAGGCCGCCGAGCAGGCCGACGCGGCCGACGACGGTCAGGGCGGCGCGAGCGACGATCCCGCGGCCGATGGCGGCGACGGCGACCCGGTCATCGTCGACGACGGCGGCCTCGGCGGCGACGACGACCCCGTCGACGGCTGAGCGCGCTCCTACAATCGGGGTGTGCTCACCCCGCGGCAAGAGCTGATCCTCCGCAAGGTCGTCCTCGCCTACCAGGCGACGGTGCAGCCGGTCGCGTCGCGCACGCTCGCGGCGGACCCTGAGCTCGGGGCGGGCCCTTCGACGGTCCGCCACGAGCTCGCTCAGCTCGAGGAGCACGGCCTGCTCGCCCATCCGCACACGTCGGCCGGGCGGGTGCCGACCGACGCCGGCTTCCGCTACTTCGTCGACCGGCTGCTGCCTGCGCCCTCGAGCCGCTCCGGGCTGGAGCTCGCGCTCACCCGCCGCGAGGTCGACGACGCGATGCGCATGACGACCGAGACGCTGTCGCAGATGACGAACCTGCTCGCGATCGTGTCGGCGCCGCCGCTCGAGACCGCGACGATCGCGCACGTCGAGGTGCTGCGGCTGCAGCCGCAGATCATCATGGTCGTGATCATCACGTCGACCGGCGGCGTCTCCAAGCGCGTCCTGACGTTCGAGGAGCCCGTCGACGGCGGCCTCGTGACGTGGGCGTCGGAGTTCCTCAACGAGGCGCTCGTCGGCGTGGGCCTCGGGGCGCGGATGCTGCATGCCAAGCTCGTCGACCCCGCGCTCGACGCGACGGAGCGGCGCTTCGTCGACCGCCTCGCGCCCGCGTTCACCGAGCTCGCCGAGACCGCCGAGGACTCGCTCTACGTCGACGGCGCGGCGCGGCTGCTCGCCGAGCACCGCTTCCAGGACCTCACGCAGATCAACGCGCTCATGCAGATGCTCGAGGGGCGCGTCGCGCTGCTCGCGATGCTCCGGACCGCGCTCGACCTGCGCGAGCGCGACGTCCTCGTGCGGATCGGCGCCGAGAACGAGACGCCCGCGCTGCACTCGCTGGCAATGGTCACGGCCGGCTACGGGCTGCCGCTGCGGGCGCTGGGGACGGTCTCGATCATCGGCCCGGTCGCGATGGACTACCGGACGAACATCGGCGTCGTGCGCGAGGCGGCTCACCAGCTCTCGCGCTTCATCGAAGACGTGTACGACGGCGCGTAGCTGAGCCGTGCCGCGCGACGCGTACGAAGTCCTCGGCGTCGGCCGGGACGCCGACGAGAGCCAGATCAAGAAGGCCTTCCGCGGCCTTGCCCGCGAGCTGCACCCGGACGTCAACAACCACGATCCGCAGGCGGAGGAGAAGTTCAAGGAGGCCGCCGAGGCGTACGAGATCCTCTCCGACCAGGAGCGCCGCGAGGTCTACGACCGCTACGGCCATGAGGGGCTCAAGCGCGGCGGGCAGAGCCCGAACTTCGACGCTTTCGGCTCGATCTCGGACCTCTTCGAGGCGTTCTTCGGCGGCGGCGGCGGGTTCGGCGGCGGCGGTTTCGGCAGCGGGTTCGGCCGCGGCGGGCCACGGGCGGGCGGCGACGCGGAGGCGGCGCTCGAGATCACGCTCGAGCAGGCCGCCGCCGGCGCGCCGGTCGAGGTGGGCTACGAGGTCGTCGATCGCTGCGAGCGCTGCAAGGGCAACGGCGCCGAGCCGGGCACGCCGATCAAGACGTGCGACCGCTGCGGCGGCCAGGGCGTGCTGCAGGCGGTGACCCGCACCCCGTTCGGGCAGATGGCTCGCACGGTCGCTTGCGACGTCTGCGACGGCAGCGGCAAGACGGCCGAGACGCCGTGCACGCGCTGCAACGGCAAGGGCCGCGAGCTGCTCACGCACCTGGTGAAGGTCGACGTGCCATCGGGGATCTCCGACGGCCAGCGCATCCGCATCGCCGGCCGCGGGCACGCCGGCGAGCCGGGCGCGCCGGGCGGCGATCTCTACGTGTACGTCACGGTCAAGCCGCACGAGCAGTTCATCCGCGACGGGGACGATCTCGTGACGGTGCTCGACGTCCCGGCTCCGCTGGCCGCGCTCGGCGCAAAGCTCCCGGTGCCCACGCTGGAGGGATCCGACGACGTACACGTGCGGCCCGGCACGCAGCCGGGGGAGACGATCCCCATGCGCGGGCGCGGAATGCCGATCCTGCGCCGCCCGGGCCGCCGCGGCGACCTGCGGATCATCGTCAACGTCGTGATCCCGCGCCACCTCAACGAGGAGCAGAAGGACCTACTCGAGCGGCTCGCGTCGACGATCACCGACGACAACCTGCGCTCGGACGAGTCGATGTTCGCCAAGCTCAAGCGCACGCTCCGAGTCGGCGCCTGATCCGGCTCGCGCTGCACGTCGCGCGGGCCGACGCCGAAGTGGTGCTCGCCGAGCTGCTCGAGCTCGCCCCGTCAGGCGTGGAGGAGGTCGACCACGGCGACACGGTCGAGTACGCCGTCTACGGCGCGCCGGGCGAGCTGCCGGCGCTGCCGGACCTGCGCGCGGCCGCCGGCGATGCGCTCGTCGACGTCACGACGACCGAGGTCGCCGACGACTGGGGCGAGCGGTGGCGCTCCTTCCACAGGCCGGTGACCGTCGGCGCGCGCCTGTACGTGCGCCCGCCGTGGGCCGACCCGGCGCCCGATCGGCAGCTGACGGAGATCGTCATCGAGCCGGCACAGGCGTTCGGGACGGGCGCGCATCCCACGACGCGCCTGTGCCTCGAGCTCATGCTCGGACTCGACGCCGGCGGCCCGTTCGTCGACCTCGGCTGCGGCGCGGGCGTGCTCGCGATCGCCGCCCGCAAGCTCGGCTGGGATCCGGTGCTCGGCCTCGACCACGAGCGCGAGTCGGTGCAGGCGACGCTCGACAACGCGGTGGCCAACGAGGTCGACGTCGATGCGCGCCACTTCGACCTCCTGCACGACGGCCCGGCGCCGGGCGCGCCGACGGTCGCCGCGAACCTGCTGCGCCCGCTGCTCCTGCACGTCGCGCGTGAGGGCTTCGCCGGTCCGCCGCCGGCCGTGCTCGTCGCCGGCGGCCTGCTCGAGCACGAGGCCGACGAGGTCGCCGCGGCGTTCGCCGAGTCGCTCGGGCTGCGCGAGCGGTCGCGGCGCGTCGAGGGCGGCTGGGCCGCGCTGACGCTGGCGCGGTGAATTGACAGCGTAGCCTCGAGTTCTTCGAGGCTCAGGCGCCCGGGCTCGTCAGCGTCCCGCCCACCAGGCGCGCGAGTCGTAGCCCTCGCCGACCGGCATCGGATCGATGGCGAGCACGTCGACGCCCGCCTCCCGCAGGCAGGCATCGATCCGCTCGGGTGCCGCTGAGCTCATCCGCACCGGATTGAGGCCGAGGCGCCGGTAGAGGATGTCGGCAGACAGCCCGGTGCGCCGCAGCGCGCCGTAGAGCCGGCGCCGGCCCTCCAGCCGCCTGCGCCGGTTCGCGGCCACCGGAACCTGGAAGAAGAGCAGCCCGCCCGGGCTGAGCACGCGCGCCAGCTCGCCGATGTAACCGAGGATCGCCTCCTCGCCGGGGAGGTGCTGGAGCACGAGCACCGAGTGCACGAGGTCGAACTCGCCGTCGCCGAAGCCGGCGAGCCGCGGGCCGCAGTTCACGACGAACTCGAGCCCGTCGACGCCCGCGCCGAAGCGGCGGGCCAGGCGCACCATCTCCTCCGAGACGTCGACGCCGACCACCTCGTCGAAGTGCTCGGCGAGCAGCTGCGCGTGACGCCCGACGCCGCAGCCGAAGTCCAGCGCGCGGCGGCGATGTTCGGGCCGTTTGAACTGCGCCGCCCGCGACATCAACCGCTCCACGTCCGGGCGCCCGGTGGCGAGGAACTCGTCGAGCTGCCAGCCGCCGAGGCGCGTGCCGGGCGCGGAGAGGATCGCCCAGAGCGGATCCAGCTGCGCGAGCTCCTCCCAGTCGCGCTGATGGCCCTCGAGATTCATGGATGCGCGACACTATCGACGACGAAATGCCCGGCTACACGATCAAGAACCTCAAGGAGCTCGACGACCCGCTGGAGGGCAAGGGCCACGGGGTCGAGGCGCGTTTCGCGCGCAAACACCTCGATTCCGAGCACCTCGGCGTGAGCTACTTCCACTACGGGCCCGACGTGCACTCCACGCTCGGTCACAGCCACCGCGAGCAGGAGGAGGCCTACATCGTGGTGTCGGGGTCCGGGCGGATGAAGCTCGACGATGACGTCGTCGACCTGAAGACCTGGGACGTCGTGCGCGTCGCCGCGGAGGTGATCCGCGCGTTCGAGGCGGGACCCGACGGCCTGGAGCTGCTCGCGGTCGGCTCCGATCGGCCGGAGGGCGGCGACGGCGTGATGGCCAAGGACTTCTGGCCCCAATAGGTCCCGGCCCGGGCGGCGGGTGATCTAACCTCGGCACATCGCCTGGAACGTGGTCATCGCGGGTGGGGGATTCGGGGGTTTCTACGCCGCCAAGACCCTCGGACGCCTGCTGCCGCACCACAGCGCCCGCATCCGCGTCGTCAACGACGTGAACTTCATGCTCTACACGCCGCTGCTGCCGGGCGCGGCCGCCGGAACGCTCGAGCCGCGCCACGTCGTCGTGCCGCTGCGCGAGCAGCTCGGACAGAACGTGGATCTGCGTCTCGGGCGCATCCTCGGCGCCACGCCGGAGCGCAACCGTCTGCAGATCCAGAACCTCGAGGGCGAGGCGGAGGAGCTCGCCTACGACCATCTCATCGTCACCGTCGGCTCGGTGAGCCGCACGCTGCCCGTGCCGGGACTCGCCGAGCACGCGCTCGGGTTCAAGTCGCTGCCCGAGGCGATCGGCCTGCGCAACCACGTGGTTCGCACGCTCGAGACGGCCGAGACGCTCGAGGACGGCGACGCCCGTCGCGAGCATCTCACCTACGTCTTCATCGGGGCCGGGTACGCGGGACTGGAGGGCATCGCCGAGCTGCAGGACTTCGTCGCCGACGTGATGGAGATGTACCCGCGCTGCCGGGTGACCGGGACGCGCTGGATCCTCGTCGAGGCCAACGACCGCGTCATGCCGGAGATCGGGTCCAGGCTCGCCGACTTCGCCACGCGCGAGCTGCGCCGCCGCGGGATCGACATCCGGACGAGCACCACGCTCGACGAGGTGACCTCGCACGACGCACGGCTCAGCGACGGCGACGTGATCCCGACGCGCACCGTCGTGTGGACGGCGGGCGTCAAGCCGGCGCCGGTCGCGTCGCAGTTCGGCCTGCCGCTGGACGAGCGCGGCCGGATCATCTGCGACAGCTCCCTTCAGGTGCAGGGCCACACCAACGTCTGGGCGCTCGGGGACTGCGCCTCGGTCCCCGATCCGGCGCGCAAGGGCCAGCCGTGCCCGCCGACCGCCCAGCACGCGATCCGTCAGGGGCGCGTCGCGGCGCGCAACGTCGCCACCGCGATCCACGGCGGGCGCAAGCGCCGCTTCCGCTACAAGACGAAGGGCGTCTTCGTCGACATGGGCCGCCGCGAGGCGGTCGCCGAGACGCTGGGCCTGCGCTGGAGCGGACTGCCGGCCTGGCTGCTCGCCCGCTCCTACCACCTCGCGATGATGCCCGGCCTCGGCCGCCGCGCGCGCCTGCTCGTCGACTGGAACATCGGCCTCGTCTTCGGCCGCGACACCGCGGAGCTCGGTGGCCTCGGCCCGGCCAGGCCGCTCGGCGTCGAGCTGCAGGCCGACGGCGGCAACGGGGCGGCGCCGGAACGCGCATCCAGCGGGTCGGTCACCAAGACGTAAAGCGGCAGCCGCGCGGCCCCCTATCCTTGAACGTAGATGACGTTGGTCGACACGGTGAAGGAGGATCTCACCGCCGCGATGCGGGCACGCGAGAAGGATCGTGTCTCTGCGTTGCGGATGGTCCTCAGCGAATTGCAGAAGGCGACCAAGGAGGGCGACGCCGACGAGCTCGCCGTGCTGCGCCGCGAGCGCAAGCGCCGCCTGGAGTCCGCGACCGCGTTTCGCGACGGTGGTCGCGACGAGCTGGCGGAGGGCGAGGAGGCCGAGGCGGAGCTCATCGCGGCCTACCTGCCCGCCGAGCTCTCCGATGACGAGCTGCGCGCGATCGTCCATGCGGCGATCGCCGAGGCCGGCGCCGCCTCGCCGAAGGACATGGGCCAGGTCATGAAGGCCGCGATGCCCCGGGTCGGCGGCCGGGCGGACGGCAAGCGCGTCTCCGCGCTCGTCAAGGAGGTGCTGACGCGTGCGTAGCCAGCTCGAGGTGTCCAACCAGGTCGCCGCCGAGCTCGCGGGCAGCGGCGATGCCGTCCTGCGCACGCTCGAGGGCCACGTGGAGTGCGACATCTTCCTGCGCGGCAACGTCGTCACACTCGACGGCGAGCCGGAGGCGGTCGAGGCCGCCGCCACGGTCATCCGCGAGCTCACCGACCTCATCGAGCAGGGTCACGACATCGCGCCCGGGACGATCGCGGCCGTGACCGGCGCGCTCGACCAGCACCGCTCGCCCGCCGAGATCCTCGAGGACGTCGTGTGGCGCCATCGCTCCAAGCAGGTCGCGCCCAAGACGGTCAACCAGAAGCGCTACGTCGACTCGATCCGCGACAACGTCATCACCTTCGGCATCGGCCCGGCCGGCACCGGCAAGACGTTCCTCGCCGTCGCGCTCGCCGCCGCGGCGCTCAGCCGGCGCGAGGTCGACCGGATCATCCTGACGCGCCCCGCCGTCGAGGCCGGCGAGCGGCTCGGCTTCCTGCCCGGCGACCTCATGGCGAAGATCGATCCCTACCTGCGCCCGCTGTTCGACGCCTTGCACGACATGCTCGACGCCGAGAAGGTGTCGACCTATTTGGAGCGCGGCCAGATCGAGGTTGCGCCGCTGGCGTTCATGCGTGGCCGCGCGCAGCCGGTTGATCAGCCGGTTCTGACCCCCTCGGGCTGGCAGGCGATCGGAACGCTGCGCGTCGGTGACCTGGTGGTCGGGTCGGACGGCCGCCCGACACCCGTCCTGGGCGTCTACCCGCAGGGTCGGCGCGAGGTCTTCCGACTGCAGGCGCAGGACGGGGCGTCGACACTGTGTTGCGCCGAGCATCTGTGGACCGTTCGGACGCCGGACGACCGCAAGCACGGCAAGCCTGGCCGCACGCTGCGCACGGACGAGATGGTTGGGAGGCTGCGCCGGCACCACCAGCATCGCTTCGAGCTCCCAGTGCTCAGCGGTCCGGTCGAGCTCGAACCGCAGGACGTCCCGCTCGATCCGTACGCGCTCGGCCTGCTGCTCGGCGATGGCTGCATGTCGTCACGCGCGACGCCTTCCTTCACGACGGCTGACCCGGAGCTCGCGGTCGCCTTGGAAGAGCGGCTGGACCGGATCGAGCTGCGCCGCAGGAGCGCCGTCGACTACGTGCTTCGTCATGTCGATGGGCAACGCGGTGCGCGCCGCGGCGGCGTGATCGTGGCCAACCCGGTGACGACGGCGCTGCGAGAGCTGGATCTTGTCGGGACACGTTCTTCGACGAAGTTCGTGCCCGACGTCTACCTGCATAACGCGCCCGAGGTCCGGCTGGGCGTGCTGCAGGGTCTGCTGGATAGCGATGGTGGGCCGGTCAGCCAGCGTGGTCGAACGTGCCGCATCCAGTACGCGACCTGCTCGCCGCGGCTGCGGGACGACGTGGTCTTCCTCGTTCGCTCGCTCGGCGGCGTCGCCTACTGGCGGACGCGGCCAGCCGAGGGTCGCAAGCCGGGGCGCGTTCGCGGTCGCGACCTCTTCCACCGATCCGATTCCCACGTCCTCGACATCCGGCTCCCGGACGGGATCGAGCCGTTCCGGCTGGAGCGCAAGCGTCTCAGGTACTGCGAGGAGGGCGGCGGGCGCCCGATGCGCTTCGTCGAGAGCATCGAGCCGGCGGGGGACGCCGACACGGTGTGCATCCAGGTCGCGGCGTCCGACTCGCTGTACGTCACCGACGACTTCCTGGTGACCCACAACACGCTCAACAACAGCTTCATCATCCTCGACGAGGCCCAGAACACCACGCCCGAGCAGATGAAGATGATCATGACGCGGCTGGGGTTTGGCTCGAAGATGGTCGTCACCGGCGACATCACGCAGATCGACCTGCCGAAGAACGAGGGCTCGGGGCTCGTCGTGGTCGGCGACATCCTCCAGGGGATCGAGGGCATCGAGTTCGTGCGCTTCGGCGGCGAGGATGTCGTGCGTCACCGCCTGGTGCAGCGGATCGTCGAGGCCTACGCCGAGCACGCCGAGAGCCTCACCTCCGAGCTGCGGCCCGCCGACCGGCGACGCGCTTGAGCACCGAGCAGCAGCTCGACATCGAGGTCCTCGGCCCGAGCCGGGTGCCCCTCGAGGAGATCGAGCGCCTGCTCTCGCTCGCGCTCGGCTCCGCCGGGATCGAGGGCGGGCACGTCGCCGTCGAGTTCGTCGGTCCCGAGCGGATCGCCGACCTCAACGCCGAGTATCGCGGCAAGGAGGAGCCCACCGACGTCCTGTCCTTCCCGATCGACGGCGCGGAGCCGGCGCTCGGGCCGCGCGAGATCGGCGACATCGTCATCTGCCCGCAGCACACCGAGGACCTGCGCGAGGCGATCGTCCACGGCGCGCTGCACCTGGCCGGGATGGATCACGAGACCGACGAGGGCGAGATGCTGGCCGTCCAGCGGGAGATCATGACGTGGGTGACGCCCTAGCCTCGACGAGCGCGGGCTTCGTCGCCCTCGCGGGCCGGCCGAACGTCGGCAAGTCGACGCTCGTCAACGCGATCGTCGGCTCGAAGGTCGCGATCGTCTCCGACAAGCCGCAGACGACGCGGCGCGCGATCCGCGGCATCGCGATGCGCGGCGCGGCGCAGCTCGTGCTCGTCGACCTGCCCGGCGTCCAGCGCCCGCGCGACGCGCTCACCGAGCGCATGCAGGGCCGCGTCGATCGCGAGCTCATCGACTCCGACGCCTCGCTCATGCTGCTCAACGGCGAGCAGGGCGTGGGACCCGGCGATCGCTTCATCGCCGCCGCGCTCGCGAAGGCGGGCGTGCCCGTCGCCATCGCCGTCAACAAGATCGACCGGCTCGACCGGGCGCACACGCTCGCCGCGCTGCAGGGCGCGGCGGACCTTGGCATCTCGGAGGACATCTTCCCGATCTCCGCGCGCAAGGGAACCGGCGTCGACAAGCTCGTGGGACACCTCGTCGGCCTGCTGCCCGCGGGCCCGCACCTCTACGACGTCGACGATCTCTCCGACCAGCCGGAGTCGGTGCTCGTCGCCGAGCTCATCCGCGAGCAGATCCTGCGCCGCACCTTCCAGGAGGTCCCGCACGCCGTCGAGGTCGCCGTGGAGGACATCGACTACAGCCGCGAGGACCTCATCCGCATCCAGGCGCTGACCTGGGTGGAGGCGGAGTCCCAGAAGGGCATCCTCATCGGGGCCCACGGCAAGATGATCAAGGCGATCGGCACCGCCGCCCGCCGCGAGCTCGAGCGCCATTTCGACACGCGCGTGCACCTGGACCTGTCCGTCCACGTCCGCCGCAAGTGGCGCGCCGACGACGCGCTGCTGGATCGGCTGGGGATCGAGTAGCGCATACGATGGGCGGCGCCGTGAGCGACCGCACGATCGACGTCCTTCTCATCGGCGGTGGCATCGCCTCCGCGAGCGCCGCCGCCGAGCTGCGCGAGCATGGATTTACGGGATCGATCACCCTTGCGACACGCGAGCTCGACCCGCCCTACGAGCGCCCGCCGATCACGAAGGGCTATCTCCGGGGCAAGGAGGACCGCGCCTCGACGCTCATCCAACCGGCGTCGTGGTACGACGAGCACGACGTCGAGCTGCTGACCCGCACGCCCGTGATGAACGTCGACACCGAGGCGCGCACCGCGAAGCTCGGCAAGGAGGAGGTTGGCTTTCGCCAGGCGCTCGTCGCGACCGGCGCGATGGTGCGGCGCCTTCAGGCGGACGGCGCCCAGCGCGATGGCATCCACTATCTGCGCGTGCTCGGCAATGCGGATGCCCTGCGCAAGGACGTCGAAGAGGCCGAGCGGATCGCGGTCGTCGGCGGCTCGTACGTCGCGAGCGAGGTCGCCGCGTCGCTCACGCTGCTCGGCAAGCAGTGCACGATCATCTGCCAGGAGCAGCTGCCGATGGAACGAGGGTTCGGCCCGGTCGCGGGCCAGTTCGTCCACGATCTGCTGACGGGTCACGGCGTCGAGATCGAGGCCGGAGCCGACGTCGTCTCGTTTGACGGAGAGGGCGACGACGACGCGCTCGTCAGTGCCGTCGTCTGCGAGGACGGGCGCCGGATCGAGTGCGACCTCGTCGTCGTCGGGGCCGGCGCGATGCCCGACGTGATGCTTGCGCGGAAGATCGGCCTCGAGATCGGTGACAGCGGCGGCGTCGCCTGCGACGAGCGGCTCGAGACATCGGTCGAGGGCGTCTTCGCGGCGGGCGATATGTGCGAGTACGACAGCGTCATCCACCAACGGCGCCTGCGCGTCGAGCACTTCGAGGTCGCCGCCGCCCAAGGCCGGCACGCCGCCCGCGCGATGCTCGGCTCCGAGGAGCCCTACTCCGAGGTCCCGTACTTCTGGTCAGATCTCGCCGACTGGGCGACGCTCGAGTACGTCGGCCCGGCTGCGGGGTGGGATGAGGAGATCGTCCGCGGCGATCCCGCAAGCGGCGCGTTCAGCGTGTGGTACGTCAAGGACGGCCGGCTCGCGGGCGCCCTGGCGGTCGGGCGCTCGGACGATCTCGACACGGCGCGCGAGCTGATGACGTCGGGCGCGGCGGTCGACGCGGAGCAGCTGCCCGGCTAGGCACATCCGGGCTCCGCCCCCGGGACGGCGAGATCTAACGGCGGCCATCGCTTGCCGAGCTTCGCCGGACCTAGCCTCGACCTAGACTCCCATCCCCATGGAGATCGCCTACGACGAGCGCGGCCTCGTGCCGGTCATCGTGCAGGACTGGCGCAGCGGCGAGGTGCTGACGCTCGCCTACGCCAACGCCGAGGCGGTCCGTCGTACGCGCGAGAGCGGCGAGCTTCATCTCTACAGCCGCTCGCGTTCCGAGCAGTGGCACAAGGGCGCGACGAGCGGCAATACGCAGGCCGTCAAAGCGCTGCGCCTGGACTGCGACGGCGACGCGCTGCTTGCGCTCGTGGAGCCCGCCGGGCCGGCCTGCCACACGGGTGAGCGCACCTGCTTTCACAACGGCGAGCTCGAGCCGCCCGCGCCGCACGAGGCGCTGCCTTCGCTCGAGCGCACGCTCGTGGCGCGGCAGGCCGAGCGCCCCGAGGGCTCGTACACGGTGACCCTGCTCGACGATCCGGTGCTCGCCGCCGAGAAGGTCCGCGAGGAGGCCGAGGAGGTCACGCGCGCCGCGCGCGAGGAGACCGACGAGCGCATCGACGAAGAGGCCGCGGACGTCCTGTACCACCTCGCCGTGCTCCTGCGCGGCCGCGGCCGCTCGTTCGCCGACGCCGAGACCGTGCTCAATGGCCGTCGCCGCTGATCAGACGTCGCTCCCGGTCGAGCCGAGCCTCGACGAGGTTCGAGAGCTCGCCCACGACTACAACACGATCGCGCTGCGCCACAGCTTCATCGACGACACCGAGACCCCGGTCTCGGCGTTCCTGAAGCTGCGCGGGCGCGAGCCCGAGTTCCCGGCGTTCCTGCTGGAGTCCGCCGAGCGCGGGCAGGAGGTCGGGCGCTACAGCTTCATCGGCGTGCGACCGAGCAGCGTCGTGCGCTGGTCGCTCGGGGACGAGCCGGCGGACCCGTACGCGTTCGCCGCCGAGGAGGTCGCGCGCCACCGGCAGGCGCCGTGGCCGGACATGCCGCCGTTCGCGGGCGGCGCGGTGGGCTACTTCGGCTATGACCTCGTCCGCACGGTGGAGCCGCTGGGCGAGCCGAATCCCGATCCGATCGGGCTGCCCGACATGGCGCTCATGCTCTCCGACGTGCTCGTGGTCTTCGACCACCTCAAGCACACGATCAGCGTGCTCGTGAACGTGTACTCCGAGGCAGGGAACAGGACGCTCGAGGAGGCCTACGCCGACGCGGTCGCCACCATTCAGAAGGCCCGCGACCTGCTCGCCGGGCCGGTGCCCCGCCGCGAGGCGACGCCCGCGCGGCCGCGGCCGACGTTCACCTCGAACATGCCGCGCGAGGAGTTCGAGGGCAACGTCGCGCGCATCGTCGAGTACATCCACGCCGGCGACGCGTTCCAGGTCGTCCCGTCGCAGCGCTGGTCGGCGGACCTCGACATCGATCCGTTCTCGGTCTACCGCGGCCTGCGCGTCGTCAACCCGAGCCCGTACATGTACTTCCTGGACTTCATGGACTTCCAGATCGCGGGCGCGTCGCCCGAGCCGGTGCTCACGGTGGCCGGCCGCCACGTCGCCACGCGGCCGATCGCCGGCACGCGCCCGCGCGGCGCGACGCTCGAGGAGGACGAGCGGATCGCCGAGGAGCTGCTCGCCGACGAGAAGGAGTGCGCGGAGCACGTCATGCTCGTCGACCTCGGCCGCAACGACCTTGGGCGCGTCTGCGAGTACGGGTCGGTGAGCGTCGACCGCTTCATGGCCGTCGAGACCTACTCGCACGTCATGCACATCGTCTCCAACGTGTCGGGGACGCTGCGCGAGGACGTCGCGGCGATGGACGCGCTGCGCTCCGTCCTGCCCGCGGGAACGCTGTCGGGAGCGCCGAAGGTCCGCGCGATGCAGATCATCGACGAACTCGAGACGATCAAGCGCGGCGGCTACGGCGGCGCGATCGGCTACCTCTCCTACACCGGCGACCTGGACACGTGCATCCACATCCGCACGGTCGTCATCAAGGACGGCCGCGCGCATGTGCAGGCCGGGGGCGGCACGGTCGCCGACGCCAAACCGGCGTACGAGTTCGACGAGTCCGAGGCCAAGGCCCGCGCCGTGCTGCGCGCGGTGGAGCTCGCCTCCCAGCAGCCGGACTGGCCGTGACCTCCGTCCTCGTCGTCGACAACTACGACTCGTTCACCTACAACCTCGTCCAGTTCTTGGGGGAGCTGGGGGCCGACCTGGATGTCGTGCGCAACGACGTCGCCTCCGTCGACGAACTGCTCGAGCGCGGGTATGACCGCGCGGTCGTCTCGCCCGGCCCGTGCACGCCGAACGAGGCCGGGATCTCGGTCGACGCGATGCGCCGCTTCCCCGAGGCCGGGGTGCGGACGCTCGGCGTCTGCCTCGGCCATCAGTCGCTCGCGCAGGCGTTCGGGGGGAGCGTCATCCGTCACGAGCCGATCCACGGCAAGACGAGCGAGATCACGCACGACGGCCGGACGATCTTCGCGGGCCTGTCGCCGAAGCTGCGCGTCGGGCGCTATCACTCGCTCGTGGTCGATCCCGATCGCCTGCCCGACGTCTTCGAGGTCTCCGCGCGCGGGGACGGCGTCGTCATGGCGATCCGCCATCGCGAGCTGCCCGCCGAGGGCGTGCAGTTTCATCCGGAGTCGGTGCTCACGGACGAGGGCAAGCTGCTGCTGCGCAACTTCCTCGACGGCTGAGCCCGGTTGGCCGAGGTCGCCCGCGATCTACCCTGAATGGGGTGAGCGTTCCCCTCTCCGTTCTCGATCTCGCCCCGATCGGCGCCGGGCGCAGCGCCGCCGATGCGCTTGCGGGGACGACCCGGCTCGCCCGGCGCGCCGACGAGCTCGGCTTCCGGCGCTTCTGGGTCGCCGAGCACCACAACATCCCCTCGGTGGCGTCGACGGCGCCGGAGGTGCTCATCGGCCACCTCGCCGCGAACACCGACCGCATCCGGGTGGGCTCGGGCGGCGTGATGCTGCCCAACCACGCCCCGCTGGCCGTCGCCGAGCGCTTCGGGATGCTCGAGGCGCTGTATCCGAACCGCATCGATCTCGGCCTGGGCCGCGCGCCCGGCACCGACATGCGCACGGCGATGGCGCTGCGTAGCACGTCGCCCGAGGGCTTCGAGGAGCAGTTCGAGGCCCTGCGCGGCCATCTCGGCGAGGGCTACGCCGGGATGCGGGCCGTGGCAGGGAAGCACACCGTGCCCGAGCTGTGGATGCTCGGCTCGACCGACGGCGGCGCCCGCATCGCCGCCGCGCTCGGCATGCCGTTCGTCTTCGCTCACCATTTCCATCCGCACTTCACCGAGCCGGCGCTCGAGCTCTACCGGGGGCTGTTCCAGCCCTCCGACATGCTCGACGCGCCGCGCGCCATCGTCGCGGCGGGAATCGTGGTCGGCGACGACGACGAGGACGCCGCGCGCCGCGCGCTGCCCGGCGGTGTCTCGATGCTGCGCCTGCGCCAGGGCCGCCCGGCGCCGATTCCGAGCGTGGAGGAGGCCGAGGCGCTGGTGGCAAGCCTGTCGCCTGCCGAGCGCACGGTCGTCGACGACGCGATCGGCCGCGCAATCGTCGGCGGGGTGGATACGGTCCACGCAGGCCTCGTCGATCTCCTCGAGCGCACCGGCGCCGACGAGCTCATGCTCACCTCGCAGGTCCCGGACGCCGAGCAGCGCATCGAGGCGCTCGAGCGCGTTGCCGAGGCGTTTGAACTGGCGCCCCAGCCAGCGGGCTGAACAGCATCGCTAAAGGATGCGGCCCCGGGCGCCACGCAGGTCGCGGGGGCGAGTGGGGATCTGATGCCCTGGAGGGGCGCGGAATCCCCACTCACCTTCGTGGCGACCCCGAACCTCACCGGCGCCGGAGGACTCAAGCACCCCCCCGAACCTACAATCGCCCCTCGGATGAACGATCACGAGCCGATGACCCGCACGTATCGCGCCGCGCTCGGCCTCGCGACCCCGGTCGTACGCTGGTGGGGACGGCTCGAGGTCGAGGGCGAGGACTGCATCCCGGACGAGGGACCGCTACTCGTGTGCGCCAACCACGACAGCTACTGGGACCCGGTCGCCATCGGCATCGCGGCGATCCGCCACCGGCAGATTCGCGCGCTGTCGAAGTCCTCGCTGTGGAAGGTCAAGGGGCTCGACAAGGTGCTCGACGGGATGGGCCAGATCCCGATCGTCCGCGGGACGGGAGACGCCGACGCGCTCAACGTGGCGATCGAGGAGCTGCGCGGGGGCGCGTGCGTGGGGATCTTCCCCGAGGGAACGCGCAGCCTCGGGCGCGAGCTTCGCCCGCGCAGCGGGCTCGGGCGCCTGGCCGCCGCTGTCCCCGAGGCCAACGCCGTCTGCGCCGCCGTCGAGGGAGCGTCGGACATCATCTCCGCGTTTCCGCATCGCCCGCGGGTGCGCGTGGCCTTCTTCCGCCCCGCCGGAGGAGGGATTCAGCCGGGCGAGGCGCCCGCCGATTTCTCCGAGCGCATCGTCGCCGAGCTGCGCGAGCGGGCGCCCATCTCGATCGCGGGGCGTAAGCGCCGCAAGGCCCTCGCCAGCACAACCGGCGATTGAGGACTAGGCTGCGCGCCCACCGAATGCCAGACCCCGTCTTAACCCGCGCGATCGACGCGGTCGCCTCCGGAAGGGACCTCAGCACGGACGAGGCGGCCGAGGTGCTGGCGGTCATCATGGGCGGGGACGCCTCCGACGCCGAGATCGCCGGCCTGCTCATCGGGCTGCGGACGAAGGGCGAGACCGTCGAGGAGCTCGCTGGGCTCGCGCGGACCATGCGCACGCTCGCGGCGCCGGTCACGACGAGCCGCGACGAGCTCGTCGACACCGCGGGCACCGGTGGTGGGCGCCCGACGTTCAACGTCTCGACGACCGCAGCGCTCATCGCGGCGGCCGCGGGCTGCGCAGTGGCCAAGCACGGCAATCGCTCGGCGACCGGCAAGTCCGGCTCGGCCGACGTGCTCGAGGCGCTCGGCGTGCGGATCGACCTGAGCCCCGACGCCGTCGGCCGGTGCATCGACGAGATCGGCTTCGGCTTCATGTTCGCGCCCGCACACCATCAGGCGATGCGCTACGTGATCCCCGTCCGCAAGGAGCTCGCCGTCCGCACCATCTTCAACTTCCTGGGGCCGCTGACGAACCCGGCCGGGGCGCAACGTCAGCTCATCGGCGTCTCCGATCCGGGGTACGTGCACACGATGGCCGGAGCCCTCGCGATCCTCGGCGTCCACCGCGCGCTCGTCGTGTCCTCCGAGGACGCGCTCGACGAGCTGAGCATCACGGCTCCCACGACGGTCGTGGAGGTCAACGGCGACGAGCTGACCAGCTACACCTTGCGTCCTGAGGACGCGGGGCTCGCGACGGCAGACCAGCCCGATGCCGCCGCCGGCGGATTCCCCGACGAGAACGCCGCGACCGCGCGTGCGATCTTCGCGGGGGAGGAGGGCCCGCGTCGCGACATCGCCGTCCTGAACGCGGGCGCGGCGATCTACGCCGCCGGCCGGGCGGACAACCTCCTGGCGGGCGTGCAGGCCGCGCAGGCGGCGATCGATGACGGCGCCGCCACCCGCACGCTGGATGCGCTCGTCGCGCGCACGCAGGAGCTGGGCGAGGTCCCGGTATGACCTCGAGTCATTGCTCGATCATGGCCAGCGCGGATGCGGAACGTGGGTGCTCGCTATGAGCGTGCTCGACCGGATCGTCTCCGAGACGCGCGAGGACGTGCGCCGGCGCCGCACCGAGATCCCGCTCGCGACGCTCGAGAGCGCCCTCGCCGCGCGCGGCAAGGACCGCCCGTTCTCCGAGGCGCTCACGCTTCCCGGCGTCGCGGTGATCGCCGAGCACAAGCGCCGCTCGCCGTCGGCGGGCACGATCCGCGAGGGTGCGTCGGTCGCCGACGTCGTGTGCGCCTACGAGCGCGGCGGCGCGTCCGCGCTGTCGATCCTCACCGAGAGCAATCACTTCGGCGGCTCGCTCGACGACCTGCGCGACGCGCGCGCGGCCTGCGCGCTGCCGATCCTGCGCAAGGACTTCATCGTCGACGCCTACCAGCTCTACGAGTCAGCCGCCGCCGGGGCCGACGCGATCCTGCTCATCGTCGCCGCGCTCGAGCCCGCCGAACTGTCGCGCCTGAACGCCGAGGCCGGCGGCCTCGACCTCGACGTGCTCGTCGAGGTGCACTCCGAGCCAGAGCTCGAGATCGCGCTCGAGGTCATCGACGCCGACGTGATCGGGATCAACAACCGAGACCTGCGGGACTTCAGCGTCGACATCCAGCGCACGTTCGACCTCCTGCACGACGTCCCGGCCGGCAAGACGGTCGTGTCCGAGTCTGGCTTTCACGCGCGCGAGCAGCTCGACGAGCTCGAGCGCGTCGGCGTCGACGCCGTACTCGTGGGCGAATCGCTCATGCGCGCGCCCGATCCCGAGGCCGCGCTGCGCGCGCTGACGGGCGTCGACCGGGAGCCGTAGCCCGCCCGCCGTTGCCAACCGGGCGGCGGCCGACGGGCTCCTCGACCGCAACGGCTCCGTCGTCATCAACAACCCCGTGGTGCGCGGCGCGGCGAGCGTGCACGCGCGCGTCGGCGAGCGCACCGTCAAACGTGCCCGGATCGTCGGAACCGATCCCTCGACCGTGACCGTCCAGCTGGGCAAGCGCGCTGGCACCGTGGCGCTCAGCGGGTAGTAGGCTCTCGCGGGTTGAGACTCCTGGAGAAGAAGCACCGGCGCCGCTCCGCAGCCACCGTGATGGCGATCACCGCCTGCGCGGCGGCCACGATCGCCCTCGTGCCGAGCACGGTCGTCGGCTCCGCCGCCGATGACCTCAACGCCGTCATGGCGGACTTCCAGAACGACAACGACATCACGCCCTGCCTGTTCACCAAGCAGCAGCTGATCAACGCCAAGAGCCAGATCCCGGCGGACTTCAACGCCTACGCGCCGGAGTTCAAGGTCGAGATCAACGCCGAGATCAACCGCTGGGACAACGGCGGCTGCTCGGGCAACCCGACCGGCGGCTCGACGGCCGGGCTGAAGATCGTCAGCGCCAAGGGCAAGGGCAAGGTCAAGAAGGAGTCCGTGAAGCTCAAGAACACGGGCTCCAAGAAGGTGAGCCTCAAGGGCTACTCGCTGCGCAACATCGCGATGAAGAAGATCAAGTTCAAGAAGGGCACCAAGATCGCGTCGGGCAAGACGCTGCGCGTCCTGACGAAGTGCCAGAAGGGCAAGAAGAAGGCGTCGGTCAAGGGCAAGACCTACTACGCCTGTAAGAGCAAGGAGTTCTGGAAGGACTCCGGCGACGTCGCGCAGCTGCTGAACAAGAGCGGCACGCTCATCGCCGCACGCCAGACGAAGTAAGCCCGCGCTCTACGATGCGTGGCGTGGCCACGCGGATCAAGCACTGCGGTATCACGAGCCTTGATGACGCCCATCGCGCGGCCGAGGCGGGCGCCTGGGCGCTGGGCATGATCTTCTGGGAGGGCTCGCCGCGACGCTGCGATCCGGCCGAGGCTGCGCTCATCGGCGCCTCCCTGCGGCGCACGCTCGAGATCGTCGGCGTGTTCGTCAACGCGACGCTGGAGGAGGTCGACACCCTCGTCCAGAGTGCGGGCCTGTCGATCGTGCAGCTGCACGGCGACGAGGGCCCGGCGTTCTGCACCGAGGTCGCGCGGCGCACCGGCGCGAAGGTGATGAAGGCGGCCCGCGTGCGCTCGCGATCTGACCTGCAGGCGGCCGCGGCGTTCCACACCGACTTCCACCTGCTCGATGCGTACGTCGAGGGCGTGCGCGGCGGCACCGGCGAGACGATCGACTGGGAGATCGTGCGCGGGCAGAGGCTTCACTCGCCGATCGTGCTCAGCGGCGGCCTCAGCCACGAGAACGTCGCTGCGGCGATCGCCGTGACGTCGCCGTTCGCCGTAGACGTCGCGAGCGGGACCGAGTCGGCGGCGGGCATCAAGGATCCGGCGAAGCTGCAGGCGTTTTCGGATGCCGTACACGGCGTGGGGGTGTCCGGATGACGGAGGTTTCGCCCTCCGGGCGCCCGGCACCGCCCGCGCAGCGGGTGGCGCGGCGACCTCCGGGCGACGTTTCATCTGAGGCCGTCGAGCACCGCTTCGGCGAGTACGGCGGGCAGTACGTCCCCGAGACGCTCATGCCCGCGCTCATCGAGCTCGAGGCGGCGTGGGTGGCCGCGCGCGACGACGCGGGCTACCGCGCGCAGCTCGACGGGCTGCTGGCCGACTACGCCGGGCGCCCGACGCCGCTGTATCTCGCCGAGCGGATCTCCGAGCGGGCGGGCCGCGAGATCTGGCTCAAGCGCGAGGACCTCATGCACACGGGCTCGCACAAGCTCAACAACGCCCTCGGCCAGGCGCTGCTCGCCAAGCGGATGGGGAAGAGCAGGATCATCGCCGAGACCGGCGCCGGCCAGCACGGCGTCGCCAGCGCCACCGCGTGCGCGCTGCTCGGCCTGGACTGCGTCGTGTACATGGGCGCCGAGGACATCCGCCGCCAGGCGCCCAACGTGCAGCGGATGCGCCTGCTCGGCGCGGCCGTGGTGTCGGTCGAGGCCGGCGCGCGCACGCTCAAGGAGGCCGTGAGCGAGGCGATCCGCGACTGGGTCACCACGGTGCAGGACACGCACTACATCATCGGCTCGGCCGTGGGCCCGGCCCCGTATCCCGCGCTCGTACGCGATCTGCAGCGCGTCATCGGTGACGAGGCGCGGGCGGCCTTGCTCGAGCGCATCCAGCGGTTGCCCGACCGGGTCATCGCCTGCGTCGGCGGCGGCTCGAACTCGATCGGCATCTTCACGCCGTTCGTCGGCGACGCGGATGTGCAGCTCATCGGCGTCGAGGCGGCGGGGGAGGGCCTTGACAGCGGCCGCCACGGCGCGCCGCTCACCGCGGGCGGGCGCGCCGGGGTGCTGCACGGCTCGTTGTCGGCGGTCATGCAGGACGCCGACGGCCAGGTCACCGAGGCGCATTCGGTCTCGGCCGGCCTGGACTACCCCGGCTCCGGTCCCGAGCACGCCTATCTGCGCGACTGCGGCCGCGCGCGCTACGTCGCCGTCAGCGACGAGGACGCGCTGAACGCGTTCAAGGAGGTCACCCGGCTCGAGGGCATCATCCCGGCGCTCGAGACCGCCCACGCTCTGCATTACGCGATGCACGAAGACCCCGAGGGCTCCACGCTCGACCTCGTCTGCCTGTCGGGCCGCGGCGACAAGGATCTCGCCGAGGTGCTCGCGCACGATGGTTGAGCCGCCGTCCAGGCCGGCGCGCGACCGTGTCCCGGCCGTGGAGAGCACCGGCCTGGACCGCATTGCCGCCGCGTTCGCGCTGCGCGAGGGGCGCGCCGCGCTCATGCCCTACCTGATGGGCGGCTACCCGGACCTCCAGACGTCACTTCAGATCGGCGAGGCGTACGCGGCCAACGGCGCCGACCTCGTCGAGCTCGGCGTGCCGTACTCCGACCCGCTCGCCGACGGGCCGGTCATCCACGCCGCCGGGACCGAGGCGCTCAAGGCCGGCGCGACGCTCGACGGCGTCCTCGAGGTCGGCGCGGCGCTCGCCCAGCGCCTGCCGGTCGTGCTCATGTGTTACGTGAACATCCTGCTGGCGCGCGGGCCCGAGCCGTTCGCCGCGGCCCTGCGCGATGCTCACATCAGCGGGCTGATCGTGCCCGACCTGCCGCTGCACGAGGCTGACGAGATCCGCGCTGCGTGCGACGCGGCCGGCGTTGCGCTCGTGCCCCTCGTCGCGCCGACGACGCCGGACGACCGGCTGGCCGAGATCGCGGTCAACGCGCGCGGGTTCATCTACGTCGTGTCGGTCATCGGCACGACGGGCGAGCGGACCGCGCTCGCCGAGAACGTCGGCGTGCTCCTCGCGCGCGTCCGCGAGCACGCGACGATCCCGGTCGCGCTCGGCTTCGGGATCTCCACGCCCGAGCACGCTGCCGCGGCGGCCGCGGCTGGGGCGGAAGGGGTCATCGTCGCGAGCCGTCTCATCCGCGCCATGGCCGAGTCCGACGACCCCGCCGCCGCTACGGGCGCTCTGGTTGCGGATCTGGCCGCCGGCCTCAATCCCTAACGGATGCCCGAGCGCTCGGCGGCACTTGCGGTAGTGCTCATCCCTAACGGATGCCCGAGCGCTCGGTGGCACTTGCCGTAGTGCTCATCCCTAACGGATGCCCGAGCGCTCGGCGGCACTTGCCGTAGTGCTCATCCGTTACGCTGCCCCGCCAATGGGCCTCGTCCTCGTAACCACGTTCGGCCTCGTCTGCTGGATCGTCCTGTGGGCCATAGGTGCCAAGGCGCTCGACGGCTTCCTGGTCACGACGCTCGTGATCATGATCGGCGCCGCCGGCCGCATGCTCCTCCCGTACCTTCCCGGCCGGGAATAGCCGCCGCCATGCACGCGGGGCCGATGCGGGCGGCAGTCGCCTGTTGTGTAACCGTCGCCGTCGCGCTCGGGCTGGGCGCCTGCGGCGATGCGGCCACGGGGGACAAACCCCCGAACGGCTCGAGCACGCTGACGATCTACTCCAGTCTGCCGCTGCACGGCCGCGACCGCGACCGCTCGCGCGACATGGTCAACGCAATCAAGCTCGCCCTCCAGGAGGGGCACGGCAAGATCGGCAACTTCAGCGTGACGTACGTCTCGCTGGACTCGTCGACGACCGACGCGGGAACGTGGACCCGCGACCGCGTGCTCGAGAACGCTCGCCAGGCGGTCCGCGACCAGAACACGATCGCCTACATCGGCGACCTGCACTCCGCGGCGACCGCGCTCGCGCTGCCGCTTGTCAACGAGGGCCACATCCTCATGGTCTCGCCCGGAAGCACGTACGACGGCCTCACCCGCCCCGGCGGCTCGCACAAGGGCGAGCCCGAGCGCTTCTATCCCTCGGGCAAGCTGACGTTCGGCCGCGTTGTGCCCCCGGACCACGTCCAGGCCTCCGCGATCGTCGGCTACATGAAGGAGGAGGGCGTCAAGCGCCTCGAGCTGATGGGGGACCGCGGCCTCTACGGCGGCGGCATGCTCGAGCAGATGCAGCGCGCCGCGCAGCGCCAGGGCGTCGCGATCGTCGACACGAAGCGCATCGACGCCCGGAGCGGCGACCTCTCCGGGCCCGCCAAGGACGTCGCCTCGTCGGGCGCCGACGCGTTCTTCTTCGCCGGCGAGACCGACGCCGGCGCGCAGCGCATCTTCAACTCCGTCGCGGCGGGGGATCCCTCGATCGCGCTCTTCGCACCGAGCGCGGTGGCCTCGCGGGCGTTCGTGCGCTCACTCACGCCGTCGGCCGCACGCCGGATGCGAATCACGACGACGACGCTGCCGCCGCACCTGCTTCCCCGCAGCGCTGGGGAGTTCCTGACTCGCTTCCGGACAGAGTTCGCCCGCGACCCATCCCCGGACGCCATGCTCGCCTACGAGGCCGCGAAGATCGTGCTGCGCTCCATTCACAACGCGGGCAAGCAGGGCAACAACCGCAACGCGGTCGTCGATGCGTTCCTTGCGATCCGCGACCACCCCTCGATCCTCGGGCGCTACTCGATCGACCGCTACGGGGACACGAGCCTGAGCACGTTCGCCGGCAATCGTGTGCGCGCCGGCAAGCTCGTGCTCGACAAGGTCCTGAAGGTCCGCGGCTGACCAGGAAGAACAAGTACGTGCCGATTGGCGCAACGCGGAGCGTTCACATCGTTGTACGATCGGCGCGCTTCCTGTCCATCCCGAGGAGGACGACTGTGCGTATGACTCGAATTACGACCCTGGGGGCCGTTGGTATCTCGGCTCTTGGCGTCGTGGCCTGTGGCAGTGACAAGAAAAGCTCCGGCGGTACCGCCTCGGGCCAGACGCTCACCGTCTACTCGACGCTGCCCGAACAGGGCGGCTCGTCCGGTCAGACGCGGGCGATCATCAACGGAGCCAAGCTCGCCGTGTCGCAGCGCGGCGGCAAGGTCGGCAGCTTCAAGATCGCCTACAAGCCGCTCGACGACTCGCTCGCCTCGACGGGCGCCGCCGACGAGGGCAAGGAAGCGCAGAACGCGCGCACCGCCATTCGCGACAAGAGCACGATCGCCATGCTCGGCGCCTACAACTCCGGCATGACCAAGGTCTCGCTGCCGATCACGAACAAGGCCGGGATCCTGCAGGTCAGCCCCGCGAACACGTACGTCGGCCTGACCACCAACCAGCCGGGCTCCGAGGCCGGCGAGCCCGACAAGTACTACCCGACCGGCAAGCGTACGTACGCCCGCATCGTGCCGAAGGACACGGTCCAGGCCGCCGCCATGGTCAAGACCATGAAGGGAGACGGCTGCAAGACGTTCTACAACTTCAACTCCAAGACGACCTACAGCGCCGGACTCGGGCGCAACCTCGGTCTCGAGGCCAAGAAGCAGGGCATCAAGCTGCTGGGCGACAAGGGCGTCGATGTCAAGGCGCCGAACTACCGCTCGGTCGTGTCCGGCATCAAGGCCGACTGCATCTCGACCTCGATGGAACTCGAGAACAACGGCGTCCAGCTGCTCAAGGACGCGGCGACGGCACTGCCAAGCGCGAAGCTGTACGGCGCCGACGCCATCGTCCAGACCGTGCTCGCGGATCCGAAGAAGGGCCTGCCGGCAAACATCGCCCCGCGGTTCAAGGGCACGATCGCGACCCTGGATCCCAAGAGCTTCCCGCCCTCGGGTAAGAAGTTCTTCGCGGACTTCAAGTCGGCCTACGGCGTGGCCTCACCGGACCCGTACGCGATCTACGGCTACGAAGCGATGTCTCTGATTCTCGACTCGATCAAGGCGGTCGGCGCCAAGGGCAACGACCGCCAGGCGGTCATCGATCAGGTGCTCAAGAACACGAAGGGCCGCCAGAGCGTGCTCGGCACCTACGACATCGACCAGTACGGCGACACCACGCTGACTGACTACGGTCTGTACAAGATCGTCGCCGGCAAGCTGGTGTTCGACAAGGTCATCAAGGGCGCGGCCGGCTAGAAGCGTCCGGACCCGGCAAGGGGGCGCGGCCAAAGCCGCGTCCCCGGGCCCGTCCGAAGCATCATGAACGCACCAACCGTGCCCTTCGTCCAGCGACGCGAAGTCGTCGCGGTGCGCGCGTTCTTCGGCCGCTTTGGCCTCGTCCTCGCGCTGCTCGTGTTGCCGGTCGTCTATGGCCTGCAGGACCTGAGCGATGACGGCAACCTCGTACGGCTGGGCAACAACCTCGTCGCCGGGATCTCCAACGGCGCGATCTGGGCGCTGATCGCGCTCGGCTACACGCTCGTCTACGGGATCATCGAGCTCATCAACTTCGCCCACGGCGA
>JAWVGM010000167.1:0-7422 GCA_033855075.1 Solirubrobacteraceae bacterium | reverse complement strand
CCCGGGTCAGGACACCGGCCTGGTTCTCGACGAGGATCGACAGGACGTGCTTGCGGCCGGTGTGCATGCTGCCGGCCGCCTCGAGCTCTTCGAGGCTGAGGAGTTCCTTCGTTCCGGGCTCGCCCATTACAGCCACCTCATCCGACCATGTCGCGCGCCGGCTGGCCGGGCGCGATCATCGGGTACGTGTTCTCCTCGCGCGTGACGCGCACGTCCACGAGGACGGGGCCGTCGGTGGCGAGCGCGTCCTTCATGTCGGATACGAGCGTCGACTTGTCGGTGAAGCGCATCCCGGTCGCGCCGTAGGCCTCGGCGACCTTCACGAAGTCGGGGTGGTCGCCCATGTCGACGTGCGAGTAGCGCTTGTCCCAGAAGAGCTCCTGCCACTGGCGGACCATGCCGAGGTACCCGTTGTTCATGATGAACACCTTGATCGGGATCTTGTCCTGGGCACAGGTCGCGAGCTCCTGCATGTTCATCTGGACCGAGCCGTCTCCGGCGATGCAGACGACGGTCTGATCGGGACAGCCGACCTGCGCGCCCATCGCGGCCGGCAGGCCGAAGCCCATCGTCCCCAGGCCGCCGGAGTTGATCCACCGGCGTGGCTTGGGGAAGTGGTAGTACTGCGCGGCCCACATCTGGTGCTGGCCCACGTCTGAGGTGACGATCGCCTCGCCGCCCGTCGCCTCATAGAGCGCCTCGACCATGTACTGCGGCTTGATCTCCGCGTCGGTCGAATCGTCGTAGCGCAGCGGGTGCTTGGCGCGCCAGCCCTCGATCTTCGCCCACCAGTCATCGAGGCGGGCCGGATCGACGCCCTCGAGCGCCCGGTACTCCTTGATGAGCTTGACGAGCACATGCTTCGCGTCGCCGACGATCGGGATGTGCGCCGGGATCGTCTTGGAGATCTCCGCGGGATCGACGTCGATGTGGATGAACTTCGCGTGCGGCGCGAACTCCGACAGCTTGCCCGTGATCCGGTCGTCGAACCGGGCCCCGATGCAGCAGATGAGATCGGCCTCGTCCATCGCGTAGTTCGCCGTGCGCGTGCCGTGCATGCCGAGCATGCCCAGCCACTGCGGGTGCTTGGCCGGGAAGGCGCCGAGCCCCATGAGCGTGCACGTGACCGGGAAGCGATCCGACGTCGCGAACGCGACGAGCTCCTCCGAGGCGTTGGCATTGACGACGCCGCCGCCCGCGTAGATCACGGGCCGGCGTGCCGACGCCATCGCCTTCGCCGCCTGGCGGATCTGCTTCGTGTTGCCCTCGATCGTGGGCTGGTAGCCCGGCAGATGCAGGTCGGTCACCGGCTCGTAGGCGATGTCCGCGCGGCTGAGGTCCACCGGGATGTCGACCACGACCGGGCCGGGACGTCCGGTGCGCGCGATGTGGAAGGCCTCGTGAATCGCGCGCGGGATCTCCAGCGGCGAGCGGATCTGGTAGCTGTGCTTGACGACCGGCATCGTGATGCCGAGCGTGTCGGTCTCCTGAAAGCCGTCTGTGCCGATGAGGTCGGTGCGGACCTGGCCGGTGATGACGACCAGCGGGACGGAGTCCATCATCGCGTCGACGATCGGCGTGATGATGTTCGTCGCGCCGGGGCCCGAGGTGGCGAACGCGACGCCCACCCGGCCTGTCGCCTTCGCATAGCCCTCCGCGGCGTGGCCGCCGCCGGCTTCGTGGCGCACGAGCACGTGGCGGATGCCACCGTCGACGAAGGCGTCATACGTCGGGAGGTTCGCGCCGCCGGGAAGGCCGAATACGACCTCCACACCCTCCGCCTTCAAGCATTCCATGATGGCATCGACCGCACGCATGCACGACCTCCTCTCGCTACGTAACCCGAGGCCGGCCCCGTTGGCCGGCCAGAACGATCGATATTAGCGGGCTACTGGGGCCGCGGATTCGGGTGCAATCACCCGATCGGGGTACTCGAGCTCGGTGCCGCAGCGCGTGCACAACGCGTCATAGATCTTGGTCACGCGGCCGCAGGTCGGACACTGGCGGCGAAGCTCGTCGCGCTCATAGCGGTAGAAGATGGCTGCGAGGAGCCCGAGGACCGGGACGCAGCCGGAGATCAGAAACCACAGCCAGAACGAGCTGCCCTTGATCCTGCCGACGATCCCGCCGGCCAGCGCGAAGCACATCGCCAGCGCGAGGTACGCGCCTCCGGCCACGGTGGTCAGTCCCTGCTGAGCGTGCGCCAGGCCCAGAGCACGGCGATGACCCCGAACACGACGACGCCGACCCAGAAGACGGCGATGACGAAACCCTTGATGAGCTGGAACACGACCCAGGCCGCGAACAGCAGGATGAGCAGCGCGACAGCCTTGCTGCCGAGGGACGCCCCTGAAGACTTGGAGGTGGACATGCCTTCAAGAGTACCCCTCGGCAGGGAGGCGGTTGGCGGTTGCGCGCGCGAACCCGCCGTAGGCGAGGAGCGTGTTCAGTCGTAGCTTCGGCGCAGGTGCGCGAAGCGGTCCAGCATCGGGTCGGGTCGGGATTGCATGGGCAGCCGGGCGAGCCGGTAACGGCGAACCCTGGGGGCGTGCGCTACGGCTGGCTGCGAGCCGTGGATCGGAACGAGCACGCGACGTGTCAGATCAAGAGAAGCTACGGGCATGCAGACATAGTGCCGCCCGCCTCGCCCCCGCACATTGGCCGGATGTCGCAGATTCAGCTGAGGGCGCTCGACCGCTTGTCGAGCCCGGAAGTGGTGCGCTGAGCAGCGCCTTTGCGCAATGCCGCATCCAGCGCCGGGCGCATGCCCGGCCGCAGCCGTCGGCGCAGGCGCCAGCGCGCGCCCGCAAACGACAGATTGGCCACCGTCGCGAAGCCCTGCTCGTCGGATCGCAGCGCGAGCACGAGGTGCGCGATGCGATCGCCGGACGGCAGCGCGGCGGCCTCCTTGACGCGACCGTCGACCTTCACGCAGTAACAGAACACCCTGCGCCCGGATGCGGGGACGAGCACGGCGCCCGCCTCCCCCACGAGCCAGGCGCCGAGGCGCCCGGGCTCGAGCACGAGGCCGGTCTGCGCATGCAGGTCGCGCGACTCATGCCCGACGAGGTCGCCGAGCAGCCCGACCGAGCGGCGCTCCGGGCCGTCGGCCCGCCGGGCGCGCGGGCGCAGGACGTTCGCCCCCCGCTGGGCGTAGAGCTCCGGGATCACCCACGCGTGCGCGAGGCACGCAAGCGCCACCGGCAGCGCGAGCGGGTTGAGCGCCATGAGCCCGACCGCCGCAAGGGTGAAGGGCACGATGTGCGCGACGGTCGTGAGCGTCCAGTAACCGCCGGACCGGCGCAGCTGCGCCTCGTCGACGCGCGGGCGCCAATGCACCGAGGCGACCTCGGGAAGGAGCTCCGGCCCGGCCGCGGCGTGTGGCTGGACCGCCACGCCGGTTGCCCCTACCCGCCGGCGATCGGCAGGCGCAGGATCACGAGCTCAGCGTCGACGGGCAGCTCGCGGACCTGCTCGGCGTGGCCCGGCCCGGTCGTGACCATCGCGAGATATCCGCGATCGAGCTCGGCCCGGAACGCCTCAACGGCGGCCTCGACGGCGGCCGGGTCCTCGGAGCTCCACTCGGCGACGGTGGAGTGGCCGGTCTGGTCCATGCGGATGAGCTTTGACATGCGGTACCTCCTCGGCGTGGATGCGCGGGTCCACCTCCGATGGTAACCCCACGCCGCCCGAGGCCAAAGACCGTCGTCGCGTCCGGTTCCCACGCTTTCCGAGGGCCGTCGAGGCGATGTATGGGTGTGTCGACGCGGGCTAGGTCATCTGTCCATGCCCGCATGAACCGCGGCCGCCCAGGGGTATGACGCGGCCAGGCGACCAACTCGCCGCCCATCCCATACGAAGGAGGCCCCGCGTGCTGCTCATCGTCGCGATCATCCTGCTCATCGTCGCCATCGCGGGCGGCGTCATCGTCCACCCGCTGCTCTTCGCGCTCGCGATCCTTGCGCTCGTGCTCTTCTTCTCCGGGCGCCGCGGCATCGCCTGACCTGGCCGTCGCGACAAATCCCTCGCTGCGGCCCTCGGCAGTGTGAGATGGTCGCGGCACCGTGGCACGGCGACGCATCGCACTCATCGATCTCGCCGCGATCGCGCAGCAGAGCCGTGACACGCGAGGCCGGATCGCGATCGAGGTCTACCCCGAGTCAGCGGGCGACCTCGAGGCCCTGCGCGCCGCGGGCGTGGCGCTCGGGGCGGTCGCGAACCTGCCGTCCGGCGAGCTGCCACGCCTGCTCGCCGATGCCGGCCTCACCGCACCGTTCGAGCCGGACCTGCTCTTCGAAGCTCCGGCCGCGGTGCAGGGCGCTGACGGCGTCTACGTCGGCGAATGCCGCGATGCCCGCGCGACCGCGCTCGCTGCCGGCCTGAAGGTCGCACCCCATCTGCGGCTCGCGCTGGCGGTGCTCGACGGCACCGTGCTGCGCTACGTGCGCGTCACGGCACCCGGCGCGGGAGCTGGCAGGAGCTGGCGCGAGGCGCTGCTCGCGCTCGATCTCGTTCCCCTGCACGTCGCGGGCGAGAACGGGACGGTGATCTACGCGATCGCCACTGAGCCCGCCGCGAGCCGGCTCGACGACCTCGGGTTCGCCGTCGACCGGCTCGGAGCCGCCGGGGACCCCGCGACGACCGAGGCGGGCTCCGGCGACGAGGTGGTCGTCGTCGGCGCGCACCTGGACTCGACGGCCGCCTTCAGCGAGGGCTACGACCCCGCGAACGATCCCGCCCCCGGCGCGGACGACAACGCGAGCGGCACCGTCGCCGTCCTTGCGATCGCCCGCGCCGCCGCGCAGCTGAGCGAGCAGCGCCAGCCACGCCGCTCGATCCGCTTCCTCCTCTTCAACGCCGAGGAGCACGGGATGGTCGGCAGCCGCGCGTACGCCCGCTCACAGGCACAGCTCGGCGCCGCGATCATCGCCGCGTACACCATGGACATGGTCGGCTACAACCGCGTGGGGCCACGCACGTGGGAGATCCACGCGGGCTGGCTCGCCGGGCCCGCTGTGGAGTCCGCGTCGATCGACCTCGTCGAGCGGCTCGCGCGCGCGGCCGCGCTCGTCTCCCCCACCCTGCCCGAGCCGCAGCTGTGCCGGACCGCCGGGCCCGAAGACCGCGACCCCGCCGAAGGACGCAGCGATCACTCGAGCTTCCAGCTCGCCGGGTTTCCGGCGCTGTGCGTATCAGAGGACTTCTTCGCGGCTCGTCAAGGTGAGGCGTCCGAGGAACCCAACCCGGATTACCACATGAGCAGCGACACGTTTGTGGACGTCGAGTACGCCGCCGACATCGCGCGCGCCGTGGGCGCAGCGGTGTGGATGAGCGCCAATCCATGACAGAGGAGAACGAGATGTGTAGCGGTTGCCCCGTGTGCTTTTTCGCCCCGCCCGGAGTGCTGCTGAAGATCGCCGAGCGCGGCGATGCGGCGCAGCGCGACGCCGCGCTGCGGACCCTCGCCACGTCGACCGCGATGCGTGCTCAGCGCGCCGTCATCGCCAGCGCGGCCCGTCGGCTGAACGTCAACCCGGCCGAGTTCTCGTTCCTCGGGCCGCAGACGACCGAGCACCAGACGGTCTACGACGTCCACCACGGCGGCGACTTCCAGCTCCCCGGCCAGGTCGCGCGCACCGACGACGACGCGCCGGTGGCCGACGCGGCGGTCAACGAGGCCTTCGACGGGTCCCACACGACCTACGCCTTCTACAAGGACGTCTTCGATCGCGACAGCCTCGACGCCCACGGGCTGTCGCTCATCTCCACGGTGCATTTCGGCACCGACTACGACAACGCCCTCTGGAACGGCTCGCAGATGATCTATGGCGACGGCGGCGGCGGCATGTTCGTCCGCGGCTCGCTGACGAAGGCCATCGACGTCATCGGCCACGAGCTCACGCACGGCATCACGCAGTTCACCGCCGGCCTCGCGTACCACCGCCAGTCCGGCGCGCTGAACGAGTCGTTCTCGGACGTCTTCGGCTCGCTCGTCAAGCAGCACAGCCTCAGGCAGAGCGCCGCCGACGCGAGCTGGCTCGTCGGCGAGCACATGCTGGACCCGAGCATCGAGGGCGTCGCGGTGCGCTCGATGAAGGAGCCCGGCAGCGCGTTCGAGTTCGACGACCAACCCGCGCACATGAAGGACTACCTCGATCTGCCCGACGACGACGATCCGCACAACGACCACGGTGGCGTCCATCTGAACTCCGGCATCCCCAACCGCGCGTTCTACCTCGCCGCGACGGCGATCGGCGGCAACGCGTGGGAGAAGCCCGGGCTCATCTGGTACACGACGCTGACCGGGCAGCTCAAGCCCGATTCGGACTTCAAAGCCGCGGCCGACGCGACGGTGGAGGTCGCCGGCAAGCTCTACGGCGACGGCGGCAGCGAGCAGTCGGCGGTGCAGAAGGCCTGGCAGACCGTGGGAGTCCTCTGACCGTGAAGGTCTCGATCGTGCGCGGCGGCGGCTACGCGGGACTGGTGACGACGAGCACCGTCGACTCGGCGGAGCTCCCGCCCGAGGATGCCGAGGAACTCAAGCGCCGGGTCGACCAGGCGGGCGCGTTCCATCTTCCCGAGAAGCTGGCCGCGCATGGCCGCGAGGCCGACCGCTTCAGCTACGAGCTGACCTTCGACGACGGCGAGCGCACGCACACCGTGCGCGCCGCGGAAAGCGCGCTGCCCGACGACGTGCGTTCGCTCATCGCGTGGATCAACGAACGCGTCAAACCCCGAGCCGGTCGCGAACGATCCGAGTGACCTCGCCGCCGTCGGCGCGGCCCTTCGTCTCGCGCATGACGTGGCCGATGATCGCGCCGATGGCCTTCATGTTGCCGGCCTTGATCTTCTCCGCCGCGTCGGCGTTGGCGGCGAGCGCGGCGTCGACGATCGGCTCGAGGGCGTCGTCGCCGCCGATCGAACCGAGGCCCTCGGCCTCGACGATCTGGGCCGGATCGCCGCCAGCGCTGACGAGCGTGTCGAGGACGACGCGGGCGTTCGCGGGCGTCACGGTCTTCTGACCGACGAGCGACACGAGCTCGGCGAGCGCCTGCGGGCTCACCTTCGTCGTCGCGGGGTCGGCGTCGCCGACGACGGCGACCAGCTCGTTGCAGACCCAGTTCGCAAGCGGCTGGGGCTCGGGGTGGGTGGGTCCGCTCTGCGCTGCGAGGGCCGCCTCGAAGAAGTCGCCGAGCTCCGTGCGCCAGGCGAGCTGGCGCGCGCTGCCCGCATTCAGGCCGAGTCCGGCGAGGCGCGTCTCGCGCGCGGCGGGCAGCTCGGGCATGTCGCCGTGGGCGGCGTCGAGCATCTCCTGCGTGATCGCGACCGGCACGAGGTCGGGCTCGGGGAAGTAGCGGTAGTCGTGCGCCTCCTCCTTGGAGCGCAGCGACGTGATCGTCTCGGTCGACGGATCGAAGTGCA
>JAWVGM010000166.1:0-11286 GCA_033855075.1 Solirubrobacteraceae bacterium | reverse complement strand
CACCGTCGGGCTCATCAACATCCAGTTCGCGGTCACGCTCGACGGCCGTCTCTATGTCATCGAGGCCAACCCGCGCGCGTCGCGGACCGTCCCGTTCGTCTCCAAGGCGATCGGGGTGCCGCTGGCGAAGATGGCCTGCCGGCTCATGCTCGGCGAGCGCCTCGACGAGCTCGGGCTGCCCTCCGAGGCGATGCCGACCGACCACGTGTCGGTCAAGGAGGCCGTGCTGCCGTTCGACCGCTTCGCCGGGTCGGATGCGCTGCTCGGCCCCGAGATGCGCTCGACCGGCGAGGTCATGGGCGTCGCGCGCGACTTCCCGACGGCGTTCGCCAAGGCGCAGTCGGCGGCCGGAGCCCACCTGCCGCAGGCGGGCACGGTGTTCATCACCGTGACCGACGGCGACAAGCCGGGCGCCTCGGCGATCGCGTCACGCCTGCAGGACCTCGGCTTCCGCATCGTCGCGACCGCGGGCACCGCGCAGTCCGTGCGCGGGATGGGCTGCCGGGTCGATGCCGTGCTCGAAAAGGTCGGCGACGGCTCGCCGAACGTCGTCGACTGGATCCGGTCGGGCGAGATCCAGCTCGTCATCAACACGCCGACGGGTTCGGGTGCCCGCGCCGACGGCTGGGAGATCCGCCGCGCCGCGGTGGCCGCCGGGATCCCGTGCATCACAACGCTGTCGGGCGCCCACGCCGCCGCACGCGCGATCGACGCCGCGCGCCGGCACGGCGAGCCACCGGTGCTCTCGCTCCAGGAGCTCCACCGCGACCGCTCGAAGGTCGGATGAGGACGCTCGCGCCCTTCGGCCGGCGCCGCGTCGCGGTGACCGGCGCCGATGACGTGGGCGCCTACCGAATCCTGCACGCCGACGACCCTGACGGTCCCCGCCCCTGGCCTGGGCAGTTCTACATGCTCGCCAGCGTGGAGCGCTGGGGCGCGGGGGAGGACGAGCGGCCGTTCCTGCCGCGCGCGTTCTCCTTTCTGCGCGCCGTGGACGGGCGGCTGAGCTTCATGCTCGAGGACGTCGGCCCGGGCACCCGGCGGCTCGCCGAGCTCGCCGCGGGCGACGAGCTGTGGATCACCGGCCCGCTGGGCTGCGGCTTCAGCGCACCACCCGACGCCGAGCGCGCGATCCTCGCCGGCGGTGGAGTCGGGATTCCGCCGCTCGCGGCGTGGGCGATCGAACTGTCGGCTGCCGCCGTGCCCACCACCGCCGTGCTGGGCTTCCGTGACGCGCACCACGCCGCCGGCGCGGCGCTGCTCGACGCCGCACCAGTGGAGGTTGCGACCGACGATGGCTCGGTCGGCCATCCCGGCCTCGTCACCGACCTGCTGGCAGACGCGCTGAGCGCCGACGCGGCCGCGACGGTCTACGCGTGCGGCCCCCCGGCGATGCTCGAAGCCGTCCGGGCGTTGTGCGAGGCGCGCGGGGTCGCGGCGCAGCTCGCGCTCGAGGCGGGCATGGCGTGCGGCTTCGGCGCCTGCTTTGGCTGCGTCGTGGCGGTGCGCGAGGGCGGCTACGCCCGCGTCTGCGTCGACGGCCCGGTCATCGACGCGGCGCGCCTGGAGGCGGTGCCGGCACATTGACTCCAGAGCCGGTCGACTTCTGCGGGCTGGAGCTCGCTCACCCGATCATCAACGGCTCGGGCACGTTCGACGCGATCGCCGCGCGCAAGGCCTTCGGCGATGCGGTGCTGGACGCCTTCCCGTTCAGCGCGTTCGTCTCCAAGACGATCACGCTGCACCCGCGCGAGGGCAACCCGCCGCCGCGGCTGTGGGAGACCCCGGCCGGGATGATCAACTCGATCGGCTTGCCCAACCGCGGCCTCGATGGCTACCTCGAGCACGACCTGCCGCAGCTCGCGCAGCTCCCGGTGCCGCTCATCACGAACGTCATGGGCTCGACCGAGGACGAGGTCGCGCAGCTCGTCGAGGCGGTCTCAGGCCGCGACGAGATCGCGGCCATCGAGCTCAACGTGTCCTGTCCGAACGTGCGCACCGGCCTTGACATCGGCGCCGACCCGGCCTCGCTCGCCGCGCTCATTCGCGCCGTGCGGCCACTCACGTCCAAGCCGCTGATCGTCAAGCTCACTCCGAACACCGCGGACGTCGCCGCGGTCGCGGTCGCGGCCGAGTCGGAGGGCGCGGACGCCGTGTCGCTCATCAACACGCTGCGCGCGATGGCGCTCGATCCCGCCGCGCCGGCCGGCGCGCGGGCGCCGTGGCTCGGGGGCGGGACGGGCGGGCTCTCCGGGCCGGCGGTCCGCGCCGTGGCGCTGGCTCAGGTTGCCGCGGTGGCGACGCGGGTGGCGATCCCCATCATCGGCATGGGCGGTGTAGGGTCGGGCAAGCACGCCCAGGACCTGATGTCAGCGGGCGCAACATTGATCGGCGTGGGGACCGAGACATTTCGAGACGCCGCTGCGGGATCACGCATCGCGGCCGAGCTGAAATCCCTGCAAATTGCGGGTTCACCTTCAACCAGGCTGAACACGCATCGACCTCAGGTCGAGGTCGACATGAATTCGTTGGATTCGACCTGATTCGTCTTGCAGCCCGGTTGTGAATATGTAGTATCGGCGCGGTCCGATGCCGCCGGCCACGAACACCGCCACCGAGACTTCCGCGGCGCCTGAGCGCTCCTTGACCCAACGACTTGACGCCCTCCAGCGAGCAAATGAGGTCCGCACGAGGCGGGCCCAGCTGAAGAAGGATCTCAAGGCCGGGCGCACCTCGATCCACGCGCTCCTGCAGAACCCGCCGGACTTCGTGAAGACCGCCAAGGTCGTCGACATGCTGCTCGCGGTCCCCAAGTACGGGCGCGTGAAGGCGAGCAAGGTCCTCACCCAGTGCCGCATCTCGCCGAGCAAGACGATCGGCGGGCTGTCCGACCGTCAGCGCGGCGAGCTGATCAGTCTCCTGCGTCGCTAGCGCAGTCCGTCCGTGGGGCGCGCCGTCGTCATCACGGGCCCGTCGGGCGTCGGCATGGGCACGCTCACCCGGTCGCTGCGCGAGCGGATGCCCGACCTCGAGCTGTCGGTCTCCGCGACGACGCGCCGGCCGCGGGCGGGGGAGACGCAGGGCGTCGACTACCACTTCCTCTCGCCCGAGCAGTTCGCGCAGCACGTCGACGACGGCGACTTCGTCGAGCACGCGCACTACGCGGGCGCGCGCTACGGCACGCTGCGCTCAGAGCTCGAGACGCGGATGGCCGCAGGCGCGCCCGTCGTCCTCGAGATCGAGGTGCAGGGCGCGCGCCAGGTGCGCGAGACGATGCCGGAGGCCACGCAGGTCTTCATCGCGCCCCCGTCGATCGAGTCGCTGCGCGCACGCCTCGTCGGCCGCGGCACGGACGACCCCGAGCAGATCGAGAAGCGGCTGCGCACCGCCGAGGAGGAGCTCGCCGCGCAGCACGAGTTCGGCCGCGTCGTCGTCAACGATCGCCTCGAGGACGCGGTCGACGAGCTCGTGGCGATCGTGCGGGAAGCGACGCGGACGCCCGGCTGACGAACAGCATCGGTAAGGGAACGAGGGAGCCAGCCGCGCCGCCCGATTTCGTCGTGCATGTCGAATAGTGGTCGCTATCCGACCTTTATTCGACATCCTCGCCTCGCGGGCCGCGCTCCCGCCCACGGAGAGCCCAAATAGCCCGCTACCCTGTAGGCCATGATCTCCCCACGCATCGACCGTCTCCTCGAGAACGTCGACTCCAACTACGCCTCCGTTCTCGTCGCGGCCAAGCGCGCGCGCCAGATCAACTCCTACTACCACAACCTTGGCGAGGGGACGTTCGACGAGTTCCCGCCCCCGATGGTCGACACCGGCTCGAAGAACTACCTGACGATCGCCCTCGAGGAAGTCGCCGCGGGCAAGATCAAGTACCAGTACCGGTAGGCCGAGAGCAGCGGTAGGGGCCAACCCACTGCCATGCGGATCCTGCTCGGCGTCAGTGGTGGGATCGCCGCATACAAGTCGCTCGAGCTCGTCCGGCTCGCGACGGGTGCGGGCCACGCCGTCCGCACGATCCAGACGCCCGCGAGCCTGCAGTTCGTCGGCGCCGCCTCCTTCGCCGCGCTGACCGGCGCGCCCGTCCTCACCGACGAGTTCGAGCGCGACCCCGCCCGCGGAGCGTTCCCCGATCAGGCCCCGCCTGACCACGACCCGCTGAGCCACCTCGAGCTCGTCCGCAACGCGGACGTCTTCGTCGTCGCCCCCGCGTCGGCGAACACGATCGCCAAGCTCGCGCACGGCCTCGCGGACAACCTCCTCACGAGCGCCGCGCTCGCCGCGACCTGTCCGCTGGTCGTCGCGCCGGCGATGAACAACCACATGTGGTCCAACCCGGCCACGCAGGCCAACGTCGAGACGCTGCGCGCGCGCGGCGTCACCGTGATCGAGCCCGACGCCGGGCGTTTGGCCTCCAAGGGCGAATGGGGCGCGGGTCGCCTGCCCGACCCGGCGGCGCTGCTGAGCGCGATCGAGGCCGTCGTGGCGGCTCCCCACGGCGAGCGACATCTCGTCGGCGTGCGCGTCCTCGTCACGGCCGGCGGCACGCGCGAGCCGATCGACGCCGTGCGCTTTCTGGGCAATCGCTCGTCCGGGCAGATGGGCTTCGCGCTCGCTCACGAGGCCGCCGCCGTGGGGGCGCAGGTCACCGTGATCGCCGCGAACGTCTCGCTGCCGCGCGACCCGCGCGTGCGCTACATCGACGTGGAGACGGCCGGCGAGCTCGAAGCTGCGTGTGAGGCGCACTTCGCCGCGGCGGACGTCCTCGTCATGGCGGCCGCGGTCGTCGACTTCCGCCCGGCCGAGCCCTTCGCAGGCAAGCTCAAGAAGCTGCCCGGCGACGTGGAGCTCGAGCTCGCGCTGGAGCGCACGCCCGACATCCTCGCCGGGCTCGCAGCGGCGCGCCGGCCGGGGCAGACGCTTGTCGGCTTCGCGGCCGAACACGGCGACGACGGCTTGGCGCACGGCCGCGCCAAGCTGGCGCGCAAGGGCATCGACGCTGTCATCGTCAACGACATCTCGCGGACCGACATCGGCTTCGACGCCGTAGACAACGAGGTGACGATCGTGACGGCCACAGGCGAAACGCATGTCCCCCGAGCCGCGAAGGCCGACGTGGCGCGCGCCGTGCTCGACGCGGTCATGCGCCTGCGCGCGGGCGATCGCGCCGCGCCGGAGCCGGGGCCGGCGACGTGAGCAAGCGCGCGGAGGCCGATCGCCGGCTCTCGGCCGACGAGGTCGACGCGACGCGGGTGCTCGCCCGCAGGATCGCCGCCAACGTCACGCAGGCCGCCGAGGTGCGCGACGAGGTCATCGAGCACCTCATCGTCGCCGCTCTCGCCGAGGGCCACGTCCTCATCGAGGACCTGCCCGGGGTGGGCAAGACGACGCTCGCGCGCGCGCTCGCCCGCTCGCTCGACCTCGAGTTCGCGCGCATCCAGTGCACCGCCGACCTGCTTCCGGCCGACGTCGTGGGCACGAGCGTCTTCAACCAGCGCGAGAGCACGTTCGAGTTTCGCCCCGGCCCGATCTTCGCCAACGTCGTGCTCGTCGACGAGATCAACCGTGCGTCGCCCAAGACGCAGTCGGGGTTGCTCGAATGCATGCAGGAGCGCCGCGTCACGGTCGACGTCCACACCCACGAGCTCGCGCGACCGTTCCTCGTCCTGGCGACGCAGAACCCGATCGAGTACGAGGGCACCTACCCGCTGCCCGAGGCGCAGGTCGACCGCTTCATGATCCGGATTTCGCTCGGCTATCCCGACGCGGCCGGCGAGGCCGGGATGCTCGCGACGCACGAGGCGGGCGACCGTGTCGCGGACCTCGAGACGGTTGCGGACGCCGCCGAGATGCTCGCCGCGCAGGACGCCGCCATGCGGGTGCGGGCGTCCGCGGCGCTGCGCCACTACATCGTCGCGCTGCTCGGGCATACGCGCGAGGACGCGCGGGTGGAGCTCGGCGCGAGCCCGCGCTCGGGTCTGCTGCTGCTTCGCGCCGCGAAGGCGCGTGCGCTCCTCGCGGGCCGCGACCACGCGCTGCCCGACGACGTCCAGCAGATGGCCGAGGCCGTCCTCGCGCACCGCATCGTGCTCGCGCCGGAGGCGCTCGAGGCCACCGGGGCGCAGGTCGTCGCCGCCGCGGTGGCTGCGACACCTGCCCTCTGAGGAGCGAGCGTGCGCCCGGCGCTGAACTCGCTCCTGCTCGCGTTCCTCCTGGCGGCGACGGCGGCGCTGTTCGACGCCGAGCCGCTCTGGGTGCCCGCCGTCGCGCTCGCGGCGCTCGCGATCGGCAGCGTGATCTGGGTGCGGCGCGCCGCGCGCGGGGTCACGCTGAGGCGTTCTCTCGGAGCCCGCCGCGTCATCGAGGACGAGCCGGTCAGCATCGTCATCGCGGTCCAGGGCGGGCGGGTCGCGCTGCCGACTGCGTCGATCGTCGATCCGCTGCTCAGCGGCGCTGTGCCGCTGCCCGCCGGCCGCGGTCCGCGCCGCGTGCGCATCGAGGCGCGCTTCGGTCGTCGCGGGCGCCGGACCCTCGTGCTGCCGCGCCTACGGATCTGCGATCCGCTCGGGCTCGCGACGCGCGAGATCAGCGCGGCACCGTCGCCGGCCGACGACGAACTGCTCGTCCTCCCGCGCATCGAGCCGATCGTGACGCCCGCCGAGGGCGGCGGCGGCGCGGCGCGGCTCACGCGGCGCGGCCGGGCCGTGCTCGGCGCCGAGGTGACCGTGGACGGCATCCGGCCGCTGCGCGAGGGGACGTCGGCCGCCCGGATCTTCTGGCCTTCGATCGCGCGCGGCACCGATCCGCAGGAGCGCCGGCTCACGGCGGGCAGCGAGAGCAAGCCGCTCGTCGTGCTCGACCCGCGCGGGGCCGCCGACGAGGAGCAACTCGACGCCGCCGTCCGCGCGACGGCATCACTCGCGCGCGCCCTGGCGCTGTCGGGTGGCTGTGGGGTGCTCCTGCCCGGCGACCGGCGCGCGACGGAGCTGAGCGAGACGCTCGCGGGCTGGGAGCACGTGCACGCGCGCCTCGCGCTGCTCGGCGGCGCCGCGGGACCGGCGCTCGGCGCTGTGGCGCACCGGCGCGGGCCGGTCGTGTTCGTCAGCGCGCGCCACGTCGCGCGGCTGCCGCAGGCCATCGCCGCGAGCGCCGGCGCGACGCGCGTGCTCGTCGTCCCAGGCGGGCTGCCTGGACGGCAGGCGATGTTCGCCGTGGCCGGCTGTCACGGCTATCGGCTGAGCTCCGCGCGGCCGCGGGCACGACCCACCGGCCTCGCGCTCGGAGGCAGCCGGTGAGCCCCGTCTGGCACGACCCGGCGCCCGCGGTCACGGTGCCGGGACGCGCGCCCAGCGCGCGCCGCCCCCGGCGCGCCGCCGCGCTGCTGCCGGCGATGGTGGCCCGGCTCGGCGCGTTCGCCGCCCTCGCGACCTTCGGCGTCGAGCAGTGGGCCCGGCTCGTCGAGCCCTCCGCCACCGTCGGGCTGAACGCCTGCCTCGCCGCCGCCCTGGCGGGCGCCGGGACGCTGCTGTGGGGGCGCGGCCGGTCGGCGCGCACGCGCTTGCGCACGACCGTCGCCGTCGGGGCGGCGCTGGCGCTCGCCGCCGCGCTCGCGGCGGGCATCCCGCTGGCCCTGCTCGCCGACCCGCGCAACTGGGGACGGCTGGCGAGCGGGATCGCCGGCGGCCTGGACACCCTGCCGTCCGTGCGCGTGCCCTACGCGGGCCTCGACGAGTGGACGCGCGTCGTGCTCATCCTCGGAGGCGGCCTGCTGACCGGCGCGGCGGCGCTGCTGGCGTTCGCCCCGCGGCGGGATCGCGGCGCGGGCTTTCAGACGCTCGCGGCGATCGCGCTGGCGGCGCTGTATGCCGTTCCGGCGATCCAGCGCGAGCTCGACCACCCGTTCCTGGTCGGCGTCGCGTTCGCCCTGCTGCTCGCGGTGTTCCTGTGGCTCGAGCGCGTGGACCGCACGAGCGCCCCGAGCGCGCTCATCCTCGTGTGCGCGGCGTGCCTGCTCGCGCTCGTGCTCGCGCCGCGCCTCGACGGCGCCCAGCCGCTGATCGACTACGAGCAGCTCGCTCAGTCACTCAGCGGTGGCGTGCAGACGACGTACACCTGGGATCACACCTACGGCCCGCTGGACTGGCCGCGCGACGGCCGCGAGGTGCTGCGCGTCAAGGCGCGCGACCGGGCGTACTGGAAGGCGACGAACCTCACCGAGTTCGACGGCTTCCGCTGGAAGCAGGACACCTCGCAGCGCGCCAACACGCTGGACACGCCGCTGCGCCACGACAAGCCCCAGTGGCGCCAGACGATCGACGTGACGATGCGCGCGCTGCGCTCGTCGCGGTTCGTGGCCGCGGGCACCGCGCTCGAGATCCGCAAGAGCCCGGTGAAGCCGATCCAGACCGCGCCGGGCATCTACGAGTCCGCCGACAAGCCGCTGCAGCGCGGCAACACCTACGAGGCGGTCGTCTACACGCCGCGCCCCACCGCCACCGAGATGCGTGACTCGACGCAGGACCCGTTCGGCACCCCGTACGGCGAGGAGCTGCGACGCGCCTACTCGGTCTTCGAGCTCCCGCCCCGCAGTGGCTCGCTGCGCGCCAGATCCGCGCAGCCGCGCTTCGGCATGGTCCCGCTCTGGGGAGAGCAGAACGCGCCCTTCTCGTTCCGGACCATCGGCGATCCCTCGCCGCAGCCGCTGGACTTCGCCACGACGCCCTACGCGCGCACGTACGCCCTCGCCCAGCGACTCAAGGCCGGCGCGCGCACGCCGTATGACTACGTGCTCGCCGTCGAGCGCTACCTCGCCAAAGGCTACGAGTACAGCGAGACCCCGCCGCGCAGCCGCTATCCGCTCGAGGCCTTCCTCTTCAAGGACCGC
The DNA here is from genome assembly GCA_033855075.1 of Solirubrobacteraceae bacterium. GTDB lineage: Bacteria > Actinomycetota > Thermoleophilia > Solirubrobacterales > Solirubrobacteraceae > CADCVQ01. The sequence continues at coordinate 2,396 of JAWVGM010000166.1, read as the reverse complement.
GCCGGCTATTGCCAGCAGTTCTCTGGAGCGGAGGCGCTCCTACTGCGCCTCGGCGGCGTGCCCGCCCGGATCGCCGCGGGCTTTGCGCCGGGCAGCCGCAACTCGCTGCGCGGGGGCCAGTTCGTCGTGCGCGACATCGACGCGCACTCCTGGGTCGAGGTCTTCTTCCCCGGCATCGGGTGGGTGACCCGCGACCCGACCCCGGCGGGCTCCCCGGCCCGCTCACAGATCGCCGACCTCGCGACGACCAACGCCGGCGACTCGTCCTCGGCGATCGGCGCCAGGACGCCGGCGAAGGCCGACGGGTCCTCGGCGAACGCGGGCGGCGGGGTCGCGGCGACGGCGAAGGGCGGCGGAGACTCGGTGTGGCCGTACGCCGGCGCAGGCCTGCTGGCCCTCGTGCTGCTCGCCGCCGCCGGCGTGCTCTGGCTGCGGGCGGCCCAGCGCCGGCGCGATGCCCAAGCCGACGATCCGCAGGTCGCCGAGCTCGCCCGCGCGCTGCGCCGCGCCGGCCGCCCGCCGCGCCCGGACCTGACCCTCGACGCGCTCGCCCGCCGCTTCGCCGACACGCCGGCGGAGAGCTACGTCCGCGAGCTCGCGAGCGCGCGCTTCGGCTACGGCGCCGGGACCACGACGCGGGCCCAGCGCGCGGGTCTGCGCCGCGAGCTCACGCGCGGGTTGGGCGTGACCGGGCGCGCGCGAGCGTGGTGGGCGCTGCCGCCGCGGGTATGAGGCCGGCGCAGGGAAACGGCGACCGAAGACCGTCGCCAGGCATTGGACGCTCTGTCTATCCTCGACGTGATGTCCGGCGACGACGTCTACGAGCTGTTTCAGAACGGCATGCGTCTGCTCGAGGAGCGCGATTACCACGCCGCCAGCGTCCCGCTGTCGCGCGCGGCGGAGCTCGAGCCGGACAAGACGTCGGTGCGCGAGGCGCTCGGCCGGGCGTTGTTCGGTGCGCAGCGCTACGCCGAGGCGGCCGCGGAGTTCGAGGCCGTCGTCGAGCGGGCGCCGACGAACGATTACGCGCTGTTCTGCCTCGGACGCTCGCTGCAGCAGCTCGGCCGCCACTCCGAGGCGCGCAAGCCGCTGACGCTCGCATGCTCCCTGCGCCCGGAGCGGCCCGACTACCGCCTGTACCGCGACCGCTCGCGCGGGCGCGCGGCCTGAGCCTCCAGCCGCGTCACAACTCCCGCGGCGAGATCACGCCGCTCTGCAGGGCGCGCTCGACGCCGCGGTCGAGGCGCTGCGTCGGCGACGGCCCGAAGCACGAGAAACGGCACGCCTCGAGCCGTGGCGAGCCGCCTGCGCCGCAACGCTGCGGGCGTCGAGCCGTGCGGCCCGAAGACGCTCACCGACCGCGACGATACGCCGCTCCCCAGCGACCCGGCGGGTGGCTACCGACCACCGGGCCGGTGCTATCCTCGACAAACAGCTTTCGCGCCGGCTTGAGACCGGTGGCAGGACCGGAAGTGGGCGCTCGCCCGCTTTTTTTATTGGGCAAGAGGAGATCCGTTGAGCACCATCCAGAGCGATATCGAAGCCAGGCTCGCCGTGAGCGAGCCCGACGTCGAGGTGCTGCTCGCGGAGATCGTGGGCGGCTCGACGGTGCGGCTCTACATCGACCATCCGGACGGCGTCACGCTCGCCCTGTGCGAGCGCGTCACGCACGAGCTCGTCGACGTCCGCGAGCGCTGGGCGCTCGAGGTCAGCTCGCCCGGAGTCGAGCGCCCGCTGTCCAAGCCGCAGCACTTTCGCCGCTACCTCGGGCGCCGCGCGCGGGTTCGTACTCGCGATGCGGTGCAGGGGCACAAGTCGTTCACGGGTGAGCTCGTCGGCGCGTCGGACGACGCGGTGACGATCGCTGCCGACAACGGCGTTGTCGCGATCCCGTACGGGGAGATTCAAAGATCCAATCTGGTGGAGGACTGAGCCATGTCACGCGAGATCCTTGATGCGATGACCGTTCTTGGGCGCGAGAAGGGCATCGCGCCGGAGAAGCTGCGACTCGCGCTCGAGGACGCGCTGTTGTCGGCTTACAAGAAGCAGCCCGACAGCGCGAAGTACGCGCGCGTCGAACTCGATCCCGAGACCGCGGACTTCCGCGTCATCGAGCTCATCATCCCCGAGCGCCTCGAGGCGCATCTCATCGTCGAGACGATCGACGAGGGCACCGTCTATGACCCCGAGACCGGGGACATGGTCGAGCCCACCGACCCCGAGATCGACCCCGCCAAGTTCGAGGAGTACAAGGACCAGATCGACGAGCGCGACGTCACGCCCGGCGACTTCGGGCGGATCGCCGCGCAGACGGCCAAGCAGGTCATCCTGCAGCGCATCCGCGAGGCCGAGCGCGACATGATGTTCGAGGAGTACCGCGACCGCGTCGGCGAGCT
>JAWVGM010000165.1:0-17999 GCA_033855075.1 Solirubrobacteraceae bacterium | reverse complement strand
CGGTCAGAGGACTCCGGCTACGCGGGCAGGACGGCGTGGGCACGCAACCTCGCTGCGCCGGTCCGGGACTACCTGAGCACCGAGACCGGCGGGGCGATGGTGCTGCTCGCCGCGACGATCGCCGCGCTGCTGTGGGCCAACTCGCCGTGGTCGGACTCCTACGAGTCGGCGTGGACGACGCGGCTCGCGATCACGCTCGGCAGCCACGGGGTCGCGGCTGACCTGCGCGAGTGGGTCAACGAGGGGCTCATGACGTTCTTCTTCCTCGTCGTCGGCCTCGAGGCCAAGCGCGAGCTGGATCTCGGCGAGCTGCGCGAGCGCCGGCGGCTGGCGATCCCGGCGTTCGCGGCGATCGGCGGAATGGTCGTGCCCATCGCGATCTACCTGGCGTTCAACGCCGGCGGTCCAGGCGCAGCCGGCTGGGGGGCGGCGATGTCGACCGACACCGCCTTCGCGCTCGGGGCGCTCGCGCTGCTGACGCCGCGCGCGGCGACGCGCACGCGCGTGTTCCTCCTGTCGCTGGCGGTGTTCGACGACCTGTGCGCGCTGCTCGTCATCGCCGTCGCCTACACCGATCGCGTCCGCGTCATGGCACTGGCCATTGCGGTCGTGTTCTTCGTTGTTCTGCTCGCGCTGCGCTTCGCGCCGCTGCTGTGGCGGCGCCCGGTGTCCATCCTGGCCGCGCTGGCTCTCTGGGTCGCCATGTTCAAGTCTGGCGTGGATCCCGTGCTCTCAGGCCTCGCGATCGGCCTCGCGACGAGCGCGTATCCGCCGTCGCGCGATGACCTCGAGCAGGCCACGGCGGCGGCACGCTCGTTTCGCGAGCAGCCGACGCCCGAGGCCGCCCGCTCGGCCCGGCTGGGCGTGCTGTCGGCGATCTCGCCAAACGAACGGCTGCAGTACGGGCTGCACCCGTGGACGAGCTACGTGGTCGTGCCGCTGTTCGCGCTGGCCAACGCCGGCGTCCACATCACCGGATCGCTCGTCTCCGATGCGGTCCGATCGCCGATCACGCTCGGGATCATCGTCGGGTACGTCGTCGGCAAGCCCGTGGGCATCACGGTCGCGTCGTGGCTTGCGTCGCGGCCGGCGCTGCACGGACCCCGCTCGCCGCTGAGCGGACCGATCCTCACGGCCGGCGGCGCCGTCGCGGGCATCGGGTTCACGATCTCGCTGCTCATCTCGAGCAAGACGTTCAGCGGGCGCCACCTCGACGAGGCGCGCCTCGGGGCGCTGTCCACCGTGGTGGTCGCGCCGGCCGTCGCGTGGCTCATCCTGCGGGTCGTGCGGCGTATCCCGCAGGCGATGCGGGCGCGGCAGATCGCCGCGACCGCGGACGACATCCTCGACCTCTCCGATGACGTCGACCCCGAGCGCGACCACATCCGCGGCCCCGACGACGCGCCCGTCACGGTGGTCGAGTACGGCGACTTCGAGTGCACGTACTGCGGCCAGGCCGAGACGGTCATCCGCGAGTTGCTGCACAACTTCGACGACGATGTCCGCTACGTCTGGCGCCACCTCCCGCTCAACGACGTGCACCCCAACGCCCAGGTGGCAGCGGAGGCCGCGGAGGCCGCCGCGGCGCAGGGCGCCTTCTGGCCCATGTACGACATCCTCCTCAGCCACCAGGGCGATCTGCGCCTCAAAGACGTCGCCCGGTACGCCAACCAACTGGGTCTCGATCCCCAGCGCATGCTGGACGAGCTCCGTCGCCGAGAGCACGCCCAGCGCGTCAGCGAGGACGTGGCGAGCGCCGACGAGAGCGGCGTCTCCGGCACACCGAGCTTCTTCGTCAACGGGCGCCGTCACTACGGCGCCTACGACATCGACACGCTGACCCAGGCCGTGCGGTCAGCGAGGAACCGTGCACGAGCGCCCGTCCCAGCGTGATGCGCGCACCGCACGCATTCTCGCGCGCGTGCGCGCGATCCCCCCGGGCTTCGTGCGCACGTACGGCGACATCGAGCCCGGCGCGCCACGCCTCGTGGGGCACGTGCTCGCGACGGTGCACGACGACGACCTGCCGTGGCATCGCGTCGTCCGCGCCGACGGCAGCCTCGCCCAGGGACAGCGCCAGCGCGCGCTGCTCGTCGACGAGGATGTGCCGATGCGCGGCGACCGCGTCGACCTGCGGCACGCCCGGATCCCGAGCGTCGGATGACGCGATGAGCCGCACCGCTCTGGCCACCGCCGTCGCCGACGTGTCGGCCCGCGATCCCATGCTCGCCGCGCTCGTCGCGCGCGCCGGGCCGATCAAGCACCGCCCGCACGACCCCGACGGTCGCTTCGGCGCGCTCGTCCGCTCGATCGTCTTCCAGCAGCTCGCCGGCAGCGCGGCGCGCGCCATCCACCGGCGCGTGCGCGCCACCGTCGTCGCGCTGACGCCGGGGTCGCTGGCGGCGGTGTCCGACGAGGCGCTGCGCTCCGCCGGCCTGTCGACGAACAAGCTGCTCGCGCTGCGCGACCTGTCGGCGAAGGTCCTCGACGGCACCGTCGACCTCGACCGCGCGTCGCGGATGAGCGACGAGGATCTCGTCGCGAGCCTGACGAGCGTGCGCGGCATCGGCCCGTGGACGGCCGAGATGTTCCTGCTGTTCGAGCTGCGTCGCCTGGACGTCTGGCCCGTCGGCGATCTCGCGATCCGTAACGGCTACGGCCTCGCCTGGGAGCTCGAGCGGGCGCCGACCGCCAAGGAGCTCGCACCGCTCGGCGACCGGTTCCGGCCGTACCGATCCGTCCTCGCCCGATACTGCTGGGCGGCGGTCCACCTCTCACGCGGCGAGGCCGACCAGGTCCAGACCGCGCCGCTCGAATGAGCCCGACGAGCGGGAGGGCGTCGTCGGGCGCGCGGAAGGCAGCCTCGACACGCACCGAAATCCAGACGGTTGCAGTTGAGCCGCGTATATCGGCTCAATGCCGCACGCTCATCAGACCGTATTGCGGTCCGACCGGATCTCAGGGGTGATCGGGAATCCCGTCGCGGCCACGCAGGGCGGTCTCCCGCCGCAGCGAGCCGACCCGCATCCCTCATCGATGCAGTTCGAGGACCTCGCGAGCGCTACCAGCTCTTCTTCTGGCGAGACGCCGTCTGTCAGGGGCACGGGTAAGGCAAGATGACCGCATGACCCTGAACGACGAGCAGGTCCAGGCACGCATCGAGAAACTCGAGCAGGAGGAGCGCAGCCTGCGCAGCGACGAGAGCGAGGCCGCTCAGCACGAGCGGCCGGACAAGGTGGCCGCCGACGCGGATCGGCTGGCGGCCATCCGGGTCGAGCTCGACCAGCTCTGGGACTACCTGCGCCAGCGCCGCGCCCTGCGTGACGCCGGCGCCGATCCCGACGGTGCGCAGATGCGCGACAAGAACACGGTGGAGCGCTACCTGGGCTGAGTAGGGTCCGCGGACGTGGCCGTCGCGGAGGAGGAGAGAAGAGGCTCGCGGCCGATCCGGCGCCGGGAGACGCAGCGTGCGGCGATCGCGCTTCCGCTCGCGGGAGGGCGGATGCTCGCCATCTTCGTCTGGTGGCTGATCGCGTCGGGCGGCTATTTCGAGGGCGTGTGGATGCCCGGCGCGGTCGTGATCCTGGCGATCGCCGCGGCCGCCGTGTTCGCGCTGCGCGACGAGATCTCGGTGCCCAATCGGGCGGCGAAGCTGGCCCTCGTCGCGCTCGGGGCCTACGTCGTCTGGTCCTTCGCCTCGGTCCTGTGGGCCGGCTCGCCGGGGGAGGCGTTCGAGGGCAGCCAGCGGTCGCTGCTGTACCTCGCGATCTTCGCCCTGTTCGTCCTGCTTCCGTGGACGCCGCGCTCGGTGCTCGTGGCCATCACGGCGATCGTCTCGATCCTGACGATCTACGCCGTCGTCACGATCGTCCGGCTGGCCGCGGACGCGCCGATCGCCGACCTGTTCGACAGTGGCCGGCTCATCGCCCCGCTCGGCTACATGAACGCGACGGCCATGGTGTGGACGATGGGGGCGGTGCCCGCGCTCATGCTCGCGACCCGCGCCGAGCTGCCCGTGTGGGTGCGTCCGCCGCTGCTGGCGGCATCCGTGCTCATGCTCGGTCTTGCGGTCCTCACCGAGAGCCGCGGCTGGCTGTTCACGCTGCCCGTGGTGGCGCTCGCCTGCGTGGTGCTCAGCGCGGACCGCCTGAAGCTCGCGCTCTACGCGGCACCGGTGCTCGCGGGCGTCGCTCTCGTGACCGGCAAGCTGCTCGCCATCAGCGACCTCGCCGGCGGCCGGGATCCCAACGACGTCGAGGCGAAGCTGCGCCCGGTCATCCACACGGCGGTCACGAGCCTGACGGTCGTCGCGCTCGCCGCGCTCGTTGCGGGCATCGCCCTCGTCGCGGCGGAGGTGCGACTGGGTGTGCGCCTCGCGCCGGGCCCGCGGGCGCGCCGCGTCGTGTCCCTCACGCTGGTCGCCGGCGCGATCGGCGGCGCGACGACCACGCTGCTCGTCGCGACGCACGGCCATCCGGTGGCCAAGGCCCGCACCGCGTGGAGCGACTTCAAGGACATCGGAGCGGACCCCGGCGACGCGGCGGGACGGCTCACGAGCCTCGGCAGCACGCGCTACGACTTCTGGCGCGTCGCGATCGACGTGTGGCGTGACCACCCGATCGGCGGGCTCGGCCAGGACAACTTCCTCGATACCTATGCGACCCGCCGGCGCAGCTCGTTCGAGGAGCCGAGATGGGTCCACAGCCTCCCGTTGCGGCTGCTCGCGCACACGGGGATCGTGGGCGCCGGACTGTTCGCCGCCTTCCTGTTCGCCGTCGCGTGGGCCGCCGCGCGCGTGTGGCGCCGGCGCGGAACGGTCGCGACGAGGGGGGCGGCCGGCGTCGCGCTCATGCCGTTGGTCATCTGGCTCGTGCACGGATCGGTGGACTGGCTCTGGGAGTTCCCCCTGCTCAGCGGGCTCGCGCTCGCACTCGCTGGGGCGGTCGTCGCGCTCGATCGCGGCGACCCCGAGCCAGAGGCGCCCGATCCGGCGGCGCGGCCGGCGCCGGCGCGCTCGCCGCGAGCGCGGCGTGCGATCGTCGTTGGCGCCGTCGCGAGCGTACTCGCCGGCGCGATCGTCTTCCTGCCGACGTTTGTCGCCGACCACGAGACCCGAGCGGCCGACCGGGTGGGGACGCGCGATCCCGCGGCGGCCTACGACAAGCTCGCGCTCGCGCGCACGCTCGACCCGCTGAAGATCGGGCCGTGGCTCGTCGAGGGCCGCATCGCGCAGCGAAGCGGCGACCTCCCGCGGGCCGCCCGCGCCTACGCTCGGGCCGCCGACCGCGACAAGCTCGCGTGGTTTGCTCATTTCGCGCTCGGCCTCGTCGCGAGCGCGCGCGGCGACCGTCCCGGCGCGCGTCTCGAGCTGCAGCGCGCGACCGAGCGCAACCCGCGCGACCCGGTCATTCGCGACGCGCTGCGCCGCGTCGGCGGCCGCGACCCGATGGGGTTCGCGGAGGCTCGACGCCGCTTCGACGAGCGCCAAGCGCTCCGTCATGGACGCGGTTGAGCAAGCCCGTGGCGTGCCCGCGCGCCACCTTCGCAACCGGCGTTGAGCCACCGGACCGTGCAGTAGCATCGGCGCGGTGTTTTCGCGGGCAGGCGCGGCGTCCAACGGCCACCTGGGGAACGTGAGGAGACGCACCGCAGGGCCGCTCGGCCGCCGCAGCGGGCGTCGTATCTGTCTGCTCGCGATCTGCGCCTCGTGGCTGGTGGGCTGCTCGTCCGCGACTACCACCGCGCCAACGCCGACCGCCGCCGCGAGCTCCCCCGCCGCCACGCTCGGCGTCTATCCCGGCCCCGCGGACACCCGCGGGTTTCGCTACTTCGAGCGGCGCCTGGGACACAGCGCCGGCATGGCGCACGACTATCTCGACAAGACCACGTGGGCGGCGATCGAGAACGTCGACTGGCTGGGGGAGTCCTGGGGCGCGGCGGGCTACGGATCGCGCATGGTGCTGAGCGTGCCGGTGCTCCCGAACACCGGCGGCACGCTCGCGAAGGGCGCCAAGGGACGCTACAACGCGCATTTCCGGAACCTCGCTCGGAATCTCGTGCGTGGCAAGCTCGGCTCCGCCGTGCTGCGCCTGGGCCACGAGTTCAACGGCACCTGGTTCCGGTGGCGCATCGACCGGCCCAAGGGCGCCAAGAACTTCGCCGCGTACTGGCGCCAGATCGTCAACACGATGAACTCGGTGCCGGGCGCGCATTTCAAGTACGACTGGTGCCCGAACGCGGGCAGCGCGTACGTCGGGCGCGGCAAGCAGCTCAACGCGGCGAGCGCGTGGCCGGGCGACACGTACGTCGACTACGTCGGCATGGACGTCTTCGACCAGAGCTGGGGGACGAAGGATCCGGTGAAGCGCTGGCGCGAGATCGTCGACCAGCACGACGGCCTGGCGTGGCAGGCCGCCTTCGCGGCCAAACACGGCAAGCCGATCACCTTCCCGGAGTGGGGGCTCGTCGACCGTATGGACGGCCGTGGCGGCGGTGACGACCCCTACTTCATCCGCCAGATGTACGACTGGATCCAGTCACATGACGTCGCCTACCACGTCTACTTCGAAAACGAGGACCCGAACGCCGACTACGGGGTGTTCAGCGGCTGGTTCCCCAACGCGGCCAACACGTTCATCGACCTCTTTGGATCCCGCGCCGGCGTCGCCAAGACGATCGGCCTCAACGACCAGGCGCAGCTTCAGATCGCCGGCGCGCAGATCAAGGACGGCAAACGCTTCGACGCCCTGGCGCAGTTCTCACGGCGAGCGTCCGGCAAGGCGCGCGTCCAGATCCAGGCCGGCGGGCGCAAGATTCGTTTCACGACGATGCTTCGGGGCGGCACGGGCAGCGCGCAGATCAACCGGGTGCTCTCGGGGACGATAGGACGCGCCGCCAGCGGGATGGTGACGTTCGCGTACGGCGGCGACGACGACAGCCACCCGCAGCTCGTCCGCCTCCGGGCCGGGCCGAGGTCGCCCCGCTTTGCGGCGTCGCCGCCCGTGATCGCCGGCGGCCGCCTCGCCGTCAAGGGTCAGCTCGACCGCGCCGCGCGCGGGACCGTGCTCGTCCAACTGCGCTACGTCGTCGACGCGCAGATCGTGACGCGCAGCTTCAGCACGCGGGTCGTCGGCGCTGGGCGCTGGAGCCTGAATTCCCCGCTCGGCGACATCATCCAGGCCGAGCTCAATCGGCGGTGGGGGCCGGTCACCGCAGCGGTGCTGTACCCGGGCTACGCACCCCGTGGAATTCGCGGCGATCTGCGCTCCTACCAAGTGCTCGGGCGGCGCTGACCCGCAGGCCAGCGTTGAAGTTTTGCCCATTGCGGGTACAGGATCTGTCACAATCGGCGCGTCGCGCGGGGTAGGGCGAACCGACGGTGCGCGAACCGGAGGGATCGGCCCGAAGCCATGCGGATCCCACGGACACCACTATTTGAACTGGCAATGGGGGCGGAATGGAATCGAAGACACTGAAGCGAATGGTGCTGCTTCTCGTGTTGGTCGTCATGCTTCTTGGCTCGGTCGCCCCGGCGATGGCGCAGAGCAGCCCAACCGATGACGCGTACCCGACCCCCGATCCGACGCCGTCGCTGCCGATGAGCGGTCTGGACATCGCGCTGATCGCTGCCGGCGGCACGCTCATGCTCGCGGCCGGCATCGGTATGCGCCGAGCGGTCCGCAACCGCTAGCCACCCCGCCGCCAACTCGTCGCACCAAATGCCTCTCCGGTCCCCGGGGAGGCATTTTTTATTGCAGCCGCCCGATTGCGCGCATTACCTGCAGGTTCAGGCGTCACAGCCGCCACGATGGCAAAGCCTCATTGTTTTGAGTGGGCGCCTCGGACTCCTTTATACGAGTTGATGGTCTAGAGTCGACGGCGTGGAGAGGCCGGGGGTGCGGGGCAACGCTTGTGTGCGGGCTCGGCGTGGTGCAGGGCTGACCACGCCGCGATCGAGCCCCTGTCTGCTTCGGTTGCGCGTCGTGCTGCTGGCGGTGGTCGCGCTCGCGTGTGCCCCCGGTGCGGCGCACGCCGCGGATCCCGGCGCCACGCTCGGTGTCTACGCCGGGCCCGGCGACACAGCAGGGATCTCGAGCTTCAACGCGACGCTGGGACGTAACGTCTCGCGCGGCCACGACTTCCTGGACAAGACCAGCTGGAGCTCGATCGCCGACGTGCGGTGGATGGCTCAACGCTGGGTGGCCGGCGGCTACTCCAACCGGCTCGTGGTCAGCGTCCCGATGCTTCCCGACACGGTGGGCGACAACGGGCTCGCCAGCGGGGCTTCCGGGGACTACAACGGGAACTTCCGCACGCTCGCCCAGAACCTCGTGCAATACGGCCTTGGATCTGCCGTGCTGCGTCTCGGCCACGAGTTCAACGGCACCTGGTACAAGTGGGGCATCGGGGTGCCCAACGGCGGCGCGCTCTACGCGGAGTACTGGCGCGAGATCGTCAAGACGATGCGCGCGGTACCGGGCGCGCACTTCAAGTTCGACTGGGCGCCGAACTCCGACAGCTCGTACGTCGGTGGCAGGCAGCTGCAGGCCGCGGATGCCTGGCCGGGCACCGACTACGTCGACTACGTCGGCCTGGACGTCTACGACGAGAGCTGGGCGGACGGCGCCGCCGACCCGGCGGTGCGCTGGCACGAGTACATGACCGGCCTGAACGGCCTGGCCTGGCACGCGGCGTTCGCCGCCTCCAAGGGCAAGCAGATGACCTTCCCGGAGTGGGCACTCGCCGACCGCAACGACGGCCATGGCGGCGGCGACAGCCCCTACTTCATCCAGAAGATGCACGACTGGATCGCGACGCACAATGTCGCCTACCACCTGTACTTCAACAACGACGACCCCAACGCCGAGTACGCCATCTTCGGCGGCCACTTCCCCAACGCCGCGCGCACGTTCGTCAGGCTGTTCGGCCAGAACAGCGGCGCGAACGGGTTCGATCTCGGCGAGTTCGCCCGGCTGTGCATCGAGCACGCCCGCATCTCGCCGCGCGGGCGCCGGTTGAAGCTGCTGGCGACGCTCACGAACCGCGCGTCCGGAGCGGCACGCGTCGAGCTGCGCGCCGGCGGGAGCAAGAAGGCCTTCTCCAAGAAGATCCGCGGAGGCCGCGTCAAGGTCTCCCGCAAGCTCACGCGCAGGCAGGCCCGCAAGGGCACGGGCGTCCTGACGCTCAGCTACGGCGGCAACGCTACGACGAAGCCTCAGACCGTGCGCCTGACCATCGGCCCACGCAAGGCCAAGCTGCGCCTCGCCGTTGCGCCCAGCCTCAACGATGGGCGCCTCACGACGTTCGGAACGATCAGCCGGCGCGCCCGCGGCGGCGTGCTGTTCCAGCTGAAGTACGACGTCGACGGCCAGACGGTCACACGTCAGTACACAGCCAAGATCCGCAAGGGACGCTGGCGGCTGACCGCCCCCCTCTCCCAGGCCGTGCGCTCTGAGATCGCGAACCGCCGCAGCGCGGTCCAGGTCTACGCGGTGTACGTCGGCTCGCTGTCACGCCGAATCGGCGGGCAGATGAAGACGTACGAGCTGCTTGGACCCCTCTAGAAACCGCCGGAGGCCAGCGGGCAGCGACTATCGTCCGCCTGTGTCATCGGGTCAGGACACCGCCGCGCTGACGGCGAGCATCCTCGTGCCGGTCCTCGACGAAGCGAGCCGGCTGGAGCGGACCGCGATCGCCGCGATCGGGCAGGACGTGGCGGGTCCGATCGAGGTGCTCTTCATCGATGGCGGCTCGGTCGACGGCAGCCGCGCCATTCTCGATCGCCTGGCCGCGGACGACGAGCGCGTCCGCGTGATCGACAACCCGGAGCGGGTCGTCCCTGCGGCGCTCAACCGCGGGCTGGCCGTCGCCCGCGGCGCCTACATCGCGCGGATGGACGCCCACACGATCTATCCGAGCGACTACGTCGCGCGCGGGATCGAGCGCCTGGAGCGCGGCGACGTCGAATGGGTCACCGGTCCGGTCTACCCCGATGCGCCCGCCGGGTTTGCGCGCTGCGTCGCGGCGGCCCTGCGGTCGCCGCTCGGCCAGGGCGGCTCCGCCAAGTGGGCCGGCACGAATGCGAACGTCCCGGCGAACGGAGAGGTCGAGCTCGACACCGGCGTGTTCGCCGGCGTCTGGCGGCGCGCCACGCTCGAACGCCTCGAGGGCTGGGATCCCGAGTTCCACGTCAACGAGGACGCCGAGATGGCGGCGCGAGTCCTCAGCGACGGCGGTCGCATCGTCTGCCTGCCGGCGATGGCCGCGCGGTACTCCCCGCGCGAGACGCCGCTCGGGCTCTGGCGCCAGTACTGGCGCTTCGGCGCCTACCGCGCGAAGACGTCGCGCCGCCATCCGATCGCCCTGCGCCCTGAGCACCTCGCCTCGGCCGCGCTCGTGACCACGGTCGCGATGGCCGTCGCGCCCCGGGGACCGCTGCGTCGCCCGGCGCGTGCGGTCACGCTGCTGTGGGCCGCGACGATCGGGGCGGTTGGTGCTCGCGCGGCCTCGTCGCGCTCCGTCCGCGAGGCAGGCGGGATCGCGCTCGCGCTGGCGACGATGCATCTCGCATGGGGCGCGGGGTTCGTGTGGGGCTGCCTGCGCGGAGGCCCGCCGCTACGCGCCGTGCGCTGCCTCCTGTCGCGCCGTTGATCGGCGGGCAGGTCTCCGCCGCGCCTCGTCACGGCGCCCATGATCGCTCGCGCTGGCACCCCGCCGGGGGCCCAACGGGTGTCCAGCGCCGCAACGGACGGTTGTCGTACGTTCGTTGTCCGGTGTGCTCTGGCTGAACTGGACGTGCGTATGAGATTGGCCGGGGTCGGTGCCCTGGACGTTTCTAGACGCCGATTGGACGGAGCGTGTCCTCCGCCCCGATCGCACGCGCTTCGCACCGTCCTACGTCACGCCGCGCCACCGTCCGCGCCGCGCTCCTCGCGATCATGCTCATGGTCGCGATCGTCCCCGCGTCAGCCTCCGCCGCGTCGCCCGGCAAGACGCTCGGCGTCTACGCCGGACCGGGCGCTCCCGACGGCGTCGCGCAGTTCGAGAGCCAGCTCGGCCGCCCTGTCTCGTTCGTGGCCGACGCCTTCGCTCGCGACACGTGGGCGAACCTGATCGACGTGGACTGGTGGATCGGCCGCTGGAAGGCCTCGCAGTACTTCAGCCGCGTCGCGTACACCGTCCCGATGCTGCCCGACGAGGGCGGAACGCTCGCCCAGGGCGCCAGCGGCCAGTTCAACGGCTACTTCCGGACGCTCGCCGAGCGGCTCGTCGCCGGCGGCCAAGGATCGGCCACGCTGCGCCTCGGCTGGGAGTTCAACGGCGACTGGTACAAGTGGTCGATCAAGGGCGGCCAAGGCGCGACCTACGCCGCGTACTGGCGCCAGATCGTCACCACCATGCGCTCGGTGCCCGGCGCGCACTTCAAGTTCGACTGGTGCGCGAACAGCGGCAGCTCCTACGTCGGCGGCACGCAGCTCGAGGCCGAGACCGCCTGGCCCGGCAGCAGCTACGTCGACTTCGTCGGGCTCGATGTCTACGACCAGAGCTGGATCGACGACCGGTCAAACGCCGACGCCCGCTGGAACGGCTACCTCAACGACCAGAACGGGCTGAAGTGGCAGCGCGACTTCGCAGCCAGGATGGGCAAGCCGATGACGTTCCCCGAGTGGGGCCTGTCAAATCGTCACGACGGTTACGGCGGCGGGGACGCGCCGGCCTTCATCGAGCACATGCACGCGTGGATCAAGGCCAACAACGTCGACCACCACATGTACTTCAACTGGGCCGACGTCAACTCCGACTACCGCATCTTCCGGGGCGACACCCCGAGGGCCGCCCAGCGCTTCCGCGAGCTCTTCGGCACCGACGCCGGAGACAACGACGGCGCCTCGACCGGGTCAGAGGGCACCGCGCCCGCGCGGCTCTACGTCAAGGGCGTCAAGATCTCGCGCACCAGCAGGCGGCTGAGGATCGACGCCACCCTCGCGCCCCAGGCCTCGGGCGCCGCGCGCATCACGCTCAGCGCCGGCGGGCACACGGCGCGCTTCTCCAAGCGCGTCAGCGGCGGGCGCCTGCGGGTCTCTCAGCGGATCTCGCGGGGCATGGCACGCAAGGGCACCGGCACCGTGACGGTCAGCTACGGCGGCGACGCCGCGACGCACTCCCAGAAGGTGCGCCTGCGGGTCGGCTCCCGCAAGTCCAAGCTGCGCCCGCTGGCGGGTCCGCGCATCGGCGCAAACCAGCTCGCCGCGGCAGGCTCCATCAACAAGCGCGCCCGCGGCGCGGTCCGGATCGAGCTCAACTTCGACGTCGCCGGCAAGAACGTCACCCGCGCCTTCAGCGCGAAGATCCGCGGAGGTCGCTGGAGCCTGGCCACCCAGCTTCCGGCCGACGTCCTCGCCCAGCTCGGACAGCGCACGGGCGGCGTGACCGCCTCGGCGATCTTCACCGGCTCGGGCAAGGTGTCCGGCGCGATGAAGCTCTACGACGTGCTCGGCGCGCGCTGACTCGCAGCCAGCCGGCGCAACGCAGCGCCGAGCGCCTCGCCGCTGGACCGCCAGTCGTACCCGCGCTCCACCGTCTCGCGGCCATGGGCCGCGAGATCGCGCGCGAGGTCATCGTCGACGAGCACGCGATCCACCCAGCGCGCGAACTGCACCGGGTCGTCGGCGACGAGCACGTCGCGGCCGTGCTCGACGTCGAGCCCCTCGCAGCCGAGGCTCGTCGTGACGACCGGCAGGCCGTAGGCCATCGCCTCCAGGATCTTCAGGCGCGTACCGCCGCCGATTCGCAGCGGCACGGCGAGCAGCCGGCTGGAGCGCCACCACTCCGCGATGTCCTGCACGCGGCCCGTGACCTCCACGGGCACCGGCGCGGCCGCGGCCGCGACGCGCAGCTCGGCGGGCGGGTCTGCACCGACGAGCGCGATCCGGGCGCCCGGGGAGCGCAGTCGCGGCGCGATCTCCCGCAGCAGCTCGCGGGCGGCATCGACGTTGGCGCCGTAGTCCATGCTGCCCACGAAGAGCACCTGGCTGCCGGTGCCCGCCCCGCCGCCCGGCACGACGGCACGAGCGTCGACGCCGTTGGGCACGACCGTCACACGCCCCGGCGCGACGCGCTCAAACCAGCGCGCCTCGGGCGCTGACGCCGCCAGCACGCCTCCGGCCTGCGCCGCGACGCGCTCCTCGTAGCGCTGCACGGGACGCTGCTGCGCCCGCGCCACGATGCCGCGCGGGCGCGGCCACAGCGCCCGCGCCATCGTCGCGATGCGCCGCGTGTCGACGTTCTGCGAGTCAAGCAGCGTCCGCGCGAGGTGATCCTCGGGAACGTAGGGAACCATGTAGAGGACCGCGGCCACGATCGCGTCGAAGTCGCCCTCGCGGATCCACGCGTGCGCCGCGCGAACGGCGTCGGGCGCGCGGAACATGCTCCGTTGAAACGCCCGGCCGCGCAGCAGGTCGGCTCCGATGCGCGCCGTGCGCGCCGCCGTGCTCGTCTCGAACGCCATCAGCCGCACCTCCGCGCACAGCCCGCGCAGCTCGTCGAGGTCGGCCCGTTGCGCCGCAACGCCCGTGTCGAGGCTGAACAGCGACACCGCCCAGCCCTGCGCGACGAGCTCGCGGATGAGCGCGAGCGAACGCACGCGCGATCCCGTGACGGCGGGCAGCGGCGGCTGGTTGACGATCCACAGCAGCGACGGCGCCACGTCAGGTCTCCTGCCGGCCGCGGGCGCGCGCGATCAGGTTGCGGATCTGATGGCGCTCCTCGGGACTGACCCCGGTGAACCAGAACGCGCCCACGTACGTGGCCGCGATCGCGATCGCGCCCGCGAGGACGACGACGCCGCCCGGATCGGCGGACACGATCGCCGCACCGGCCCCGCCGGCGAGCGCGAGCGCCGGGGCGTGGGCACGGACGAGGCTCGCCGTGAGCGTCCGGATCGGGAGGCCGAACTGCCGGCACATGTACGGATAGAAGCACCCGAGGTTCGCGACGACGGCCGCGATGAGCGTCCCCAGCGCGACGCCTTTCAGTCCCATCGACTGAGCGAGGATGACGCTCAGTACGAGGTTCAGCAGCGCCTCGCCGCTCGTGATGAGCGCGGGCGCACGGACATGCCCGGCCCCCTGGAGCATGAGCAGCCCGGTCCGGGTGAGCGCCGCGACGGTCACCGCCGCGGACAGGAGGACCACGACCGGGGCGGCGTCCTCGAAACCCGCTCCGAGCCACAGGTGCAGCAGCGGTCCCGCCAGGCACGCGAGCGCGAGCGCGATCGGCGCCGCGATCGCGAGCGAGAGCCGGGTGCCGAGCATGAGGCTGCGCCGCAGGCCGTCGCGATCCTCCGTCGCCGTGAGGGTCGACGAATGCGGGAAGAACGACTTCGTAAGTGGCTCGATGAGCTGCTCGAGCGCGAGCGTGAGTCGCTGGCCGACCGCGTAGATGCCCGCCCCGGCGACGTTGACGACGAGGCCCACGACGATCGTGTCGAGCCGCACGAGCACGACCTTGCTCATGTCCAGGACGAAGAACCAGACCGACAGCGCGGTGAACCGGCGGGCCATTCCGCGATCCACGTCGCGCGGTGAGATGCTCGCCCCGGGCACGTGGCGGCGCGCCAGGACATACCGCGCGAACTGCCCGCTCAGGCTCAGCGCCACGGTCACGACGCCCAGCGCGACAAGCCCGCCGCCGAGCGCGAGCACGGTCGCCCACGCGATCACCTCGGCGATCGTCACCGCGATGAGCGTCACGTTGACGAGATAGAAGCGCTGGAGCCCCATGAGCACGCCGCCGAACGTGTCCGCGGGGATCGAGACCGCGAGGTCTGCCAGCACGAGCAGGACGAGGAGCTGCGCCGCGCTCTTCAGATCCGACGAGACGTCGAAGATCGATGGGAACAGTGCGGCGATGAGCACGCCGACGAGGACGGCGAGCGCGCCGAGCGCGGCGAGGATCCAGAACGCGGTGGCGATCGTCGCGCGGACGCCACGCTCGTCGCCACGAGCGGTGTACTCGGCCACGAACTTCGGCGTCGCCCGGCCGAAGCCGAACTCGAGCAGCTCGAGGTACAGCGCGAACGATGCCACGAGCACCCAGATGCCGTAGCCCTCGGGGCCGAGCCCGCGCGCGAGGATCGGCGTCGTCACCAGCGCGGCCACCGCGATGACGCCGGTCGTCAGATAGCCCGTGAGGACGTTGCGCCGGTATCGGATGGGAAGGGTGGTCATACGTAGCGGCGCCGTCAGGGTGCTTGAGACCCACTAGCTTGCACATGGTGACTGCCGCCCGTGATGCCCGCCCGGTCGTGGTCGTATCTGACGCGGTGGGCGCCGGCGGCGCGGAGGTCTATCTGGCCCTTCTTGCCGAGGCGCTCGGCGATCAGCGCGCGTTCGTCGCGCTCATCGGAGCGCGGACGGGCGAGCGGGCGAGCGACCAGCTCGAGTCAGCCGGCGCGCGGGTCGTGCGGATCGGAGGGCTCGGGCGGATCCCCCGACCGGCCGCGCTTCGCCGCCTCGTAGGAGCCCTGCGCGCCCTCGATCCCGCCGTCGTGCACGTCAACGCGACCGACCAGGGAGACGGGCTGACCGCAATCCTGGCCGCGCGCGCGGTCCGGCGCCCGCTCGTCGTCACGGTGCACCTCGCGCTCGACGGCCGCGCCGCGTACCACGAGACGCTCAGCGGCCGCTCGCTGCGCTGGGCGGACGCCGTGATCGCGGTCTCCGACGGCGTCGCCGCGCACCTCACCGGGCTCGGGGTGAGCGCGACGATCGTGCGCAACGGCGTGCCGGTCCCGGCCGCGGACCCGGACGCCCGGCGCATCCTCGGCGTCGATCCGGGAGCGCTGCTCGTGGGCGGTATCGGACGCCTCGGCGAGCAGAAGGGCTGGGACGTCCTCTGCCGGGCGGCGCCGGTGTTGCGCGAGCGCTCGCCCGGCGCCGTCGTGGTGATCGTCGGTGATGGGGCGCAGCACTCGGCGCTGCAGACGCTCGCTGACCGGCACGACGTCAGGCTGCTCGGGGCGCGCGCGAACGCGGCGTCGCTGCTGCACGCGTTCGATGTGCTCGCGATGCCGTCGCGCTTCGAGGGACTCCCGCTCGTCGCGATGGAGGCCCTGCACGCGGGCGTCCCGATCGTCGGATCGGACATCGCGGGCGTGCGCGATGTGGTCGGCGACGCCGGCGTGCTCGTCTCGCCGGAGGACCCGGCGGCGCTCGGAGCCGCGCTGGCCGGACTGGCGGCCGATCGCGCCGCGCGCGCCGACCTCGGCGCGCGCGGTCGCGCGCGTGGGGCGGCGCGCTTCACGGTGCAGCGGATGGCGCAGGAGACGGCGGCCGTCTACGACCGGCTGGCCGATGTGAACTAGCCACGGCGCGAGCAGCCTCTGTCACCATGCGCGCGTGACGATCGGCGACCTGCTGGCTGCCCTGCGCCGGTTCCGGCTGCTTGCGCTCGCGATATTCGTCCTGGTCTTCGGCATTGGCATCGGCTCGCTCGTCGTGCAGGCGAGCCGCTACGAGTCCGACGCCGTGCTCACCGTCACTCCGCAGGACAAGAACGTCGGCTACGACTCCCAGCAGGCCGTCCAGCTGCTCCTCCCGCCGATCATCAAGCGGATCAACTCAGCCGCGTTCGAGCAGAGCGTCCGCGATCGCATCGGCCCGCGCTTCCGCAACGACCCGACCGACATCAGTGCGGGCAACGAGCCCGGCACGTCGGTCATCAACCTCACGGCGCGCAGCTCGACGTCTGCGGCCGCCCTGAACGCCGCCCAGGTCGCGACCGCGCGCCTCCTCCAGGAGCCGCAGTCGCAGAAGATCTCGCTCGAGATGGTCAGCCCGGCCGCCGCGCCGACCTCGGTCAAGGCCGCCCGGGCACCCCGCATTCTCGGTGGCACGTTCCTGCTCGGGCTCATTCTCGCCGTGCTCGCCGCCGCCGCCGCGCACCGGCTGCGCCCCCCGCTGCCGCGGGCGGAGAAGTTCCGCGAGCGCTTCGGCTACGAGGTGCTGGGCGAGATCCCGGCCGTGCCCGGCCGCAAAGGCCAGACGGCCGCCGAGACGTTCAACGCCAGTGGATCGCTCGAGCTGGTCGAGGCGTTCCGCAGCCTCGAAGCGCGCGTCGCCAGCCGCGTCGCGGCAGGCGGGGTGCACGACCTGCAGACCGCGATCGCCGTCACCTCATGGGGAGACCACGACGGCAAGTCGACCGTGGCGACCCATCTCGCGTGGAGCCTCGCCACCCAGCGGCGGCACGTGACGCTCGTCGACTGCGACCTGCGGCGCCCGAGCGCACACACGCTGCTCGGGGTGCCGCTCGAGCCGGGCGTGGCGGACATGGACGAAGGCCGGCCGGTGCTGTCGATGTGCCACGAGACGTCGATGCGCTCGCTCGACGTGATCCCCGCCGGCATCCCGAAGCGCCATCCGGCGGAGCTTCTGCACGAGCGGCTGCCGCGGTTCCTCGCGGCCCTCCGGAACCGGACCGTGGTCGTCGACACGCCGCCGATGTTCACGGCCGAGGCCACAGAGATCGTCGGCGAGGCCGACTTCGTGCTCCTCGTCGCGGACTATCGCAAGCGCATGCCGGACGAGCTCGGCGACGCACTCGCCGAGCTCGAGCTCTCGGGCACACCGGTCCTCGGCGTCGTGCTCAACCGGGTGACCGAGCGCGATACGCGCGGCCGCGAGGACTACGCCTATCACGCCGCGGATCAGGCGCAGCCCGCGTCCGAAGCCGCGGCGGGAGACGCTACGCCGTCGAAGGCCTCGTCGCCCAGGTCTCGCGAGCCTCGTGCATGAGCGCCACGAGCCGCGCGGTCTGACGGCGTGCATCGAAGTGGGCCTCGGCCCGGCGGCGCGCCGCTGCACCGAGCGTCGCGCGTAACGCGGCGTCGTCGAGCAGCCGCGCCAGGGCATCGGCGAGCGCGCTCGGGTGGCGCGCCGGCACGAGGATCCCCGCGTCGCCCAGCACGTCGGGGACCCCTCCGCTGGCCGCCGCGATGA
>JAWVGM010000164.1:0-12766 GCA_033855075.1 Solirubrobacteraceae bacterium | reverse complement strand
TGGCGTCAGGCGCCGCGGGCGACGTGCTTTCTCAGGTTGTCGAGGCGGTTGCGGATCGAGGCGTCGAGGATCGAGTTGCCCACCCGCAGGACGATGCCGCCGAGGATGTCGGGGTCCACGTTCGAGGTGAGCTCGATCTGCTGGCCGGTGTCCTTGGCGATGCGGTCGCCGATCTGCTTGATGACCGCGTCGTCGAGCTCGGTGGCGGTGGAGATCTGAACCGGGAGGATCTTGTTCTCCTCCTCCCACAGATGGTCGAAGTGCCGGCGGATGCGGAAGATCGCCGGCATGCGGTGCTTCTCGATGAGGAGCTCGAGGAAGTTGATGAGCGTCGGATCTGCGTCTTCGAGCAGCTTCCCGAGGCCCTCCTTCTTCTCGGGCGTCGAGAAGTAGGGCGAGAAGAAGAAGACCGCAAGGTCGTGGTCGCTTGAGAGCGCGTCGGCGAACTGCCCGAGTTGCTCGCGGATGACGTCGAGCTTGTCGTGCTCCTTCGCCACCTCGAAGAGCGACTTCCCGTAGACCTCGGCGATCTCTTCCATCGCTCAGTCCCCGCGATCGCCCGCGAGCGCCGAGAAGTCGAGTTCGCTGAGCGCCTCCTCGACGAGGCGGCGCTGGTCGTCGTCGTTGAGCGTCTTACGCGTGACCTTCTCGGTCGCCTGGATCGTGAGGTCGGCGACCTCGTTGCGGATGTCCTGGATCGCGCGCCGCGTCTCGGCCTGGATCTCGCGCTTGGTCTGCTCGAGCATCTCCTCGCGCTTGGCCTTGCCCTCTGTGATCGCCGCGGCCTCGGCCGCGTCGGCCGCCTTGCGGGCACGAGCGAGGATCTCCTCAGCCTGCACGCGGGCATCCGCCAGGCGCTCGCGGTACTCGCTCAGCAGCTCGTCGGCCTCGGTGCGCAGCCGCTCGGCCGAGTCGATCGACTCGTCGATCGCGTGCTGGCGCTTGTCGAGTGCCTCCTGGAGGCGCGGGAACACGAGCTTCTTGAGGACGTACAGGGAGATCGCGAAGACGATGAACGTCCAGATCATGAGCCCGACATTGGGCGAGACGAGGAATGACCCGCCCTCGTCCTTGGCCGCGGGTGCGGCTGCCGCGAGCGGTCCTGCGATCAGGCTGGCGACATCCATCGGGGCCTAGAGGAAGAAGGCGATGAGGCCGCCGACGAGGCCGTAGAAGAAGCACGCCTCGGTGAGGGCGAAGCCGAGCCACTGGATCGACGCGATCTCGTCCTTCATCTCCGGCTGGCGCGTCACCGATTCGATGACCTTGCCGAACAGCATGCCGATGCCGGCGCCTGCGCCCGCGGCACCGCCGCCCGCGCCGGCACCCAGCGCGATCGCGCGTCCGGCCTTCTGGCCGTACATGGTGGGATCAACAGCCGCCGCTGCGATGACGTTGCTGATTGTGTCGACGTCGAGCATGTGGGGGGTCAAGCTCCTTCTAGTGGTGGTCGGAGACGGCGCTACCCAGGTAGATGGCCGTCAGGATGGCGAAGATGAAGGCCTGCAACCCGGCGATCAGCGTTGCCTCGAAAAGGAAGATCGCGATCCCGGCGGGCAGCGTGAACCAGGCCAGGACCTCGAGGCCCAGCAGCACGGAGAGGCCGCCGGACATGAACTGGATCAGCATGTGCCCGGCGAGCAGGTTGGCGAACAGTCGAACGGTCAGCGAGATGAGCCGCAGGAAGTGCGAGAGGATCTCCAGCGGGAAGATCATGATCAGGATCGGGCCCTTGACGCCCGGCGGGATCATGCTCTTGGTGTAGCCCCAGAGACCCTTCGCCCTGAGGCCCTCGATGTTGTAGGAGAAGAAGACGATGAGCGCCAGGACGAGCGGGATGGAGACGTTCGCGGTGGCGGCGTAGATCTGGAACGACGGGATGTGCGCGCCGAAGACGTTGAACGTCTCTCCCGAGTTGACCGGCAGCGGCAAATAGCCGATGAGGTTCGAGATCCAGATGAACACGAACAGCGTGAAGATGAGCGGAAACCACTTCTTCGCCATCGCATCGTCCATGTTGTCCTTGACGATCTTGTCGCGCATCCCCGTGTAGGCCCACTCGACGGCGGTCTGCACGCGATTCGGTCGCGCCTGCATGCGCTTGGAGATCCACGTCATCACCCCGATCGTCAGCGTGGTCGCGATGACGAGGTAGAGCACGCCCTTGTTGATGTCGAAGGGACCCGGAAGGTTGACCCAGGTGAGGAGCTTGAACTCGTCCTGGGGCTTGAACGCGGGGTTGTCCAGGCGCGTGGCGCCGAACGCCGCGATGAGGACGACGAAGCCGAGGATGTAGACCCCGCCGATGCCGAGCCCGAGCTTGCGGCGAGTGCTCATCGAGCGGCCCGCTCCCGCTTCTCGGCCATGTGCACGAGGGCGGACCGGCCGAAGTGCACCGAGAACGCCCCGAAGATGACCAGGGCGGCCGTCAGGCCATCCGGTCGCGAGCTCGCCACGCCGACCACCATGATCGCGATGGCGAGCAGCCAGACGCGGGTCATCGAGGTGGCCACGCCGAACCCGAGCCGGCGGCGTAGGTCTTTGACGCCCGAGAGCTGGCGCTCCACCCGAACCGAGACGATGCGCTGCAGGATCCACGCGCCGGCGCCCACCGCGTATCCGAGCGGCGGGGCTCCGAGCGCCAGCGCGGGGAAGGCGACGAGCACGATCAGGACGATGTCGAGGTACGGCATCACCGTGGACCCACGCGCGATCGTCGTGGGAGGGGTCGCGGTCATCGTCACGGGAGCTTGGTTTCGGGCATGGCGGGTCGCCGCCCATACAGAACGAAAGAGCCGCGCGAGTGCGCGGCCCGATGCAGGGTCTGCGGGCGGCGCGCCGCACAATAGCGATTCTTAAGACTTTGTAACAACTTTGTGACTGTGAGCACCACCCTCGGGTGTGCGCGCTGTACGCGCCCCCGCCAGACTGTTACCCGATGGCCCACGATCACGATCGCAAGTCGCCCGCCCATGGCCACGCGGGACATGGGCACGACGATCACGGCCACGCGCCGTCGGCCGACGCCGATCGCCGCTGGCTGGCTGTCGCATTGGCGCTCATCGTCGGCTTCATGGGCGTCGAGATCGTGGCCGGCGTCATCGCCGGATCGCTCGCGCTGCTCTCCGACGCGGGACACATGCTCACCGATGCCGCCGCGATCGGCCTCGCGCTCGTCGCCGCGCGCCTGGCCGCCCGGCCCGCCAAGGGCGCCTTCACGTTCGGCCTGGGCCGAGCGGAGATCCTCTCGGCTCAGGTCAACGGAGCGACGCTCTTCCTGCTCGCGGGGATCATCGCCGTCGAGGGCATCCAACGTCTCGGCTCGCCACCGGACGTCGAGGGCTCGGTCGTCATCGTCGTCGGCGTCATCGGAGCGCTCGCCAACGTCGGCGCCTTCTGCGCGCTCTCGCGCGCCGAACGCCAGTCGCTGAACATCGCGGGCGCACGCGCGCACGTGATCGCCGACCTCTACGGCTCGGTCGCGGCCGTCACCGCCGGCACGGTCATCGCGCTCGGCGGCCCGCCGGAGGCCGACGCGATCGCGGCCCTCACCGTCGCCGCGGTGATGTTGCGCTCCGGCTGGACGCTGCTGCGCTCGTCCCTGCGCGTCCTGCTCGAGGCGGCCCCGCGCGGAACGGACCCGAACGCCGTCGGCCACGCGCTCGCGAGCGCCGAGGGAATCGTCGAGGTCCACGACCTTCACGTCTGGGAGGTGACCTCAGGCTTCACGGCCCTCGCCGCGCACGTCGTCGTCGCGCCCGACGACGACTGCCACGCCCGCCGGCGCGAGCTGCAACTGCTCGTCCGAGAGCGCTTCGGGATCGACCACACGACGCTCCAGGTCGACCACGCGGCACGTGAGGGGCTGGTGCAGATCGAGACGTTGGGCCGCGAGGTTCCCGAATCTGCGTCGATGAAGGAGTGATGGGGTCAGCCGCGCGGGCGGGTCGCGCGGCGAGTTTCGGGCCGGGTGGTAAGCAAAGTGGCCGCCACGCGGCCATAACGCTTGCCACCTCCCTGCTTCGCGGGGGGACCGCTGCGGCGGCTCGACCTGCCGTCCCTTATCGATGCCGTTCGTCAACCGCGCGGCCTCACAAGGCCGACGAACCGATGACCTCCTGCCACCACGCGCGCTCTGCGTCCGTCGTGGACCCGCGGAGGCGGCGGCGGGCGAACCACTGGATGTGCTCGCGGCTGCCGACCGAGATGTGCGGTCCCGTCACGGCGTAGCGACCGTCCTCGAGGGCGACGAGCGCGCCGGGCACGTCCCATCGCGTGCCGAGCCGCTGGACGACCTCCAGCCCGAGCACCTGCTGCGGTGAATCCGGATCGCCGTCGGCCTCCGACCACGGGCGCGTCGTGAAGATCGGCGTGCCAGCCGACGGGGTACGCGGAGGGCGCGGTTTGGGCCCGACCGGGCCGGTGTGCCAGCGCTCGCGCGCCTCCTCGATGGCGGCCATGGCCTCCTGGCGTCCCACGATGTACAGGCGGTCGCCGGCCTCCAAGCGGGTCGAGCCGCGCGGCGGCAGCGCCTCATCTCCGCGCACGAGCACGTTGACGAGGGCCTGCCGCGGGAGCCCGAGGTCGCGAACGCGGACGCCGATCGCCGCGTCGCCCTCGGCGATCGGGACCTCGACGACGTCCGCGCCGAGCTGGCGAATCGAGCCGACCTCGACGAGCGGCCGGCGCAGGGCCGGCTCCTCGGTCGTGACCCCCAGCCAGCGCGCCAGCGGCTCGAACGTCGTGCCCTGCAGGAGCGTGGACACAAGCACGGCGAAGAACGCAATGTTGAAGAAGGTCAGGCTGTCGTCGACCCCCTCGATGATCGGAAACAGCGCGAGCACGACCGGCACGGCGCCGCGCAGTCCCGCCCAGCCGAGCACGAGCCGGTCCGCGGTGCGCAGCGGCGCGAACGCCGTCGCGACCATGACCGCGATCGGCCGTGCCACGAACACGAGCACGAGCGCGACGAGCGTGCCCTCGAACCAGATGTCGCCGAGGTCCGCCGGGAAGACCAGCAGGCCGAGCGTCAGGAACATCGCGAGCTGCGCGACCCAGGCCAGGCCGTCGTGGAACGCCCCGACCGTCTGGCGCGCGGGAAGCTGCGCCGAGCCCATGAACAGGCCCGCCAGGTAGACGGCGAGAAACCCCGAGCCGTGCATGACGTCCGCGGCGCCGTAGGCGACGGCGACGACCGCGAGCGAGGCAACCGGGTACAGGCCGCCGGTCGCGAGGCTCGCCCGGCGAAACGCCTGCACGGCGAGCCATCCGATGGCGAACCCGACGATCGCGCCGATCCCGAGCTCGAGGACGAACAGCCCGAGCATGTCGATGACGCCGTAGTCGTCGTGTTGGATCCACTTGATGAACCCGAGCACGAGCAGCACGGCGACCGGGTCGTTCATCCCCGCCTCGCCTTCCAGCGTGCGGGCGAGACGCCGCTTGAGCGTCGAGCCGCGCAGCAGCGCGAAGATCGCTGCGCCGTCCGTCGCGGACACGATCGAGCCGACGAGCATCCCCTCGAGCAGCGACAGGTCGAGCAGCCATGAGGCCGCGAGCCCGGTGACGACAGCCGTCAGCAGCGTGCCGACGATCGCCAGGCTGATCGCCGAACCGAGCACCGGCCGGATCTCGGGAAACCCGGCGGCCAGGCCCCCCTCGAAGAGGATCAGGGCGAGCGCGATGATGCCGATCGTCCGCGCGAGCTCGTAGTCGGAGAACTCGATGAGCCCGAGGCCGTCGGATCCGAGCGCCATCCCGACGCCGAGGAACAGGACGAGGCCGGGGATGCGCAGGCGCCCGGCGAGCAGGGACGCGCCGAGGCCGAGCGCCAGCAGCGCGCCCGCGGCGAGGATGAACTTCCCCTCGGTTCCCATCAGCGAATCCTGCCGCTCAGAGCCAGCCCGCGCGGCGGAAAAGGCGATGCAGGACGACCCCGACGACGATCATGAGCCCGAGCGCGTACGGATAGCCGTAGGTCCAGCGCAGCTCGGGCATGTTCTTGAAGTTCATCCCGTAGATGCTCGCGACGAGGGTCGGCACGGCGATGACCGCGGCCCAGCTCGAGATCCGCTTGACGACGTCGTTCTGCTGGACCGCCACCACGGAGAGGTTCGCCTGCAGAATGCTCGAGAGCAGCTCGCGCTGCGTGATGAGCTCCTCCTCGATGCGCTTGAGGTGGTCCTCGACATCGCGCAGGTGCTCGCGCAGCACCGCGGACACGGCGGCGCGGTTGGCGGACTCGAGCTGGTCGAGCGCGAGCAGCAGCGGGTGAACGGCTCGGTAGAACTCGGCGAGCTCGCGGCGCAGGAAGTAGATGCGCCGGCTCTGGTCCTCGGTGTCGGTCGTCTGAAAGACCGCGACCTCGACCTCCTCGACGTCGTTGTCGAGGCCCTGGATGACCGGCTCGTAGTCGTCGACGATCTTGTCGAGCACCGCCCACACCGCGGCCGGAGGGCCTTCGCGCAGGAGCTCAGGGTTCTGCTCGAGGCGCTCGCGCACGGTGTGCAGCTCGCTCGCCTCGCCGTGGCGGACGATGATGACGTAGCCCGGGCCGCCGAAGACGTGCACCTCGCCGAACTCGACCTCCTCGCGCTCGTCGATGTAGCGGGCCGTGTGCACGACGAGGAAGTAGCTCTTCCCGTAGTCCTCGAGCTTCGGGCGCTGGTGGGCCTGCATCGCGTCTTCGACCGCGAGCTCGGGCAGGTCGAAGCGCTCGGCGACCTCGGCCATCTCCTGCTCGTCGGGCTCGTACAGCCCGAGCCACACGAAGCCGAGGTCGTCCGCCTCACGACGCTTCGCCGCGTCCTCGACGCTGAGCGGGCCCTCGTGCTGGCGACTGCCGTCCCGATAGTGCGCGCAGTCGACGATCACCCTGCGCAGAGTATTCCCGCGCCCGGCCGCTGCGAGCGCGGCTATTCGAGTCCGTCGTGCAACATCCGCCCCTCAGCGTCCGGTGAGGACCGTGTCATCGTCGCTGTACGCCGGAGCACAGCAGCACAGCAGCCGCAGGGGCTCATCGCCGGTGTTGACGATCTGGTGGCGATCGCCCGGCGGGATGACGATGCAGTCGCCCGGTCGCACGTCGCGCGCCTCGTCACCAAGGCGCATGCGGCCGCTCCCGGCGGTGATGAAGTAGAGCTCCTCGGTGACGCGGTGAAAGTGCTCGGTCGTCGCGCCGCCGACGGGAACCGTGGCCTCGGCGAGCGACTGGTTCGCCGCGGGCAGCGACACCGCGCCCGCGACCTCGCGGATCGTGGAGCCGTCGAGCGTCACGAACGCCTCGGCGTCGTCGAGGTTGCGAGCGTGCATCGCGCCGCAGAACCCTACGTCACGCCAGCCGCTCGAACTCCTCCGTCTCGCGCCGGACCGCCTCGAACTCGCCGGTCTCCAGGCGCGCGGCGACGTCGTCGTCGATCTCCTGCTCGGTCGCCGCCGGCTTGACGCGGCGCAGGCGCAGCGCGTCGAGGCGCTTGAACTTCAGGATCTCCAGGACGTAGACGAGATAGACCGACTCGGCGATCACGAGCAACCCGAGCACGACCATGACCGCCGTCCAGCCGGGGTTCAGCGTCCCGCTGCTGTCCTCGTGGAAGGGGACGAAGCGCAGCGCGAGCGCGAGCCCGGCGAGCGACAGCGTCCACGCGTACAGGTACAGGACCGTGCGGCGCGTCGAGAAGCCGATCCGGTCGAGGCGATGGTGGAAGTGCTCGCGATCGGCGGCGTAGACCGGGCGGTGGTACTTCATCCGCTTGAGCACGACGAACGTCGTGTCGAGGAACGGGACGGCGAGCACGATCAGCGGGAAGACGAGCGCGAGGGCGGCCTGCGTCTTCACCGAGCCGAGCACCGCGATGCAGCCGAGCATCAGCCCGAGGAGGTTCGACCCGCAGTCGCCCATGTACACCGACGCGGGATGGAAGTTGTGGATGAGGAACCCCAGCGCCGCCCCGGCCGTGAGCGCGGCGAGGATGCCCGCGTGGTTTCGCCCGAGGTCGAAGGCGATGACCGCGAGCGTCGCCGCGCTGATCGCGCAGACCCCGGCGGCGAGCCCGTCGATGCCGTCCGACAGGTTGACGACGTTCATGATCGCGACGAGGAAGAGCACCGTCAGCGGCCCGCCGGCGCCGCCGAAGTCAAGCGCGCCGACGAACGGGATCGTGACGTTGCCGACCATGAGCCCCGCCTGCACGGGGATCGTGGCCGCGGCGATCTGGCCGAGGAGCTTGACGAACGGGTGCAGGTCGAAGCGGTCGTCGAGCGCGCCGACGAGCGTGATCAGCGCCGCGCCCGCGAGGATGCCGTTGAGCTCGTCGGTGCCGGGCAGCACGATGAGGCCCGCCACCATCCCGCCCACAAAGATCGCCAAGCCGCCGAGCAGCGGGGTGCCGCCGGGCGACAGGCCGCGACCGCGCGAGGCGTCGATCGCCCCGAGGCGGCGGGCCACGCGCATCGTCAACGGCGTCAGGGCCGCCGTCAGCGCCAGCGCAATCGCGAATACCTTCAGTGCGTCGAGCTCATCGAGCACGACCCCGACTGTATCCGTCGACCCGGTCTGTCAGGCCATCTACGCGGGGCTGTCTTCGATGAGCGCGACGCGCCGCGCGTGGCGCCCGCCCTCGAACTCGCCCGCGATAAACGCGCGAACGATGGCATCGGCCTGCTCTCCCTGCAGGCGCCGCCCGGAGAGCGTCACGACGTTCGCGTCGTTGTGCGCTCGGGCGAGCTCGGCCTCCTCGACATCGTGGGCGTTGACGGCGCGGATCCCCGGAACCTTGTTGGCGACGATGGCGACGCCGACGCCGGATCCGCACACGAGCACGCCGCGCTCGGCGTCCCCGGACGCGACGAGCCGCGCCGCGGGTGCGGCGAAGCGCGGGTAGTCGGTGGACTCATCGGTCTCGGGACCGAGGTCGACGACCTCGTGCCCGTCGTCGTGAAGCAGCGTCTTGACGTGCTCCTTGAGCTCGTATCCGGCGTGATCTGAGGCGAGGGCGATGCGCATGGCGCCATGGTACGCACCCCGCATCGATGCCCCTGGAACAGCAAATCGGTGCGTTGGGACCGCTATCGGAGCACAGCGCCCAGCGCATCGGCTCCGACGGCGCCCGGGCGCACGACCGACCAACCGCCGGCGGCCTCGTAGCCCCGCAGGTCGACGACCGTCGACGGCGTCCCCGGCAGCTCGCCGCCGTCGAGCACGAGGTCGGCGCCAGCCCGCAGCGCGGCATCGACGTCGCCGAGACGCCGGGCCTCCGCTTCCCCCGCGAGGTTCGCGCTGGATTGCAGCACCGGGCGCGTGACCGCGGCCAGCGTGTCGAGCGCCGGCACCCGCAGCCCGAGCGTCTCGGGGTCCGGTCCGCACGCGAGCGGGAAGCGCCGCTCGGGGTTGGGCAGCAGGACCGTGAGGCCCGCCGGCAGCAACTGGTCGAGCGCGGCGCGCGTCCGCTCCCCGATTTCGGGCAGCGCGGCCCACGCGGCCTGCGGCGAGAAGAACATGACGGCCGCGGGCTTCGCGGACGGGCGTCCCTTGAGCTCGTACAGGCGCCCGACCGCGGCCTCGGACTCCGGATCGCAGGCGAGGCCGTAAACCGTGTCCGCGGCGAACACCGCCACCCCGCCGGCCGCGAGGCAGCGCTCGAAGGCCTCGGCGTCGCGCTCCGGGGCGCTCACCGCGTGGCCACGACCACGCGCTCGATCCCGGCGAGGTCGCGGTGGACCTCCGTGGCCCCGAAGCCCTCCGCGCCCATGAGCCCCGCGACCGCGTCCGCCTGGCCGCGACCCACCTCCACCGCGAGCAGCCGCGCCCCGGCCGCCGCCGGCACGAGCCGGCGGATGACGTCGAGGCCGTCCTCCCCGGCAAACAGCGCGCCGGGCGGCTCGTGGCGGGTGATCTCCGGCGCGAGCGTCGCGCGGGCGCGCTCGGCGACGTACGGCGGATTGGACAGCACCGCGTCGACGTCGCCCACGCGGTCGAGCAGGTCCGCCCGGGCGAACGTCACCTCCAGGCCGAGCCGCTGCGCGTTCGCGCGCGCCACGGCTAGCGCGTCGGAGCTGATGTCGGTGGCGACCACGTCGAGGTCCGGGCGCTCGTGCTTGAGCGCCAGCGCGATCGCGCCGCTGCCGGTGCCCACGTCGGCGACGCGCGCGCCGGTCGGCAGCAAGAGCCCGACCTCGACGAGGAGCTCGGTCTCGGGACGCGGCACGAGCACGCGCTCGTCGACCTCGAGCTCGAGATGGCGAAAGCCGCGCCGGCCGAGGATGTAAGCGACGGGCTCGCGGCCGGCCGACCTGCGCCGTACCGCGTCCTGGAAGGCGCGCACCGCTGGTCCCGACACCCCGCGATCGGGATCCAGGAACAGCGCTGCGCGATCGACGCCGAGCGCATCGGCAAGCAGCAACTCGGCGTCCAGCCGCGGCGTCTCGGATCCCGCGGCGGTGATCGCGATGACCGCGGAGTCCAGCGCGTCGCGCACCGGCACGGCGCCGAACGCGGTCATCACGCCGTCGCCTGGAGCTCCAGCGCCCGGCGCTTCTCGTCGGACTGAAGCGCCGCCGTGAACTCATCCAGGGCACCGGCGAGGACGTCGTCGAGGTTGTGCGCGGTGAGCTTGATCCGGTGGTCGGTGACGCGCCGCTCGCCGTAGTTGTAGGTGCGGATTTTCTCGGCGCGCTCGCCGGTCCCCACCTGCGAGCGGCGGTCGGCGGCGAGCTCGGCCTGCTGCTCGGCCAGCGCCTGGTCATAGAGGCGCGCGCGCAGGACGCGCATCGCCCGCTCGCGGTTTTGCAGCTGGGACTTCTCATCCTGCATCGACACGACGATGCCGCTCGGCTTGTGCGTGATCCGCACCGCTGAGTCCGTCGTGTTCACCGACTGCCCGCCGGGACCGGACGAGCGATAGACGTCGATCTGGAGGTCGTTCGGGTCGATCTGCACGTCGACGTCCTCGGCTTCGGGGAGCACGGCAACCGTCGCGGTCGACGTGTGAATGCGGCCCTGGGACTCGGTGGCCGGCACGCGCTGAACCCGGTGCGTTCCGCCCTCGAACTTGAAGATCGAGTACGCGCCGTCGCCCTTGATCGCGAACGTGTAGGCGCCGTCCTCGACCTGGAGGGTCTCGACCTGCAGGCCACGGGCCTCGGCGTACTTCGTGAGCATCCGGAACACGTCGGCGGCCCACAGCCCGGCCTCGTCGCCGCCCGCGCCGGCGCGGATCTCGACGATGACGTTCTTGTCGTCGTTGGGATCGCGCTGCGCCATCGCCACGCGGATCTCCTCCTCGAGGCGCTCGATCTCCGCGCGCGCGGCGGACAGCATCTCGCGTGCCTCGTCGGGATCCTCCCCTGCGTCGAGCATCTCGCGGGCGAAGGACTCGTCGTCGACCGCGGCCCGCCATGCCTCAGCGAGCTTGGCCGCGGGCTCGAGCTGACGGTAGGCACGCCCGGCCGCCGCGGCACGGTTGCGGTCGGCGAAGACGTCCGGGTCGGACATCTCCTTCTGGGCGTCCGCGAAGCGCGCCTCGATCTGCGAAACGAGGTGTTCGAGCACGCTCCGAGGGTAGAGCAGCCCGGCGGCGTCCGGTGTCCGTCAGCCCGCCTTATGAGCGCCGTTCTCGTCGGGGTGCAGGAGGAAGATCTCGACCGCCACATCGGGGTCGTGGAGGTTGTCGCTGAGGAACGCCTCGACCGTGCGACCGGTCAGCGCCTGCACGGCGATGATGAGGTCCTCGCGCATCGTGTCCTGAAACGCGCGGCGCATGGAGAGCACCTCGCCGGACTGTCCCCGAGCCGCAAGCGTGCGTTCGGCCTTCGTCAGGCTGTCGCGCAGCGTGACGACGATCGCATCCGGCGCGATCGTGGTGCGTACCTTCGTGGGCCCGCGGCCCGTGTAATCGTGGAGTAGGCCCACCACGGCATTCGAGATCGCAGCTGAAAGCGACCGGACGGGTGCGCCGTCCTGGACGGCAATCGATTCTGTGTCGGGCATGACGCCCGCCTAATTCTCGTCCTCCTCGCATCCAGCGCAGCTCGCAAGCGAGGAAGACGTACAAGACCCCGAGCCATCGGCGCTACCTCATCAGTGTAGGCGCTCCCCAAAAGCCCGCCGAACCGCCTTGCTAGGGTCAACTCCGCGTCGAGAATCAGGCTGAGATGGTTGTTCGGCGTCTTGCTGGTCGTGGGCAGTCGTTCGCCACACGTGGGCTGCGGTGATCCCGGCATTCGTTATCGGACCGGGAGATGTCATGCGCACCCGGACTCGTATCGCCCCAAGCCCCGCGACACCGCTGTTCGGTGAGACCACCCGGCCCCACCGGATCGTCGCCGAGTTGGACGCCCGCGGCGGGGTCGACCGCCACACGACGATGTGCCTGAAGAACGCGATCGAGGACGCGCTCGCGAGCGGGGCCCGGCACGTGATGGTGGATCTGCGCGATCTCGTCGTGATCGACAGCGCCGGGCTCGTGTTGCTGCGGTGGGCGCGCGCCGCCTGTCACGGGTGCGACGCGGAGCTTGGGCTGCTCGTCTCCGCGGGTGCCCGGCACCACGCCATCGCCGCCGCCTGCACGCGGTCCGGCCTCGGCGCGCAGCTTCGGTTCGCATAAAGAAGCGCACCTCGACGGCCCGGACATTCGTCCCGGATCACGTTTGCGCGCTCAAGCTCTCAAGCAAAGCGCAAAAACGTCCGATGACCAAGAACGTGGAGTCACATTGGAGCATCCGCCCGCCGGAGGGCCGAGAGCGTGAGTGCCGCCCGGATCTCGATGCT
>JAWVGM010000163.1:0-12832 GCA_033855075.1 Solirubrobacteraceae bacterium | reverse complement strand
AGCGAGAGGAGCAGCGCGAAGGATGCGGTCCGGCCCGCCATGAGGGCCATCGTAGAGTCAGGCGCGTGATGCGCTCGCCCCACGACCGCGACATCGCGCGCCTTGCCCTGCCCGCGCTCGGGGCGCTCGCCGCCGAGCCGCTGTACCTCCTCGTCGACACCGCGATCGTCGGTCACCTGGGCACTCCGCAGCTCGCCGCGCTCGCGCTCGCCGCGACCGTCCTGACGACGCTCGTCTCGCTGTGCATCTTCTTGACGTACGGCACGACCGCGCAGGTCGCGCGGTTGCACGGCGCCGGCGACGAACCGCGCGCGGGCGAGCTGGCCGCGCAATCGCTGTGGCTGGCGATGGCGATCGGGTGCACGCTGGCGCTCGCGTGCGTGGCCCTCGCCGACCCGCTCATCACCCTGCTCGGCGGCCAGGGCGAGACGGCAGACCTCGCGGCGCGTTACCTGCGGCTCAGCGCGGCCGGGCTGCCGCCGGCCCTGGTCGCGCTCGCCGGCCAGGGCTACCTGCGCGGGATCGGCGACCTGCGCACCCCGCTTGTGATCGTCGTCGCGGCGCAGATCGCGAACGTCGCGTTCGAGCTGTGGCTCGTCTACGGGCTGCATACCGGCCTGGATGGCTCCGCGCTCGGGACCGTCATCGCCCAGATCGCGATGGGCGCGGCGTTCGCCTGGCTGCTCCTGCGCACGCCCGCCGCCTCGCGCGCGCCGCGCCTGGAGCTCGTGCGGCCGCTGCTGCGCATCTCGGGGGAGCTCTTCGTCCGGTCGGCGGCGCTGCTCCTCGCGTTCGCGACCGCGAGCGCGATCCTCGCGCGCGTCGGCGAGGCATCGCTCGCGGCGCACCAGATCGCGATGAACCTGTTCGTCTTCGGCGCGCTCGTGCTCGATGCGATCGCGATCGCCGCGCAGGTGCTCGTCGGGCGGGCGCTCGGCGCCGGGGACGCGGACGGCGCGCACTCGGCCGCGCTGCGCACGCTCACGTGGGCGTTCGTCGCAGGCGGGCTCTTCGGCGCGATCCTGCTCGCGCTGTCCGGCGTCCTGCCGCACGCGTTCACCGACGATCCGCACGTCATCGACCGCGCGCAGGCGATCTGGGCGATGTTCGCGCTCATGCAGCCCGCGGCGGCGGTCGTGTTCGCGCTTGACGGGATCCTCATCGGCGCGGGCGACACGCGCTACCTCGCCGGCTCGATGCTGCTCGCCGGCCTGGGCACCTACGTCCCGATCGCGCTCATCGCCCTCGCGGCCGGATGGGGCATCCAGGGCGTGTGGGCGGGCCTGCTGGCGCTGATGGCGGTCCGCCTGCTCACGCTCGGCCGGCGCCTGCGCAGCCGGCGCTGGGCGATCGTCGGCGCCGCCGTCGCGCGCTGAGCGCGCTCAGAGGACGGGCTCGCCGGCGGCCGCGCCGCCGCTTGCCCCGGCCCGCGGCGCGTCGTTGGAGACGGCGTCGGCGATGCGGTTCGCCATGGCGAGCTCGCGGTCGAAGTCGGCGAGGTCGGCGTGCCGGTAGTCCAGGCCGCGCCCGGCGAGCAGCGTCGCGAGCGCCTCGACGAAGCGGCTGTCGAGCTGGCGGCCGGCGACGCGCCGCATCTCGGTCATCGCCTGAAACGACGTCATCCGGTCGCGGTAGGTGTCCTCGGCGGTGAGCGTGTCGTAGACCTCCGCGACCGCGACGATCCGGGCGATCTGCGGGATGTCATCGCCCTTCAGTCCATCGGGGTAGCCGCGGCCGTCGATGCGCTCGTGGTGGGCCCGGACGATCTGCGCCACCGGGCCGTAGACGCCGAGGTCCTGGAGCAGGTCCGCGCCGAGCTCGGGGTGCTGGCGGATCGCCTCCCAGTCATCCTCGGTCAGCGTCCCGTGGCGCTCCATGACGCGGTCGGGCAGCGCGAAGCGCCCGATGTCGTGCAGGAGCCCGGCCGTATGCGCGAGCTCGGCGGCTTGCTTGCCCATCCCGTACTGGGTGGCGATGTCGCGGGCGAACGCCGCGACCGCCGCGCTGTGTCGAGCGGTGCGCCCGTCGCGGCGGTCGAGCGACCGCACGAGCGCGGACAGCACACCCCACGACAGGGACGCGTACTGGCCCGTGCGCTCGCGCGCGATCACGACGAGCCGTGACATGTACGCGAAGGCGACGATGATGAGCACGACGAACACGCCGGCTGCGGTTCCGTACCGCGCGTAGACGCCCGCGATCGCCAGCGTCAGCGCCACGGTGAGCGCGAGCGAGGGCAGGAGCTCGCGCGGCGGCCGCAGCTCGCCGCGCAGCGTCCCGCCGTCGGCGAGCAGCCCGAGCAGGCCGAGCAGGACGAAGTTCACCACCAGGTATCCGACGGCGACGAGCGCGAGCCCCGCGAGGTCCTCGAAGCTCGCGTCGAACGCGCCCCCGGCCAGCCACTGGAAGACGACCGCCGCCAGGAGGTTGGGAACGGCGATCGCGGCGATGTTGACCGGCAGCATGATGAGCCGGTAGCGGCGCACGACCCACGCGCTGAGCTCGGCCACGACCGGGATGACAAACGCCGCGCGCGGTCCGGCGAACGCGGTGGCGAGCGTCAGGCACACGAAAGACGCGGAGATGTCCGTCGCTCCCTGCCATTGCGACGCTGCGATGGCGCTCCCAGCGGCGCCTACGGCGAGGATGAGCGTCAGCGGCTGAACGAGGTCGCCGCCGCGAACCACGAGCAGGACCGGAATCGCCGCCCCGACGATCGCGACCGACGCCGCGACGGCGATCCTCGGCCTAGGTTCGATGCTACGAGCCGTCACGCGCTAACCGTATCGGCCGGCGCGCAGCGGTCAGCAAGGATCAGTGCTTGCTAAACGAGCCGCCGTAAACGGCGAACACGGTGATGGCGCCGATCAGGAACGGGTACGAGCGGTACTTCATCTGGGTGAGCTTGGTCATCGTGACCTCCCGGTGGGGTGAATGGGCCGCCGAACGTAACCAGGCTCGTCGAAATTCTCAGCTTTCGTGGACGAAGGTATGCAATTTGCCCCGGGTCGGGTTTGCAACTGCACTGATTTGGTCCGATGATCTGCACATGCGCACTCTGAAGACGAGCGAGGCTGCCTCGCTTCTCAACGTGAGCCCGAATACGCTTCGCGCCTGGGAGCGCCGGTTCGGGTACCCCAAACCGCAGCGATCGGCCGGCCGGCACCGGCTGTACACGCACGGCGAGGTCTCCGCGTTGCGCGATGCGCTGCAGCAGGGCTTGTCGATCTCGAGCGCCGTCAGTCGTGCGCGCGAGGCGCTCAGCACGGACACGCACACGCTCGTCGGCGCGCTCGCCTCGTTCGAGCTCGACCGCGCGGATGCCGCGATGGAGTCTGCGCTCGCGCTGCGCTCCGTGGAGCGCTCGGTCGAGGAGGTTCTGCTGCGCTCGCTCGACGAGCTCGCCACGCGGCACGGGACCGACAGTGCGCCCTGGGCGTTCGCCGCGCGCTGGGCAGACGGGTGGTTGCGCCGCGCACAGCGCCTGGCCCCGCCGCCGGTGCGCCCGCTCGCCGTGCTCGTCGGCGACGCGACGCGCAACGAGCTCGATCCCGATGCGCTCGGCGTCCGCGCCTTCGAGCTGTTCTGCGGTCGCGCCGGCGTGCGCGTCATTTCACTTCCCGTCGGCGGCCTGTCCGGCCTCGGCGAGGTCGTGGAGTCGCTGTCGCCCGACGGCGTCGTGATCGCCGGCGGGGATGTGTCCGACGACGACGTCGCACGCTGGGCATATCGCGTACGCGCCGCCGCGGGTGCGCTGCCCATCGCACTCTTCCGTCGCCGGCAGAACAATGGCCAGGTGCGCACGACCGGCGCGCGCGTCCTGCCCGAGAGCCCGTTCGGCGCGCACCGCCAGCTGATCGCGCTCATCGACGAGCGCAGCGGCGTCTTCGAGGACGACGCGCCCGTCGTCCCGATGCGACACGCCGGCGA
This sequence comes from Solirubrobacteraceae bacterium, assembly GCA_033855075.1. Lineage (GTDB taxonomy): Bacteria > Actinomycetota > Thermoleophilia > Solirubrobacterales > Solirubrobacteraceae > CADCVQ01. The sequence continues at coordinate 8,902 of JAWVGM010000163.1, read as the reverse complement.
AACCCGTGAGGCCAGCCTGTGAGGCTGCACGCCGTCCGTCCGGTCGAGTTCGACGATCGCGGGCAGGAGCTCGTCTCGTTCTGCGGTCACTGCGGCGTCGCCCCCCGGCCGGGCGCGGTCGCAACCTCCCGCGTCTGCAGCCACTGCGGCCTCGGGCTCGTCCTCCAGGCGTGCTCGGACATCGCCCCCGGCCTCGACGAGCCGTTCCTCGTCATCGACTCGACGCTGTCGGTCTGCGCGGTGTCGGCCCGAGCCGAGGAGCTGTTGGGGATCGACGAGACCGACGCGGTCAACAAGCACATCGCGGACTTCCTCGTGCCGGCCGACGCCAACGCGCCGAGTGCGGCCAACCTGCTCGCTCTGCTCGTCGACGCGGCCTCGTCGACGGGCGAGCCGCGCTCGGCCGTCGTGCGCCCGCGCCACGAATTCGGCGTGCGCTTCCGTGCCCGCGTCGGCGCCTGCGGTCCGCCGCACGCGGCGCTGCTCGTCCTGACCGGGTAGGAATTTTCTGGTCGTTCAGCCCCTACGGGGGCTGAACTTCCGTAACCTGTGCCGATCGAGCCGTTGCTGGATGAGGCGTTGCGTGCCTTGCCCATCCGCTGACGAGCCTCGATAAAGCTCACGATGAGTGTCCTACGCACCCACGCCGCGGCGGCCATGTTGGGCGTAAGCCCAAATACGTTGCGGTCCTGGGAACGCCGCTTCGGCTATCCCACACCGCGCCGCACCGCCGGCGGTCACCGGCAGTTCGATCTCGCCGAGGTCGAGGCGCTGCGCCAGGCCTTCGAGGAGACGCACAACGTCTCCTCGGCGATCTCGATGGCTCGCGAGCGAGGCTGCGGCCCCTCGTCGCCGACCCGGCTGCGGTCGGCGCTGCGGCGCTTCGCGGAGATCGAGGCCGACCGGATCCTCGAGGAGAGCCTCGCGGTGCGCTCCGTCGAGCGCACGGTCGAGGAGGTGCTGCTGCCGGCGGTCGACGCCTTCGCCGTCGGTGAGAACGAGCCCCCCACCGCCGAGCTGGGGTTCGCGTGGCGCTGGGCGACGGGCTGGCTGGCCGCGGCCAAGCGCGTTGCGCCCGCGGCGTCGCGGCCCGAGGGCGTGCTGATCTTCGACGCGAGCGTCCCGTGCGACATCGACGCGCTGCACGCCCAGGCGCTCGAGCTGTGCCTGCGCCGCGCCGGCATGCGCACGCTCATGCTCACGGCGGAGCTCGACTCGAGCCGTCTCGCCCACGTGCTGCACACGCTCAACCCGCGGCTCGTCGTCCTCACGGGGCGCCGGGCGTGGCTGGATGCGCTCGGGCGCATCGCATACCAGGCGCGGCGCATGTCCGACGAGGTCGAGATCCTCGACTTCCGCGGCGCGCTGCCCGAGGCGGACGCCTCCGCGGTGCCGCGGCTGGGCACGAGCGCCCTCGGCGCGCGCGACCTGCTTCTGGCCCGGCTGAACGCGCCTGAGAACTTCGCGCCGCGCCGCCGCGCGACGCTCGCACAGATCTCCTGACGGACTGATTGCGTCCCGCCCCCGCCCGGCGCGGCGTCCGGCCCGGCGGGTAGCGTCTGGCCTGAAATGACCCTCGTGCCCGGTGACCCGCTCGCCCACCGCGCCCTCGAATCCCTGCTGCGCGCGGAGGCCTCCGTCCGGCGCCGGCTCAGCTCCGACCTCGAGCGCGAGGGTCTGTCGGCGACCGGCTTCTCCGTGCTCGTCATTCTCACGACGGCTGGCGGCGAGCTCGAGCTGCGCATCCTCCGCGCGCGCCTGCGCACGTCGAAGGCGAACGCGACCGAGGTCGTGACAACGCTCGAGCAGCGCGCGCTCGTCACGCGCCGGCGGCTCGCCAGCGACCGCCGCGCCGCGACCGTGGCGATCACGCCGCGCGGCAGCGAGATCGTCGATCGGCTGTTCCCGGAGCACTCAGAGCGTGTCGCGGCCGCCTTCGCCGTGCTCGACGAGGGCGAGAAGCGGTCGCTCGCCCAGATCTGCCGCAAACTCGCCGCCTGAGGAGACGCAGACTCCTCAGGCGGCGCCCGGCCTCGGGCCTGGCCTGGTTCAGGGTTCGAGCAACAGCAATGAATGAGAGAAGGGTCCGCTGTCGCACGGTGACCGGAGGCGCGCCGCGAGGTGCATAAGCGACCGATCGCGCGCGGCGCCGCGGCGGTCGGTCGATTCCTCACGTCATACGTGGATCAGTGACCGGCCGTGAAGCCCGCGTCGACGGTTGGTCACTTACGCACGCGGGCGAAATCCACCGCAGCGCGTCGCTCCGTCATCCTTCATCGCTGCTGTTCGAACCCTGCGCGCCGCCGCTTCCTACACTTGCTCGTCCATGGCGCGCCGTCCTGTCGATCCGCAGCAGTCCTTCCCCGACCTCGAGCGGCAGGTGCTCGAGCGCTGGCGCGAGCGCGACGTGTTCCGCGAGTCGCTGCGCCGCCGGGAAGGGTCTGAGCCGTGGGTGTTCTGGGAGGGCCCGCCGACCGCGAACGGCCGGCCCGGCGTGCACCACGTCCTCAGCCGCGCGTTCAAGGACATCTTTCCCCGCTTTCGCACCATGCGCGGCTATTACGTGGAGCGCCGCGGCGGCTGGGACTGCCACGGCCTCCCGGTCGAGATCGCGGTCGAGCAGCAGCTGGGCATCAAGTCCAAGGAGGAGATCGAGGAGTACGGCATCGCTGAGTTCAACGCGAAGTGCCGCGAGTCGGTCTTCACGTTCCTCGAGGATTGGAACGCGCTCACGGAGCGCATCGGCTTCTGGCTGGACCTCGACGACGCGTACCGCACGCTCGACGCTGACTACGTCGAGTCGGTCTGGTGGGCGATCAAGCGCATCGCCGACCAGGGCCTGCTCTACGAGGGCTACAAGGTCGTGCCCTATTGCCCGCGCTGCGGCACGGCGCTGTCGAGTCACGAGCTCGCGCTCGGCTACCAGGACGTCGTCGATCCCTCCATCTACGTGCGCTTCGAGGTCGCCCAGGACGGCGGGCCGCTGCAGGCCGGCGACGAGCTGCTCATCTGGACGACGACCCCCTGGACGCTCGTGTCAAACGCCGCCGTCGCCGTCGATCCCGAGATGATCTATGTGCGCGCGAAGACCGGCACGCTCGATGCGCCGGTCGTCGTCGCCGAGTCGCTCGTCGAACACGTGCTCGGCGCGGGCGTGAAGATCCTCGACCGGTTCCCGGGCGCCGCGATGGACGGCGTGCGCTACAAGGCGCCCTTTCCCTACCTCGGTCCCGAGGAGTACGGCGAGCGCGGCCACACGGTCCTGCTCGGCGACTTCGTCAGCGCGGACGACGGCACCGGCCTCGTGCACACGGCGATCGCCTTCGGCGAGGACGACTTCCGCCTCGGCGAGCAGTACGGGCTGAACGTCGTCAACCCCGTCAAGCTCGACGGCACGTATGACGAGCGCATCGGCCCGTACGCCGGTCGCTTCGTCAAGGACGCCGACCGCGACCTCGTCGAGGACCTGCGCGCGCGCGGGCGCCTGCTGCGCGCCGAGGAGTACGAGCACGCCTACCCGCACTGCTGGCGCTGTGGGACGCCGCTGCTCTACTACGCGAAGCCGTCGTGGTACATCGGCACGACGCAGCGCCACGACGACCTGATCGCCGCCAACGAGCAGGTCACCTGGCATCCCGAGCACATCAAGCACGGCCGCTTCGGCAACTGGCTCGACAACAACGTCGACTGGGCGCTGTCGCGCGAGCGCTACTGGGGCACGCCGCTGCCGGTCTGGCGCTGCGAGAACACGCATGTCACGGTGATCGGCTCGATCGCCGAGCTCGAGGAGCGCTCGGGCATGACGCTCGAGGATCCTCACCGCCCCTTCGTCGACGACGTCACGTTCGACTGTCCGCAGTGCGGCGACACGGCGACCCGCGTTCCCGAGGTGATCGATGTCTGGTTTGACTCCGGAGCGATGCCGTTCGCCCAGCGCCACGCGCCGTTTCAGGACGGCTTCGATCTCGAGGCGCTCTACCCGGCGGACTTCATCTGCGAGGCGCTGGATCAGACGCGCGGCTGGTTCTATTCACTGCTCGCCGTCTCGGCGCTGCTGCGCGGCGGCGAGAAGCCCTATGACCACGTCGTCTGCCTCGGCCTCATCACCGACGCCGAGGGCAAGAAGATGTCGAAGTCCGTCGGCAATGTCGTTGCGCCATGGGAGATCATCGACCGGTTCGGCGCCGACGCGTTGCGGTGGTACTTCTTCACGTCCAAGCAGCCGTGGGACGGATACCGCTTCTCCGAGGACGCGATCGGCGAGGGCGTGCGCCTGTTCCTGCGTCAGCTGTGGAACACGTACGCGTTCTCGACGCTCTATCCCGCGGGGGAAACGGACCCGCCCGCCCAGCCGACCGACCTCGATCGCTGGATCCGCTCGCGCCTGAGCGCGACGACGACGCTCGTCACAGAGCGCCTGGAGGCCTACGACGCGACGACGGCCGGCCGCGCCATCGCCGAGTTCGTCGACGACCTCTCCAATTGGTATGTGCGCCGCTCGCGACGGCGCTTCTGGGTCGGCGACGCCTCCGCGCACGCCACGCTGCGCGAGAGCCTCGTCACGACCGCGCAGCTGCTGGCGCCGTTCGTCCCGTTCCTGGCCGACGAGCTCTACGAGGGTCTGGACGGCAGCGAGCCCAGCGTGCACCTGACGGACTGGCCCGAGCCGGGCCCGCGCGACGAGGAGCTCGAGGACGCGATGGCGATCGCGCGCGAGACGGTCCGGCTCGGCCTCGCGGCGCGGGCGGCGGCGAAGCTCAAGCTCCGCCAGCCGCTGCACGAGGCGGTCGTCGTCGCGGCCGGCCCCGAGCGCGCCGCCATCGAGCGCCTGGCGGATGTCGTTCGCGAGGAGCTCAACATCAAGCAGCTGCGCTTCGTCGCCGAGGCCGGTGAGTTGGGCTCCTACACGCTGAAGCCCAACTACCGCACCCTCGGCCCGCGCTTCGGCAAGGCCATGCCGCGGGTCGCAGACGGGATCGCGGCGCTCGATGCCGATCACGTCGCCGAGGCGCTGCGCGCCGGGCGCGCCGTCGGCATCTTCGTGGACGGTCACGATCACGAGCTCAGCGCGCAGGACGTGCAGATCGTCATGGCGCCGCTGGACGGCTACCAGCTCGAGCGCGAGGGCTCGCACGCGGTGGCGCTCGAGCTCTCACTCGACGCCGAGCTGCGCCGCGAGGGCCTCGCGCGCGAGGTCGTCCACGCGGTGCAGAACGCGCGCAAGGCGGCGGGGCTCGCCGTCGAGGACCGCATCACGCTGCTGCTCGGCGGCGACGACGAGCTGCTCGACGCCGCGCGCGAGCACGAGTCCTACCTCGCCGGCGAGGTGCTCGCGCTCGAGATCTCCTACAACGGGGCGAGCGACCACATCCCAACAGGCGAGATCATGCAGATCGAGGGCCGCGAGCTGCACATCTCGGTCACGCGCGCTTGATCGGAGGATCCATGGAACGCGAACCTGACGCAGGCGACGCCGAACCCGACGACGACGCCATCAGCGGCATGCCGGACGGCGCGCTCGAGGCGCCCCCGCTGGGCGTCGCCGACGAGGACGACGAGGACGCGCCTCCGCAGAGCCCGCAGCCGGGAATCCCCGAGGAGGGCCAGCCGGAGATCTCCAGTTGACGATTTCCTGACCGGCTGACGCCGCGGGGCGAGCACCTTGTGGCAGCGCCGGCGCGCGGGGTACGGTGCGCGCGATGCTGGGGTTTCTGAAAACGCGTACCCCGCTGTGGCTCGTTGCCATCTTGGTCGTCCTCGCCGTTGTGATCGCGGTCCAAGTCTCCGGCGGCGGTGACATCTCCGACCGGCAGCTCAAGGGCCTCGATAAGACCGGGCTCGAGACCGCGAAGCTGCGCGCCGAGGTTCGCAAGCTCCAGCACGACTCCAAGCCGCTTGTTGGAGGGCTGCCGCTCATCTTCACCGCGTTCACGGTGCTCATCGCGGCAGGCGGCCTGATGGCCACGCTGCGTCAGCAGACCGCGCAGCGCAGGGCCGAGGAAGCGACGCGCGTCGCCGAGCGCACCACGGCGCGCGACGAGCACGAAGCCGAGCTCACGCGCCATCGGGAGGAGCGCGAGAAGGCGCGCGAGGAGCGCGAGGCTGCCGGCAGGCAGCGTGAGGAGGAGCGTTTCATCGCGCTCGGCAAACTGCTCGCGTCCGACTCTCCCCGCGAGCGGGTCAGCGCGGTTGTCGGCATCCGGCACTTCTCGCACACCGCGGGCTATCGCCGACGGCTCGTCCTGCTCCTCGGCGGGGTGTTGACCGCCGAGCCGTTTCAGACGAGCGATCGCGCGCTCGCCCGCGAGTTTGTCGACGTCATGCGCGGTTGCCTGGCGCGCGGGCTCGATGTCGCGGAGCTGGACCTTCGAGGTGTCGAGCTACGCGACGTCGACCTTCACGATCTTGCGTTGACGGGGCTGAACGCCGAGGGCATCAGGTTGCAGGGCGCGCGCGTCCAAGGAACGAACCTTGCCGACGCGCGGCTCGTGCGGGCAGACCTGTCGGGGTGCAGCGGCACCATGTCGCTCGAGGGCGCCGATCTCACGGACGCGCGGCTCGACCAGGCGGAGCTGGGCGGGAGTTCGCTGGGCCGCGCGCGCCTCACGCGCGCGCGCCTGGATGCCGCAAAACTCGACGGCGCAGACTGCGGCTACGCGCTGTTCGTCGATGCCGCCGTGACGAGCGTCCACTTCAAGGGCGCGGTCCTCGAGGGTGCGGACTTCAACGGGGCGGACGTGACCGAGGCTGTCTTCTATGGCGCCGCGTTCAACGACCATGCGCTGCGCACGCTGCTCAACGCTCGCAGCAAGCTCTCTCGCAGCTACTTCGACGACGCGACGCGGGAGGATCTGCGCCGCCTCAACGCCGGGGTGGATCCGACGGCCCCCGACACCTGATGCGCCCTCCGGACGTAGGGGAGAAACACTCGCGCCACGACAACCAGCGGGCCGTTGTCCCTGACCCCGGTTGCAACCGACATCGGGCGACCCGCTGGAGACGCGATCCATATTCGATGGTCGCGGCGCACCGCTGATGCCCCGGCGGCTGAGCCGCCGACACACCGCTTCGTGTACGCAGCGAAGTCTAACGCCCGTCGCGGCATCCGCCGAGAGGCGGATTCCCGATGGCCCGTCGGGGTATCTCCTCGACGAGGCGGATGTCACGTACTGGGGCCTGTGCCCGGCGTGCCAGACCACTGTCGACGAACCACGAGGAGCCGCATGAGCGACGAGAAGACGCCACCGCCGACCACCACCGACGCCGGCATCCCGGCGCCGAGCGACAGCCACTCGCTGACGGTCGGGCCCGACGGCCCGATCCTGCTTCAGGACCATTACGTCATCCAGAAGATGGCGCAGTTCAACCGGGAGCGCGTGCCCGAGCGCGTCGTCCACGCCAAGGGCTCTGGCGCGCACGGGTTCTTCGAGGTCACGCAGGACATGTCGCAGTACACGCGCGCCGACCTGTTCAACGGCGCCGGCAAGACGACGCCGATGTTCGCGCGCTTCTCGACGGTCGCCGGCGAGCTCGGCTCGCCCGACACGCTGCGCGACCCCCGTGGCTTCGCGCTGAAGTTCTATACGCAGGAGGGCAACTACGACCTCGTGGGCAACAACACGCCGGTGTTCTTCGTCCGTGATCCCTCGAACTTCCAGGATTTCATCCACTCCCAGAAGCGCCGCGCCGACACCGATCGCCGAGACAACAACATGCAGTGGGACTTCTGGACCCTGAAGCCGGAGTCCGCCCACCAGGTCACGATCCTCATGAGCGATCGCGGGACGCCGAAGACCTTCCGCCACATGAACGGCTACGGCAGCCACACGTTCATGTGGGTCAACGCGGGCGGCGAGAAGTTCTGGATCAAGTACCACTTCAAGACCGACCAGGGCCCCGAGAACTTCACCGACGCCGAGGCGACCGACATGGCCGGCGAGGACCGGGACTTCCATCGCGCCGACCTGTGGGACTCGATCAAGTCCGGCGACGCGCCGTCGTGGACGCTCAAGGTCCAGATCATGCCGTTCGACGAGGCCGCGGACTATCGCTTCAACCCGTTTGACCTGACGAAGGTGTGGCCGCACGGCGACTACCCGGAGATCGAGGTCGGCCGCATGGTGCTCGACCGGAACCCGGAGAACTACTTCGCCGAGGTCGAGCAGGCCGCGTTCGAGCCGGCGAACATGCCGGCGGGCATCGGCCCGTCACCGGACAAGATGCTGCTCGGGCGGCTGTTCAGCTACCCGGACACGCACCGCTACCGGATCGGGCCCAACTACCTGCAGCTGCCGGTCAACCGTCCGCGGTGCCCGGTTCACAGCTACAACAAGGACGGCGCGATGCGATTCGAGAATCCGGGCGACCCGGTCTACGCGCCGAACACGGCCGGCGGGCCGGCGGCGGACGAGAAGACCTACGGCGAGCAGGCGACCTGGCACACCAGCGGCGACATGGTGCGGACCGCGTACACGCTGCGCGCCGACGACGACGACTTCGGTCAGCCCGGGACGCTCGTGCGCGAGGTCATGTCACAGACCGACCGCGACAACCTCGTCACGAACATCGTCGGTCATGCCGGCGACCCCGACGTGACCGCGGAGATGAAGCCGCGCATCGTCGAGTACTGGGCCAACGTCGACGCCGACATCGGCGCCGCCGTGGCACAGGGACTTGGCGTTCCCGCGCCTGCGCCGGCTTCGGCGTAATCGAGGTTTCGCCCTCCGGTCGCCGGTCTCCGCCCGCAGCGGGTGGTGCGGCGACCTGCGGGCGACGTTACACGGCGGGCTCGAGCTCCAGCTGCTCGATGATCTTCTTCTTCGGGAAGGCCCCGATGATCTTCTTCTCGGGCTGGCCGTTGCGGAACAGGATCATCGTGGGGATCGAGAGGACCTGAAAGTTC
>JAWVGM010000162.1:0-6994 GCA_033855075.1 Solirubrobacteraceae bacterium | reverse complement strand
CGCTGTACTCAGCGGCCCACGAGCGCGTCAGCGCGGCAACCGCCGCCTTGGTCGCGCCGTAGGCGGCTCCGCCGGCGAGCCCGACCGTCCCGGCCATGCTGCCGATGTTGATGATCGAGCCGCGGCCACGCGCGGCCATGCCGGGCGCGAACGCTGCGACCAGGTAGTAGGGCGCGCGAACGTTGGCGGCGAACATCGTGTCGAAGTCGTCGACCCCGACCTCCGGTGTCGCGCCCCAGATGGAAAGCCCAGCATTGTTGACGAGGATGTCGACGTCGCCGACCTCGTCGGCCAGCTCCGCGAGCCGCTCCGGATCGCCCAGGTCGGCCTGAACAAACTCGGCCTGCCCACCGGCGTCGCGAACGCTGGTAACGATCCCGGCGCCGCGCTCAGCGTCACGACCCAGCACCAGCAACTCGGCGCCGTCGCGGCCAAGCGCCGTGGCGATCGCCGCTCCGATGCCTGCGGTCGCGCCGGTGACGAGCGCCCGTCGGCCCAGGAGAGGCCGGTCGGATGAAGTGATCTCGGTGCTTGTGGCGGTCATCGCTTCCCTTTCGTACAGAACGGTCTGTCTTTTACTATTCGAACGGAACAGTACCAGACAGACAGGTCTGTATGCAAGCGGTTGGCGTAGACCGGGTACGCGGCTCCGGCGCCCGACCTGCACCGCGAATCCCACGACGCGCTGCCCTACCGGCGGCCACAGATAGGGAGTTCACGATCGCTACACGCCGCCGGGCGCGCTCGAGCGCGGCGAGAGCATCGCCACGAACCCATTCGTCGACGCCGCAGCGGTCGGGCGATAGCAATCGGCCCATCCGCCGTGGGCGCGCGTCCGTGGCGCGGGACTCAGTAGCGCGCTGAGCTGGTGAGCAGCTGCGGCCACACCGGGAGCTCGACGCCGTCCACGGTCGCCCCGCCGAAGCCGAAGGTTGGGCTGATCTCGGCGGCGATGGCGGCGGGGAAATCGAGGGACGGTGTCGACGGCTCGTCGAGAACGCGAGTTGCTCGGGCGCGAGGGTGACATCCAGCGAGGCGACATTGGACCGCAGCTGCTCGATCGTGCGGGCTCCGATGAGCGTGGAGGTGACCGCGGGGTATCGCTGAAGCAGCGCACAGCGCCGAGTGAGCGTCCCCCACGAATCACACCGCGATCAAGCGCTGGCATCACGGCGGCGCCGGCGACCTCGTCGTCAGGCCACGCTCCGGGCGGGCGCGGGCTCACGCGTCCGGTCCTCAGACGACGGGCCGGTGGACGCCAGCGCCGCGACGATGGCCGCGATCCGGTCCGCGATCTCAGGGGCCGTGAGCCCGAGCACGGCGCCGATGTCGGCGCCTGTGGCTCCGGCGAGGCGCATCGCGAGGATGGCGTGGTCAGCGGGATCGAGCCGTGCCGCTGCGCCGACCCGCATCCGCCGGGAGACCGGAGCCACCATGCGCGGTGCCGTGGCGACGTCGCGGATCGCTTCGAGCAGCGCGCCGCTTGAGCTCGATTTGCCGACGACCGCGTCGGCACCCGCGACCACACCCGCGACGACGAGCGCGTCAGGCGTCATTGCCGGGTAGAGCACGACGGCCGGCGCGTGGAGCCTGCGCTTGAGGTCAAGGCACAGCGCCAGGCCGTCGCGTCCCGGGTGATGAACGTCGAGGACGACGACGTCAGGGCGGGTGCGCCCGAGCAGCGGCCAGACCTCCTCCTCGCCGGCAGCCGATCCGACGAAGATCAGGTCGGGCTCCGGCGCGAAGATCGCCTGCACGCCGGCGCGAACCGCCGCGTGATCGTCGAGGACAGCGACTCGGATCATCGCGTCACGGAGGAGCCCACGCCTACACCGCGACGGCCACGGGCTCGGTGTTGGAGTCGCGCTCCGCACCGGCCGCCGCGACCCCGCGGCTGCGGCTCGAGAGCAGCGCGGTGCACAGCACGGCGCCGGTGGCGAAGATCGCCGCCGCCCACCAGAACGCCGTCGCGTAGCCGTGAACCGCGGCATCCGAGATCAGGGCAGGGCTCGGGACGTGCCCCGCGAGCTGACTCGTCGTCGCCGACGCGGCGATCGTCGAGAGCAGCGCCGTGCCGATGGACCCGCCGACCTGCTGCATCGTGTTGACCATCGCCGACGCGACACCGGCGTCCTTCGGCTCGACGCCGAACGTCGCCGTCGCCATCGCCGAGCTGAAGACGAGGCCCATGCCGGCGCCCATGATCAGCAGCCCGGGCAGCACGTGCGTCGCGTACGCCGTGTCGACGCCAACGCCTGTGAGCGTCACGAGCCCGACCGACGCGGTGACCATGCCCGCGCCGATGAGCGGCCGAGGGCCGAACTTCGGCAGGAGCTTCGTGGACCCCGCCGTGGCGGAGACGATGATCGTGCCGGTCATCGGCAGGAACGCAAGGCCCGTCTTGATCGGCGAGAAGCCGAGGGTCTGCTGCAGGTAGAACGTGAGGAACAGAAAGACCGCGAACATGCCGGACCCCGCGAGGACCATGGCCAGGAAGGACCCGCCGCGATCGCGGTCGAGCACGACCCGCAGCGGCAGGAGCGGGTGCGAACTGCGGGCTTGGATCGCCACGAACGAGGCGAGCAGCGCGACACCGGCGACGAGCATGCCGATCGTCAGCGGTGCGCTCCAGCTGTGCGTCTGCGCGTTGGAGAAGCCGTAGACGATCGCGAACAGGCCGGTCGAGGCGGTCAGCGCGCCGGGGATGTCGAGCTTCGGCCTGACCGCCGGAACCTCGTTGTGCAGCAGCGCCGTCGCCGCCAGGGCGGCCGGGATCGCGATCAGGAGGTTCACGTACAGGCACCAGCGCCAGCTCAGGTACTCCGTGAGGATGCCGCCGAGCAGCAGGCCGATGGCGGCCCCGCCGACGGCGACGGCTCCGAAGACGCCAAACGCCTTGCCGCGCTCCTCGGGCTCGGTGAAGGTCGTCGTCAGCAGCGACAGCGCGCCGGGAGCGAGCAGGGCACCGAACACGCCTTGCAGCGCGCGTGCGCTGACCAGCACACCAAAGCTCTGAGCGAACCCGCCGATAACGCTCGCGCCGGCGAAGCCGAGCAGGCCGATGACGAAGACGCGCTTGCGCCCGATGAGGTCGCCGATGCGACCACCGAGCAGCAGCAGGCTGCCGAAGGCCAGTGCGTAGGCCGTGACGATCCACTGACGGGCGTCGTCGCCGAAGCCAAGATCGCGCTGGGCCGACGGCAGCGCGATGTTCACGATCGTCGCGTCGAGGACGACCATGAGCTGGGCGATTGCGATGACGCCGAGGATGAGCCAGCGCTTGGCGTGATGAGGATTGGCGTGGGCTTCGGGCATGGGTGGAACCTCGCTTCGGGGCTATGTGGAGTGCTACGCTCCAAGTGGAGGGAAGGTCTCGACTTGCTGCGAACCGTACCACACAAGCGGAGACCATGCCTCCGCTTAGTAAGAATTTCACCGTCATGAGCACGTCCCCCCTTCACGACCGGCCCCTCCGCCGCGACGCCGAGCGCAACCGCCAGCGCATCCTGGAAGCTGCGCGCGATGCGTTCGCCGAAGACGGCCTGGCCGTGACGCTCGACGAGATCGCGCGCCGGGCGGGCGTGGGTGTCGGGACGATCTACCGGCGTTTCCCCGACAAGGAGCAGCTCATCGACGCGCTGTTCGAGGAGCGCATGAGCGAGATGGTCGCGCTCGCGGAGGCGGCGCTGCGCCGCGACGACGCCTGGGACGGCCTGGTCAGCTTCCTCGAGTCCGCCACGGCCGCGCACGCCGATGACCGCGGGCTCAAGGAGGTCGCGCTCTCCGGGGTGCACGGACTCGAGCGCGTCGCCCGCGCCCGCGAGCTCATGTTCCCGCCCCTCACGCGCCTCGTCGCGCGGGCACAGGAGCAGGGGACGTTGCGGCCAGACCTCGAGCCGACGGACCTGCCGCTGCTGCAGCTCATGCTCGGCTCGCTCAGCGAGTGCACGCGCGACGTCGACCCGGAGATCTGGCGGCGCTTCCTCGGGATCCTCACCGACGGCCTGCGCACCCGCCGCGACAGCCCGAGCCCGCTCTCCCAGGCCGGCCTCGCGCCCGAGCAGGTGCAGCGCACGATGCGCTGCTGGCGACCCTCCCGCTAGCGCTTCGTCCGGCACGTCCTCGCACGCTTGGGCGGTCCTCTCCCGGTGGGCTCGCAGTAATCTCGTCGCGCGCATGCCGAGTGAGTTCTCATGGAGGTAGGTCTCGTGGCGACGACGCCGAGGATCTGCCCTGAGTAGGTCGGCGCGCGCGGCCTGGGTCGTGGCGCTGACCGTGCTCGCGTTCGGGTCGGCGGGTACGGCGCAGGCGAAGCTGCGGTTCGAGCCCAAGACGCACACCGATGGGCGAGACGTGCCCGGCGGGCCGCTGGACGTGACGAGCGTCGCATTCGGTCAGCAGGACACGCGCATGTTCCTGCGTGTGCGCACCGCCTCGGCGTGGGATCCGGGGCAGCTGTCCGACGACGCGGGACGCAGCTTGTGCGTCGTGCTCTTCCATAGCCCGATCACGGCGGCGAGAGCCCGGATCTGCCTCGCATCTGCGCAGGGCATGCCCGTGCTGCGCTACGCGACCCTCGATCCCGCGACGGGCCAGGCGGGCGCCGAGCTCACGGTGCCCGCGGTGCTCGCGCGGCCGGACGCGCAGACGCTCGAGGCGCGGTTCACCCCGCTGGACGTCGACCTGCCCAAGGGCGGCTTCGGATGGCAGGTCACGTCGCGGTGGACTGACGGGATGTCGTGCTCAGCGGTGACACCCTGCATCGACCGCGTGCCCAACGCCACTCCCGCGCGCGATCGGCGCGTGCTGCTCGAACTGCCGCGCTGCTTCGGCGCAGCATCACGGGCGAGCCCGCACTGCAGGAACCCGGCGTTACGCCACGCGGTGGTGCCCACACCCGCCGATTCGTTGCTCACCGGCAACGCGCCCTGCTCGCCCCTCGATGCGCAGAGCTTCATCGACGTCTGCACCTGGGGAGTGCGGCAGTCGCGCGCATCAACCTCCGTGGCGCTCGTCGGCGACAGCCATTCCGTGGCCTGGCGTGGCTCGCTGGAGGTCGTGGCACAGCACAAGCGCTGGTACGGCTACACGATGAGCCGCGCCGGCTGCCCGCTCACGAACGCGCGGATCATCCTGCCCACGAAGGAGGACAGCCGCGGGTGCATGGTGTGGAACCAGACCGTACAGCTCTGGTTCACGCAGCATCCGGAGGTCTCCACCGTCATCATGTCGGCGCACAACGCGCGCTTCAAGGGCTCGGCCTCGGCGGGCTACCGCGCCGCGTGGCGACAGCTGCCAAGCACGGTCCACCGCATCTACGTCATCCGCGACTTTCCGTACGTCGGGATGGGCCAGAAGGTCAGGTGCATCGTGCAAGCCATCAAACATCACCAGCCGGCCGGCACCCGCTGTGCCACGTCGCGCAAGGTGGCCTTGCATCCCGACCCGATGGCCGCGACCGCTGCACGACTGCGATCCGGGCGGGTACGGCTGCTCGACATGACCCGCTACATGTGCGGCGCCCGCAAGTGCTTTCCCGTCGTCGGCGGGGCGCTCGTCGACAGGCCCACGGCGCACCTCACCCGGATCTTCTCGACCACAGTCGGCCCGTTCATGCTGCGGGCGATGAACCGCGCGGGCTGAAGCCGACATGGGGTCCTCGCCCTACCGTTTTTCAGCCGACGGCCCCGCCTCGGTAGTTGGGGCTTCCGCGAGACGGGGCCAGTTGCGCCGGCGAAATGTCATCGAGCCGGGTCCTTCGCGCGCTCCTTTCGGTGGCTGAGATTTCCGGGAAGGCTGTCAATCGGGTGCGCGTCGGCGCGCGCGAGCAGGTCTGCGGGGGTTTCGCGCACATACTCATCGCGGTCGATCTGGACCAAGAGGTCATGCGGGCGAAAGCGCGCTCTGACCTGCGTGACAACGCGGTCGAGCAGGTCGCCCGTGGGTCCGAGCACGCTGATGTAAGCGACGATGAGCGGGGCGCCGGGCGGGTTGCGGCGTTCCGGCTCGTGGTCTGAGTCAGCCAGGCCGGCGACCCGCGCGTGGGCTGCGCGCCGCCGCTCGGTCTCTCTGATCGCGAGTAGGTCGGCGAGCGCCTCGCGGTCTGCACGCGCGTACCGGCGTTCGCGGGCGGCCTGTTCGCGATCCCGTGCCCGGGCTTGGCGGTCTTGAGCAGCCAGCGCGCGGTCTTCGGCGGCTCGTTCGCGCTGCCGCGCCGCGCGCTTGCGTTGACCAGCAGCGCGAATGATGTCGTCGCTGCGCGTCAGCGCGCGTGCGTCGCCGCTGCCCTCCGAGGCGGCGTCGCTGTCTGCCATCGCGAGATCGCGCGCCGCGGCGGCGGCCTCTCGCGCCAGCGCCGCGCGATCACGGCGGTCCGCGAGCGCGTCACGCTTGTCGGCGGCATCCAGTCGCGCCTTGGCGTTCGCAAGATGTTGCCGCTCGCTCTCGAGCACCCGAAGAACGGGGGCGACGCGCTCCGGCTGTCTCTCAACCGCCCCGTTCGAAGGACGATCCCCTGACCTTCGGTAGGCCACTACGGCCTCCACGTGGCCGGGCGGCGAGTCTCGGTGATCCGCGCCCCCGTCCAATTGACGGCAAAAATCGTACCGCGTCCCAGATCACCAAGCAACGTTTCGTCAAGGCGAGCCGCTGGTGGTAGCAGGCCGGGCGACGTCGGCGGCTGACGGCCGCGAAGACAGCTTTGCGAACGGGCGCAGCGGGGTCGCGTCGGCGCCGAGTGTCGCCGCCGTGCTGGCGGGCTGATCGGCCGCTCGCCGCGTCCGCAGCAGCGGCGCCGCTGGCCCGAGTCGACCCGTCCACGTACGGCTGGCTGACGCGGGCGCAGACCGCCGAGCTCTCCGGGTTCGCGTCGGCGCTGTAAGCGCTTGCCGGCAGCCGCCATCCGTCCTCGATAATCAGCCGTATGGCGGTTGCCCGGTCAGAGGACTCCGGCTACGCGGGCAGGACGGCGTGGGCACGCAACCTCGCTGCGCCG
>JAWVGM010000161.1:0-68749 GCA_033855075.1 Solirubrobacteraceae bacterium | reverse complement strand
GGATGAACGCACCTCTGGTGTATCTGTTGTCCTGCCAAGGGCATCGCAGGTTAGCTACGTGCGGATCGGATAACCGCTGAAGGCATCTAAGCGGGAAGCCGACCTCGAGATGAATTCTCCCATCCCCTTGAGGGAGTAAGACCCCTGGTAGACCACCAGGTTGATAGGCCGGATCTGTAAGCACAGTAATGTGCTCAGGAGACCGGTACTAATGGGTCGAGGGCTTGACGGATGACTTTTTGATACCCGCTGTAAAACTTTGGTTGCTGTGCAGTTTTGAAGGGCCCAGGGGCTCTCACCGTTCTCCGGTGGCTATGGCGAGGGGGAGACACCTCTTCCCATTCCGAACAGAGCAGTTAAGCCCCTCAGCGCCGATGGTACTTGGCCCGCAAGGGCCCGGGAGAGTAGGACGCCGCCGGTTTTTCATCACTGACGGGCCGCCCGATGGGCGGCCCGTCGTGCGTTCGCGCCCGTTTGGGTGCGCCGTGCGTGCGAGGTCGCCGCGGCCGGGCGTAGCGGGGTGCTGCAGGGCTGAGGCGACGCGCGCACGCCGCCCGGCCGGCGCGCCGCCCGGCGACTCGCGGCTGGTGTGCGGTGGGGATGTGCACCGCGCGCCTCGGCGCTGCAATCCGCAGCCGGCGGGTTGGGCGGTGCATCTTCGAGGAGCGCGAACGCCTTCGCGAGCGTTGCGGCGCGTACGAGGCGGCGCGTCAGATACGTGAGAGCGGAAACGAACATGTGTTCGTAAAGCTATGGGTTCTTGCGGACGGAACGCGTGTTCGTGGGCGTTCCTGCCCGCGGTCGGTCGCTCGAAGTCGCCGATTTGCAGGGACAATGTCCAAGGGCGGCTGCAACGCCGCTTGCAAGGGAGGCTGTCCGACGCGGGCCGGTTACGCCGCCGCGTCGCGGCCGTGGAGTTCAAGCTCATCGGCTCGCGCGTCGAGCGCCGCGATCACGAACGCCACGTGTACGTCGAAGTCCTCGCCGAGCAGCTCCGCGCCGCCGCGGACGTCCTCGCGGCTGACCGCCGCCGCGAACGCGGGCGCCTTGAGCTTCTTCTTGACCGACTTCGGCGTCATCCCGTGGATGCCCGCCGGACGCACGTACGCGCACGCGACGAGAAAGCCGCACAGCTCGTCGACGGCGACGAGAGCGCGCTCCATACGGGTTTCGGGCGCGACCCCGAGGAAGTCAGCGTGGGCCGCGATGGCGCGGACCATCTCCGGCGGCGCGTCGCGCCGTTCGAGTTCGGCCATGATCGTCCGCGGGTGCCCGCGATCCTCGTCGTCCATGTCGGGGAACCGCTCGTAGTCGGCGTCGTGCAGCAGCCCGGTGCCGCCCCACAGCTCGGCGTCCTCCCCGTCGCGCTCGGCGTAGGCGACCATCGCGGCTTCGACGGCCAGGCAGTGGCGGCGCAGCGACTCCGAAGCAACCCATTCGCTGAGCAGGGACCAGGCCTCGTCGCGCGAAATTGGGGACGACATGGCTGTTACCCTAGCCCAGCCCTCCGGCTCCGAAGCGCCCGCTGGACGGCGCAAGCTCATGGAGAAGTTCGTCATCGACGGGGGCATCGCGCTGTCCGGCACGATCGTGCCGGCCGGCAATAAGAACGGTGCCCTTCCCATCCTTGCCGCCTCGGTCCTGACCGAGGATGAAGTCGTGGTCAGAAACGTCCCGCGGATCAAGGACGTGGCCACGATGATCGCCCTGCTCGAGGCGCTCGGCGTCCGGGTGACGTGGCTCAACGAGCACGACGTCGTGCTCTGCGCGGCGAACCTGACCGCCGAGTCGGAGGTCGATCGCGACCTCTCAGATCGCATTCGCGCCTCGTTCCTGCTCGCCGGCCCGCTGCTCGCGCGCTTCGGCCGCGTGTGCATGCCCCCGCCGGGCGGCGACGTCATCGGCCGCCGCCGCCTCGATCCTCACCTCGACGCCTTCGCTGCCCTCGGGGCCACGTTCGAGCACTCCCGCGACGTCGACCTGCGTGCTCCCAATGGGCTGCGCGCCGGCGACGTGTTCATGGACGAGCCGTCGGTCATGGCGACCGAGAACGCCCTCATGGCCGCCGCCCGCACGCCCGGATCCACCGTCATCGGCAACGCCGCGTGCGAGCCTCACGTCCAGGACCTCGCGCGGATGCTCGTGAAGATGGGCGCTGACATCCAGGGCATCGGCTCGAACGTCGTCACGGTCAACGGGACCGCGGGCCTGAACGGCTGCGACCACACGATCGGTCCCGACCACATCGAGATCGGCTCGTTCATGGCGCTCGCCGGCGTCACCGGCGGCGAGCTGCGCATCTGCAACACGATCCCCGTCGACCTGCGGATGATCCGGCTCGTCTTCGACCGTCTCGGCCTGCGCTCGGAGCTCGACGGCAACGATGTCGTCGTTCCCGGTGGCCAGAAGCTCGTCGTCGCCCGCGACCTCGGCGAGCACAAGATCACGGTGCAGGACGGGCCGTGGCCGGCGTTCCCGGCGGACCTGACCTCGATCGCGGTCGCGCTCGCGACACAGAGCGCCGGATCCGCGCTCATCCACGAGTGGATGTTCGAGAACCGCATGATCTTCACCGACAAGCTCGTGCTGATGGGCGCCGACATCACGCTCTGCGACCCGCACCGCGTGATCATTTCCGGACCGTGCCGCCTGCGCGGCGAGCGCGTCGAGTCCCCCGATATCCGTGCCGGGATGGCGATGCTCATCGCGGCACTGTGCGCGGAGGGTCGATCGGAGATCGGCAACATCCGCCAGATCGACCGTGGCTACGAGCGCATCGACGAGCGGCTACGCGATCTCGGCGCCCGCATCGAGCGCGTCGCCACCGAGCCAGTCCACGTCTAGTGCAGCGTTCTCGGAATGGCTTTGCGCTCGGCCGGTGCCTCGACGCGCCTGACGCCACCCGGCGACGTCCCGCGTACGCCAGGTACGCGGTCGGTCGCCGTTCGACGCCAGCCTCGCCCAGCCACTCGCCCGAGCGTCCAAGCAATTCCGGAACGCTGCACTAGAACGACCGGTCGGATGCACCACCGGGTCGCCGGGCGGTGCGCCCGGCTAGATTGCAGCCGCCTTGCGACCGCCCGCTGACACCCGCACCACGATCCACCCAATCCCTTCGGGGACGCGTGACGTGCTGCCCGACGAGATGCGCGAGCTGCGCGCGATCACGGAGAACGTGCGCGGCGTCTTCGAGCGAGACGGCTACGGCGAGGTGTGGACGCCGGCGCTCGAGTACGACGCGGTCCTGGCGCGCGGCGGCGGACTGCCCGCGGCCTACCGCGTCTTCGATGACCACGGCGAGGTGCTCGCGCTGCGCACCGACATGACCGTGCCGATCGCGCGGCTCGTGTCGACGCGCTACCCGACCGCCGAGCCGCCGCTGCGCCTGTGTTACTTCGCGCACGCCTACCGGGGCGTGCGCCCGCACCGCGGCCAGATGCGCGAGTTCCTACAGGCGGGGATCGAGCTCGTCGGCGCGCCCTCACCCGATGGCACGGCCGAGGTGCTGACCGTCCTGTGCCACGCGCTCGATGCCGCCGGACTGCGCGGCTACCGCATCGGCCTCGGGGACGCCTCGCTGTACCCGCGGCTGCTGCGATCGCTGCACGTCGACGAGGCGGCCGATGACAGGCTTCTCGCGGCGCTCGTCGCGCGCGACTTCGTCGCGCTCCAGGCCGCGCTGGCGGGCGCCGGCATCGCCGACGACGACGCCGAGCTGCTCCTGCGCGTCCCACAGCTGCGCGGCGGCCCGGACGTGCTCGGCGATCCCGAGGGCCCCGTCGCCGCGGCCGTGACCGGGCTGCGCCGGGTGCACGATCTGCTCGCACCCGAGGTCGCCGCGCGGGTGATCTTCGACCTCGGCCTCGTGCGCGACCTCGGCTACTACACGGGCGCGGTGTTCGACGTCTACGACCCCGCGCTCGGCGAGCCGATCGGCGGCGGCGGGCGCTACGACGAGCTGCTTGGCCGCTTCGGCCGGCCGTTGCCTGCGGTCGGCTTCGCGCTCGGGATCGACAAGCTGCACATCGCGCTCGCGGGCGAGGAAGAAGCGCCGCTCGCGGGAGAGGAGGCCCAGGGATGACCGACCTCACGATCGCCGTCCCCCGCGGGGCGCTCCTCAACGAGACGCTCGACCTGCTCGACACGCTCGGCCTCGACACGGCCGAGGTGCGCTCGAACGACCGCAAGCTGCTCTTCGCCGACGTCGGCGTCGTGACGATGCGTCCCTCCGACGTGCCGACCTACGTCGAGGCGGGCGCCGCCGACGTCGGCATCACCGGCAAGGACGTCCTCACCGAGCAGTCCGAGCGCGGTGTCTACGAGCTCCTCGACCTCGGCTACGGCGCCTGCCGGATGGTGCTCGCCACCGTCGACGGTCCCGACCCTTCGGTCGAGGCGCTGCGCCGGCTGGGCGTCATGCGCGTCGCGACGAAGTACCCCAAGACCGCCGCTGCCTACTTCGACCTCACCGGCCGCCAGGCCGAGATCGTCGAGGTCAAGGGCTCGGTCGAGCTCGCGCCCCTGACCGGCCTGGTCGAGGCGATCGTCGACCTGACCGCGACCGGCACGACGCTGCGGGAGAACAACCTCGTCATCCGCGAGGATCTCTACACGTCGACCGCGCGTCTGATCGCCAACCCGGTCTCGCACAAGCTCAAGGCGGCGGCGATCGACGAGATGCTGGAGAAGCTCGGTGCTCCTTGAGCGCTCGGTGGTCGGCGACGATCACGCCGCCGCGGCGGCGACGGCGCGCGCCCTCGCGCCTGCGCCCGAGTCCGTGAGCGTCGTCGTGGCCGAGATCGTCGCAGCGGTGCGGGACGGCGGCGACGCCGCGCTGCGCGAGCTCGTCTCCCGTCATGACCTCGGCGGCGCCGCGCCGCCGGAGTCGCTGCGCGTCGACCCGTCCGGAGCGGACGCCGAGCTCGACGCCGAGGTGCGCGCCGGCCTGGAGGTCGCGATCACGAACGTCGCGATCGTGGCGGACGCGGGAGCCGGCGGGGACGTCACGGTGGACCTCCCGCAGGGACACCGCGTCGTCCTGCGCGAGGTGCCCGTCCGGCGCGCGGCGATCTACGTCCCGGGCGGCCGGGCGCCGTACCCGTCGACCGTGGTGATGGGCGTCGTGACCGCGCGCGCCGCCGGTGTGGAAGAGGTCGTGGTGCTCACGCCGCCGGAGATCCACCCGGTGATCCTCGGCGCGTGCGCGCTGTGCGGCGTGTCCGAGGTCTACGCGATGGGCGGCGCCCACGGGGTCGCGGCGCTCGCGCACGGCACGGAGTTCATCGAGCGCGCCGACGTCATCGCCGGGCCCGGCAGCCTCATCGTGCAGGAGGCCAAGCGGCAGGTCTCCGACGTCGTCGGCATCGACGGGTTCTACGGTCCGAGCGACGTGCTCGTGCTGTGCGACGGCACCGCGGACGCCCGGCTCGTGGCCCTCGACCTGCTCGCCCAGGGCGAGCACGGCCCCGGCGCGCCGGTGGTCGCGGTCTCCGACGATCTCGCGGTCCTCGATGCGATCGCCGAGCAGCTCGAGCAGCTCGCGCCCGACCGGCCGGCCAGCGACCCCGCGGCGTTCGTGCTCGCCCACGCCGCCGCGCTCGGCGACGCCCTCGCGTTCGCCGACGCGTTCGCGCCCGAGCACCTCGAGCTCGTCGGAGCGCAGGCCGAGCAGCTCGCCGGCCGCGTCCGCGCCGCAGGCTGCGTGTTCGTGGGCCGCTCGGGCGCGACCGCGTTCGGCGACTACGTCGCGGGCTCCAATCACTGCCTGCCCTCAGGCGGCGCGGCGCGTTTCGGTTCGGGCCTGTCGCCGCGCCACTTCCGGCGGCGGATGAGCGAGGTCCACGTCGGCGCGGCGGCCGCGCCGCTCGCCGCGGCCGGCGCGCCGATCGCGCGCGCCGAGGGATTTGTCGTGCACGCCGAGTCGATGGAGGCACGCGTAGGGGAGAATCCGCGGTCATGAGCGAATCGCGCGCCGCGCACAAGACGCGCCGGACGGGGGAGACCGACATCACGCTCGGCCTCACGCTCGACGGCACGGGCAAGGGCACGCGCGAGACCGGCGTGGGCTTCCTCGATCACATGCTCGATCTCGTCGCGCGTCACGGCCGGCTCGATCTCGCCGTCGATGCCGCGGGCGACCTGCAGACCGGATCGCACCACACCGTCGAGGACGTCGGCATCGTGCTGGGGCAGGCGCTGGATGAGGCGCTCGGCGACCGCGCCGGGATCCACCGCTACGGACACGCCGTGGTGCCGATGGACGAGGCGCGGGCCGCGTGCGCGATCGACGTCTCCGGCCGCCCCTTTCTCGCGCTCGACGACGGCGGCCTGCCGCCCGGTGAGACCGGCGGCTTCGACCACGAGCTGCTCGAGGAGTTCTTCCGCGCGGTCGTCAACAACGCGCGCATGACGCTGCACATCGAGGTGCAGGCGGGGACGAACGCCCACCACATGATCGAGGCGAGCTTCAAGGCGTTCGCCCGCGCGCTGCGTGCCGCCGTGGCGATCGACCCGACCGAGACCGGTGTCCCCTCGACGAAGGGGACGCTCACGTCGTGACATCGTGTCATTGCTCGCCCGGCGGTAGCGTCGACCCCCAGCGTGGACCCTCGCGATGATCGCGATGGTCGACTACGGGATGGGCAACCGCCGCTCGGTCGCCAAGGCGTTCGAGCACATCGGGACGACCCTGCTGCAGACCTCCGATCCCGATGAGCTGCGAGCCGCGGACGGGCTTGTCGTTCCCGGGGTCGGCGCGTTCCCCGAGGCGATGCGGCGCCTGATGGCGCTCGGCCTGGACGAGCCGGTCCGCGAGCGCGCGGCCGCGGGCGTGCCGGTACTCGGGCTGTGCCTCGGCATGCAGCTGCTCTTCGAGCACTCGGTCGAGCACGAAGGCGCCGACGGCCTCGGGCTGCTCCCCGGCGAGATCGTGCGCCTCGATGCCGGCGGTCTGAAGTTGCCCCATATCGGATGGAACGCCGTGCGCTGGCTGCGTCCGTCACCGCTCATCGAGGGGCTGCCCGACCCGGCGGCCTTCTACCACGTCCACACCTTCGTGCCCGAGCCCGCCGACGACGCGATCGTGCTCGGCATGGGCGCCTACGGGACGCCGTTCGTCTCGTTCGTGGCGCGCGGCAACGTCTTCGGCGCGCAGTGCCATCCGGAGAAGTCCTCGACGCACGGCCTCGCGCTGCTGCGCAACTTCGCCGGCATCTGCGCGACCGTTCACGCCGCCTCGTGATCCTCTATCCCGCGATCGACATCGCCGACGGCAAGGCGGTGCGTCTCGTGCAGGGCGATTTCGATGCCCAGACCGTCTACGGCGACGATCCGTTCGAGGCCGCGCGCGCATGGGTGGAAGCCGGCGCCGAGTTCCTGCACGTCGTCGATCTCGACGGGGCGCGCACCGGCCGCCCGCAGAACCTGCACCACGTGCGGCGCATCGCGGGCGAGCTCGGCGTGCCCGTGCAGCTCGGAGGTGGCCTGCGGACGATGGCCGCCGTCCAGGATGCCGTAGCCGCGGGCGCGGAGCGGGTCATCCTCGGTACCGCCGCGTTCGAGAACGAGGACTTCCTCGACGCCGTGGTCGCGGCGTTCGCCGAGCGCACGGTCGTCAGCGTCGACACGCGCGGGGGCTTCGTGTCGACCGCCGGCTGGGCGCAGACCACCGAGACGCCGGCCGAGCAGGCCATCGAGCAGCTACAGGAGCGGGGCGTCGGCACGTTCGTGTTCACCGACGTCGACCGCGACGGAATGCTCGACGGCCCCGACCTCGACGCGGTCCGGAGGATCGCCGCGGTCGTCCGCGGACGCTTGCTCTACTCGGGCGGCATCGGGCGGCGCGGGGATCTCGAAGCCCTCGCGGCGCTGGGCATCGCGAACCTCGACGGCGTCATCGTCGGCAAGGCCCTCTACGAGCGGCGGTTCACCGTCGCCGAGGGCCGGGCCGCGCTCCAGCCCGCATAGGGGTGGCTACTCGGCAGGTCTGTTCGGGCGGCTGGTGGGTGGGCCGGCGGGTCGCACGCGTTATTGGCGCTGGGCAACCATGCTTGCCACCTGTCGCGTTGGGAGGTCACGAACCTGCAGTTGAGCCGCCTCTATCGGCACAACTGCAGGTTGGTGGCTGAGCGGTCGCGGATCTCACGGTCCCGGCGCGGCGGGACGCGCCCGCATTCCTTATCGCTGCCGTCGGCATCTCGCACCGCCGCAGGGCCGGGATGAAACAACGCGCGCAGGAAACGGAGCCAGGGGTGCCGCACCCGGCGACGTCGCCGGCGCAGGCGGCCCCCCGTGCGTTGTTCAGGGCGCACCCCAGGCGACTGGAGCCGGCGGCGCAACGGATTGACCCGGCGCCGGCTGCTGCGCCGCGACCGGCTCGGGCGCCCGTGCCAGCGCCAGACCGCCGATCCCGAGGGCAGCACAGCGCTCGCTCCAGGTGGCGGCCGTGCCATCGCCAGCCGCCTGCTCGAGGTCCTGGTAGGGCTTGACGATGTCGTTCCCGCGGCGGCAGATGAGCGGGTCGCCGGGCGCGGCCTCGATGCTCCAGCCGGCGCGCCGTAGCGCGGCGACGACGAGCCGGCCGACGGCATGGCGCCAGAACCCGGCGAGCTCCTCGTCGCTGATGCCCGCGCCGCCGTCTTCGAAGGTCTCGCGGAGCGCGGGCGCGCGCGTCTGCGCATCGGCCCACGCCTGGGCCGACTCCGCGACGGTGAGGCCGGCGAACGCGCGTGCGTGCTCTTCGGCGATCGCGTCGCCGTCGGCGACGTAGAGCATCCCGGCGTCCTCCCAGGTCATCGTCTCGAGCGCCTTGACCTCGTCGCCGAACTGGGAGACGAGCAACTCGTTTTCGAGGCGGTCGACATCACGCAGCAGCGTCGTGGCCGCGTCCTCGGGCGCAGGTGGTGAGGTCTCGGCGGTGACCTCGGCGCCGATCGCGCGCAGGCGGTCGGCGAGCGTCGGGTGGCTGTCGTAGGGGTTCGTCTCGCCCTCGGAGATCTCGCTGGCGACGATCTCGTTGAGGCTCGCGCGGATCTCATGGTCGGCCAGGAACCGCTGGAAGCCCGACGCGATCGGGGGACGGCGGCCGCGGTTGAGCGCGAACGCGAGGTCCTGCCCCCAGAATCCGTCATACGCCGCCGCGGCAGCGGAGACGTTGCGCAGCGTGGCTCCCTGCGTCTCGCTGCCCTCGACCTGCACGGCGACGGCGTCCGCGGCAAATTCCTGGCGGCGGGAGATCGCGTTCGTGAGCCGCAGGAACATCTTCGAGTAGAGCAGGAAGGGCGTGCGCACGATGACCCGCTGAAACCATGAGTCCTCGTTGTCGAGCGCCTGCACGGTCACCAGGACCGCGACGCGGGTGCGCCAGATCCAAGCCGAGAAGCGCGTGTCGCCGCCGATGTAATGGCCGTACTCGTGCGCGACGACCGCGCGCGTCTGCGCCGGCGTGAGCGCCGCGAGCAGGGGAAGGCCGAGGATCATGATCCGGCGCCGGCCGCGGAACATGCCGTTGGAGACCTCGGCAACGGAGGCGTTGACGTCGCCGGCGAGGTAGACGTCGGGAACCGTTTCGCCGAGCTGGCCCGCGACGGCTTGCAGCTGGGCGTGCAGCTCGGGCTGGCCGGCCGGGGTCAGCAGCGGCCCCGGGGCGACGAAGGTGTCACGACTGGGAGCGATCGCGCGCAGGATCGTGACGCCGGTGGCGACCAGGACGATCGTGAGCCAGGCGTTGCCGTGGCCCGAGCTCGCCCAGAGGGCGATCGGCCCGGCGATGCACCCCATCGCGACGGCGAGTGCGAGCGTGTAGAAGCCGAGGGTCAGGGCGACGGCCGCGAACGCGCGGCCCGCCATGGAAGCGGGAGTGCTCGCCACGGGTCAGCCGCGTGCCCTGCGCCGCGCAGGGTGACGGTGCCCGATCCGGGCTCCGCCGGTGCAGCGGACGTCGCGCGGCAGGCGGGCCGCGCGGTCGTGGTTGCCCCGTCTGGTCTGGCGGTGACTCGAACACGGTTCCGGCACGCTGCGCTCAGGCCGATCGGGTGGAGCGGGGGGCGCGCGAAGCGACCGGTGCACGGCCCATGCGATCAGCCCGGCACCGGTCACGAACGTCGTGGTGCCGTATGCGCTGTGCTCGCCGACGGTGAACCACAGGACGACGCTTGCGAGGAACAGCGCTGTGGCGACAAGCGACGATCGAGCGACCTTCACGCCGTGTCTATCGGCACGAGGAGCGGATCGATTGAGAGCGCGGGGTCACGGCGACGTTACTCTCGGAGCGTGCATCTCAAGCGCGTCATCCCGTGCCTCGACGTGGACGCGGGGCGGGTTGTCAAGGGAACGAACTTCGTCGACATCCGCGACGCGGGGGATCCCGTCGAGCTCGCTGCGCATTACGACGCCGAGGGGGCCGACGAGCTCGTCTTCCTCGACATCACCGCGACGAGCGACAAGCGCGACACCGTCGTCGAGCTGGCTCGCCGGGTCGCGGACGATGTCTTCATCCCGTTCACGATCGGCGGCGGGATCCGCTCGGTCGGCGACGCCCAGGGGGTCCTGGACGCGGGCGCCGACAAGGTCTCGGTGAACTCGGCGGCCGTGGCGCGCCCCGACCTCGTGGGCGAGCTCGCGGACGTGTTCGGGGCGCAGTGCGTGGTCCTGGCCATTGACTGCAAGGAGAACGTGGTTCGCCGACCCGCCCGACGCGTCATCGCAAGCGACGACCTTCCGGCGACGTCACATTGGGAGGTCTACGTCGCCGGCGGTCGCACCGCGACCGGCGTGGACGTGGTCGAGTGGGCACGGGAGGGCGTCGAGCGCGGCGCGGGGGAGATCCTGCTCACGAGCATGGACCGCGACGGCACGAACGACGGCTACGACCTCGAGCTCACGCGTGCCGTGAGCGAGGCGGTCGGGGTCCCGGTGATCGCCTCCGGCGGCGCGGGCACGCTGGAGCACCTGGCCGACGCGCTGCACGCGGGCGCCGACGCCGCTCTGGCCGCCTCGATCTTCCATTACGGCACGTACCGGGTGCAGGAGGCCAAGGAGCACCTCGCCGCGGCCGGTATCGCCGTCCGGCGCTGACCGGCCTCAGCGCTGGTGGGCGCGCTGGTGGCGGTGCAGGAGGATCTTGCGCTGCCGGCGCTCCCAGCGCAGGTGGCGCGCCCGCTTGGCGCGCAGGTAACGCTGGTGGCGCGCCTTGACGAGATAGCGGTAGCGCTGGTGGCGCAGGGCCTTGCGCCGGCGGATCTTCTCGCCGCGGTCGCGCAGGGCGCGCGCGATGCTCGCCTTGCGCGTGTCGAATGGCTTGTTGATGGGATCCAGCGCGAACAGCGAGGAGTACCCCGAGAAGTAGACGCGGCGGCCGTCGCTGATCGCCGGATGAAAGGCGCCGCGGCGCGTCTTGTAGACCGTCTGCCCGGTGCGGCCGCCGAGCGCCCACGACGACTTCGTGCCGAGGTCCGAGACCCACACGAGGTCGCCGATGATCGCCGCGCCGCCGGAGATCTTCGTGCCCAGCGAGCGCTGCCAGCGCACGTTCCCGCTGCGCGCATCGAGCGCGTAGAACTTCCCGCTGTAGGAGCCGATGTAGACGGTGGGGCGCCCACCGACGCGCCCGACGGCGGGCGAGGCGTAGACGAAGTCGCCCAGCGACTTGCGCCACGCGAGCTTGCCGTCGAAGGTGGAGAACGAGTACACGTTGCCGTTCGTGCTGCCGATATAGACCCGCCCGTAGGCGACCGCGGCCGACGAGTAGAGGTTGCTGTCGTGGAGATCGAGCCCGCCGCCGCTCGCGGTCGAGCGCCAGATGCGCTTGCCGTCGGACTCGCGGATCGCGCTCACCTTGCCCCCGTAGTCGCCGAAGTAGAGCTTGCCGTTGTCGAGCGCGAGCGCGCCCTTGACGGCGCCCGCGGCCTTGACCTTCCAGAGCACCTGACCGTTGCTGGCCCGCAGCGAGTACACGGCGCCATTCTCAGAACCGAAGTACAGGCGACCGTTGTCGAGCAGCGGCGAGGACTCGACGCGGCTGGGGATCTTGCGCACCCACACGATCTGCCCGGTCTGCGCCGACAGTCGCGCGACGAGGCCGGCGTTGTTCTTGAAGCGCCGCGAGAGCAGCACCGCGTAGACCGACCCCCCGCCGCAGGCCGGCGAGGACGCCGCCAGGCGGCCGAGCTTCTTGCGCCAGCGCACCCGCCCCGTCGTGCGTGACAGCGAGTAGAGCATCCCGTTGTTCTTCAGCAGGAACAGCGACCGGCCGCACAGCACCGGGTTGAACTCGAGCAGGACGTTCCCGCGGAACGACCAGGCCTCCCGCCACGGTGGACGCGGCGTCGAGCGCAACGGCAGGTCGTGCGTACGGCTCTTCGTGAAGCCGTAGACCGGCCACGTGAAGTGGTCGTCGGCGGGGCTGCGGCCCGCGGGCATCGTGGCCACGGCGGCTGGGCCCTCCGCCGTGTCGACGAACGCCACGTCGGGGTTGGAGACGTCGCCTCCCTTGTCGAAGATCGCCAGGGCTGCGCCGCCGATGAGTCCAAGCACCACCACGGCCCCGAGCACGAGCCACGGCAGCCGGCGCTTGCCGCGGGGCGAAAGGGACACGGCGGCAATGGTAGAGGGGCACCGGGCGGCACCCGCCGGTCCTGCGGAGCCGCGAGACTGTCCCGATGGACGACCTGCTCGAGCGCCTGCGCGCGCTGCCGTGTGGCGGGCGACTGCTCGACGCCGCGGCGAGCGAGACCGGGATCCACCTGGTCGGCGGTGCGGTCCGCGACCTGCTGCTCGGCCGCGATCCGGCGGAGCTGGACGTCGTCGTCGAGGGCGCGGTCGGTCCGCTGGCCGCGCGTCTGGGCGACACCGCCGCCGCGCACGAGCGCTTCGGCACGGCCACGGTGCACATGGGCGACTGCCGGTGGGATCTGGCCGCCGCGCGGGCGGAGTCCTACGCGCGGCCGGGCGCCCTGCCCGACGTCCGTCCGGCGACGATTGCCGAGGACCTGCGCCGCCGCGACGTGACCGTCAACGCCATGGCGGTCGACCTGGCGACCGGTGACCTGCGGTACGTCCAGCACGCGCGCGAGGATCTCGCGGCCGGTGTCCTCCGGGTGCTGCACGAGGCGAGCTTCCGCGACGATCCGACCCGCCTGTGGCGCGTCGCGCGCTATGCGGCGCGGCTGGGCTTCGCGCTCGAGGAAGGCACCGCGCGCCTGGCGGAGCAGGCCGTCGCGGATGGTGCTCTGCAGTCCGTCTCGGGCGCGCGGATCGGCAACGAGCTGCGCCTGGCGCTGGCCGAACCCGACGCGTTCGCGGCGCTCGAGTCGGCGGTCGCGCTGCGGCTCGCGCCGTGGCTCTCCGTGGATCGCGCGCGGGCCGAGGCGGCTCTGGCACTGCTTCCGGGCGGCGAGGGCCGGCCTGACCTCGTCGTGCTCGGCGCGTCGCTCGTACCGACCGGCGACGCACGCGACGAACTGCTCTCCGAACTCGACTTCACCGCCGCGGAGTGGGCGGTGCTGCGCGCGTGCGACCGCGCGGGAGACCTGGCGGCGCTCGGCGCCGCGGCGGATCGGCCGTCGGAGATCGCGCGCGCGTTCCGCGGAGCCCCGGTGGAGGCGGTCGCGCTGGCCGGAGCCTGCGGCGCGGAGGATGCCGCGCGCCGGTGGCTGGAGGATCTGCGCGACGTGCGCCTGCAGATCACGGGCGACGACCTGCTCGCGGCGGGCGTGGCCGAGGGGCCGGAGATCGGGCGGCGGCTTGATCGTGTGCTGGCGCGCCGGCTCGACGGCGAGCTCGCGGCGGGTAGGGATGCGGAGCTCGAGGCGGCGCTGGCAGACGCAGAAACGCAGCCATGAAGGAGAGGCCGGACCCGGGCCAATCGATGCAGTTCGGGATCACGCGGCTGCGAACCGCCTGGGTAACCTCACCGCCATCGCCTCCGCCCGCCATCGTCTCCCGCTCCAGGCTGCTCTCGGCGAACCCTTCGCGTGGGAGGGGGAGCACATCGGCTGCGCGCTGCCGGGCGGGCGGGCGCTCTTCACGACGCGCCGCGGTGGCGTGTCCGACGCGCCGTACGACACGCTGAACCTCGGCCTCTTCACCGATGACGACCCGGTGGCCGTCGGGAGCAACCGCGACCGGCTGGCCGGCCTGATCGGCGTCCCTCGCAGGCGCACGGCACAGGGGCGACAGGTTCACGGCGCCCGCGTGCGCCGCGTCCTCGGGGCGCCCGATCCGGCGGCCGAGCTCGAACCGGCCGACGGCCAGGCCACGGCGCTGACCGGCACGGCCGCCGTCGTCCTGACCGCTGACTGCCTGCCGGTCGCACTCGTCGCGCCCGAGGGGGTCGCGATCGTCCACGCCGGCTGGCGCGGCCTCGCCGCGGACGTGCTGGCCGAGGGGGTCGCCGCCCTGCGCGAGCTCGGCGCCGAGTCTGACATCGCGGCGGCGATCGGACCCGGCGCGGGGGTGTGCTGCTACGAGACGGGGCCCGAGGTCCACGAGGCGTTCGCCGGCTACGGCCCCGAGGCACGACGGGGCGACCACGCCGATCTCAAGCTCGTCGCCCGGCGCCAGCTCGCGCGCGCGGGCGTCGGCGCGGTCCATGATGTCGGGCTGTGCACGATCTGCTCGGCGCCGGAGCTCTTCTTCTCACACCGGCGCGACGGTGGGCTCACGGGGCGCCAGGCGGGAGTGGTGTGGCGCAGCTCGTGACCGGACTGACCGCCGCGCGCGTGCGCGCGAACGTTGACGAGGTGCGCGAGCGCATCGCCGCCGCGGCGCAGCGGGCCGGCCGCGACCCGCGGGACGTCGAGCTCGTGGCTGCGGTCAAGTATGTGCCCACCGAGGAGCTCGGCGCGCTCGCGGAGGCCGGCATCGCGATCGCCGGCGAGAACCGCGCCCAGGATCTGCAGGCGAAGGTCGAGGCGTACGGCGACGCGTTCACGTGGGACTTCATCGGCCACGTCCAGAGCCGCAAGGTCAAGCAGATCGCGCCGCTCGTGCGGCTCATCCACTCGGTCTCGACGGACTCGGTGCTCGCGCAGCTCGGCCGCCACGCGCCGCCCGAGCTGCGCGTGCTCGTCGAGGTCAACGTCGCGGGGGAGGGGGCCAAGGACGGAATCTCGCCCGCGGAGCTCGACGCGTTCATCGAGCGCTGCCCCGTTCCGGTCGCCGGGCTCATGACGATGGCGCCGCTCGCCGACGATCCCGAAGACAACCGGCGCTGGTTCGCCGCGCTGCGCGAGCTCGCGGAGGCGCGCGGCCTGAACGAGCTCTCGATGGGCACGACGCAGGACTTCGAGATCGCCGTCGAGGAGGGCGCGACGCTCGTCCGTGTCGGTACCGATCTGTATCGCTAGCGGCCGACCGGGCCGCGCAATCGGGAAGGAGAACGGCCCCAGAGGTCTAACCTTCCTTGAGCCATGGCTTTCCGTGACAGCTGGCATCGTGCCCTCGTGTACTTCGGCCTCGCCGAAGAGCGTGGCTACGTCGATGAACATGACGAGCCTGAGCCACTGCACGAGCCCGCATACGCCGCTGCGCCGCCCGCGCCCGAAGCCGAGGCCGAGGAGCGCTACCGCGAGCGCCCCAACGTCCGTCGCCTGTCGACCCCGCGCCGTCCGCGCGACGACTTCGACGACATCTTCGCCGACGACGAGCCGCGCGGAAGCAGCCGTCGCCCGACGGCGCAGCTGCGCCCGGTCGCGCGCCCGCGCAACGGCGACGTCCGCGTGCATCTCGTCATCCCGAAGTCGTTCAACGACGCGCAGCAGGTCGCCGACAAGTTCAAGCAGTCGATCCCGGTCGTCCTGAACCTCCAGTCGACCGAGACCGCGCTCGCCAAGCGCCTCATCGACTTCGCGAGCGGGCTGACGTACGCGATGGACGGCGGCATGCAGCGCATCGCCGACAAGGTCTTCATGCTCACCCCGCGCAACGTGCAGATCAGCGCGGAAGAGCGGGCCGAACTCATCGAGAAGGGCTTCTTCAACCAATCATGATCTGACGGGCGCTCGCGGCGCGCAGGTGGCCCGGCGATCGAGGTCCGTGCAGAGCACTGTCCCTCTCCCGCCGGGCCACCCGCGCATCCACGATCATCCCGTCAGAAGCGTGGCTGAGATCTCCATACTTGCCTCATGCAGATCGGCTTCATCGGAGCAGGGAACATGGCCAGCGCGCTCGCGCGTGGGTGGGGCGAGCCGGTGCTCGTCCGCGACCAGTTCCGGCCCCGGGCCGAGGCGCTCGTCGCCGAACTCGGCGGTGAGGTCGTCGATTCCAGCGACGATCTGGCGCGGCGCGCCGACGCGATCGTGCTCTGTCACAAGCCCGCAGGGCTCGAGCGCGTCGCCGAAGAGGTCGGCGGCGAGGCCAAGGCCGTCATCTCGATCCTCGGCGGCGTGCCGCTGTCCGCGCTGCGTGCCGCCTATCCGGGCACGCCGGTGGTCCGGATCATCCCCAGCCTGCCCGTCGAGGTGGGTAAGGGGGTCAGCGTGCACGCCAAGGACCCCGAGGCCGATCCCGAGCTCGAGGCGCAGGCGCTCGAGCTCTTTGGCCGCGCCGGGCCGGTCGTCAGCGTCGACGAGAGCCAGCTCGGCATCGCGACGGGACTCATGAGCTGCGCGCCCGCGTACATCGCGCTCGTCGCCGAGGCGCAGATCGACGCCGGCGTCCGCGCCGGCCTGCCCGCGGACATCGCGGCCGACCTCGTCGTCAAGACGATCGGCGGCACCGCCGCGCTGCTCGAGGCACGCGACATGGACACGCTCGGCGTGCGCCGCGCCGTGACCTCGCCGGGCGGCATCACGGCGCGCGGCCTGGCGGCGCTCGAACACGCGGGCATCCGGGCGGCCTTCGACGACGCGATGCAGGCGGTGCTCGACCGATGAGCGACGCTCTCGTCCTCGCGAGCGCCCGCACGCAGATCGCCGACTTCCTCGGCGCGCTGCTGTGGGTCTACATCATCCTGATCTTCGCCTACATCATCACGTCGCTGATCTTCTCCTTCGGCGGGCGCATCCCGTACTCGCGCTGGTCCAGCGCGGCGCTCGGGTTCCTGCGCGACGTGACCGAGCCGTACCTGGGCCTGTTTCGCCGGTTCATCCCGCCGATCGGCATGATCGACGTCAGCCCGATCGTGGCCATCCTGGTCCTGCAGATCGGGGGCTTCGCGTTGATCGGCCTCATCCGCGGGTGAGCACGGCAGCGTGCGCGCTCGCCGCGCGAGCCGCCTGGGCGCGCGTCGGGGCCGTCCTGATCGCGGTCCTCGTCGTCGATCAGGTCGTCAAGCAGATTGTGAACTCCGCCGTGGATCGCGGCCAGGAGGAGACGATCGCCGGCGGCTTCAAGATCGTCAACGCGCGCAACACCGGCGTGGCGTTCGGTCAGCTGCAGGACGGCGGCGTCATCCTCACGCTCGTCATCGTCGTCGCGATCGTCGGCCTGCTCGTCTTCTTCGCCCGCCAGGCGACCCGGCGGTGGATGTGGCTGCCGACCGGGCTGTTGCTCGGCGGGGCGCTGGGGAACATCGCCGACCGCGTCCGCGAGGGCGCGGTCGTGGACTTCATCAAGCTGCCGCACTGGCCGGCGTTCAACCTCGCCGACGCGTCGATCACGATCGGCGTCGTCGTCCTGCTCCTCGTCATGGATCGCGGTGATGGAGCTCGCCGTTCCAGCTGACGCCGCGGGGGAGCGCCTGGACGCGTTCCTCGCGG
Organism: Solirubrobacteraceae bacterium; assembly: GCA_033855075.1. Classification (GTDB taxonomy): domain Bacteria; phylum Actinomycetota; class Thermoleophilia; order Solirubrobacterales; family Solirubrobacteraceae; genus CADCVQ01. The sequence goes on along the minus strand of JAWVGM010000161.1, from coordinate 51,053 downwards.
CACCGCTCGGCTCGCGCTCGCAGGCGCAGCGGCTCATCGCGGCCGGGCGCGTCCTCGTCGATGGCGAGGCCGTGGCCAAGGGACACCGGGTGCGCGGCGGCGAGCACGTCGTCGTCGCCGAGGAGGAGGCCGCGCCCGAGCAGGCCCCCGAGCGGGCGCCGGCGCCGTTCGGCGTCGCCTGGGAGGACGAGCATCTCATCGTCGTCGACAAGCCGGCCGGCGTGGTGGTGCACCCGGCGCGCGGGCATCGCCAGGGCACGCTCGCGCAGGCACTGGCGGGTCGCGCGGCCGGCGGCGAGGACGTGTGGCGTGCGGGCATCGTGCATCGCCTGGACCGCGACACCTCGGGCCTGCTCGTCGTGGCCAAGAGCGACGAGGTTCATCGCGGCCTGAAGGCCGAGCTCGCGGCGCGGCGCATGACGCGCGAGTACCTCGCGCTCGTCGAGGGCCGGCCGCCGGCGCGCTCGGGGACGATCGAGGCGCCGATCGGCCGTGACCGTCGCGTGCGCACGCGGATGTCGACGGACACCGACGCGCCGAAGGCGGCGATCACGCATTTCGAGATCGAGCGCTCCCTCCCGCAGACGACGCTGCTGCGCGTGCGGCTGCAGACCGGGCGCACCCATCAGATCCGGGTGCACCTGCAGGCGATCGGTCACCCGGTGTGCGGAGACCCGGAGTACGGCCGCGCGGGCACATTCGGCCTCGGGCGGCAGTTCCTGCACGCGGCGCGCCTGGCGTTCGAGCATCCGGTGACCGGCGAGCCGGTCGACGTCAGCTCGCCGCTGCCGGCCGATCTCGTCGCGGCGCTCGAGGCGGCCGACGCGACGTCGGATCGCGCGAACGAGGCTTAAGCGCGACGGGGCGGCCCGTCCAAAGGCCGCCCCGCCACCCCACATCACGGATCGAGCCCACCGGAGGTAGGGGAAGGGAGGACTCGTCCCGCAAACATATGAACGCAGATTTCGAGTTGTTCTTGCGTAAACTTGTCCGTTCATCGTCCATCTACCCCGCCGGGGTCAGCGCCGCGATCCTGCCCGAGCCGCCCATGTGCTCGGGTCTCGCGTCGTGCCGGCGGGTTTCAGTACCTACGCACGATCAATCTAAGGAGCAGGACCCATGGCCCAAGTTGGGATCAAGGAGCTGCTGGAGGCTGGCGTCCATTTCGGCCACCAGACCCGGCGCTGGAACCCGAAGATGCGCCGGTTCATTCACGGCGAGACCGGTGGCATCTACGTCATCGACCTTCTGAAGACCGAGGCGCTGCTGCGCGAGGCGCAGGAGTTCGCGTCGGCGGTGGCCCACCGCGGCGGCACCGTGCTGTTCGTCGGCACGAAGAAGCAGGCCCGCGACGCCGTCAAGGAAGCGGCGGAGAAGTCGGGCATGCCCTACGTCAACCACCGCTGGCTCGGCGGCCTGCTGACGAACTTCCAGACGATCAATCAGCGCATCAAGCGCCTGCACGACCTCGAGCGCTACGAGACCGAGGGGCAGCTCGCGCTGCTACCGACCCGCGAGCGCATGGCGGCGGAGGCCGACCTCGCGAAGCTGCGGGCGAACCTCGGCGGCGTCAAGAACATGCAGCGCACGCCGAACGCGATGGTCGTCGTCGACCTCAAGGTCGAGGAGATCGCGGTTCGCGAGGCGCAGCGCCTGCGCATCCCGATCATCGGTCTCGTCGACACCAACTGCGACCCGGACGGGATCGACTACGTCATCCCCGGCAACGACGACGCGATCCGCTCGTGCGCGCTCATCGTGCACGCGATCGGCGACGTCGTCGGGGAGGGCTCGGCGGTGTTCCGCGCGCAGGAGGAGCAGGCGCGCAAGGAGGCCGAGGAGCAGGCCCGGCTCGCGGCGGAGGAGCGCGCGCGCCAGGAGGCCGAGGAACAGGCCGCCCGCGAGGCCAAGGAGCAGGCAGAGCGCGAGGCCGCCGAGGCGGCGCGCGCGCAGGCCGAGGGCGAGGCCGCCGCTGCGCCGGCGGCCGAGGAGGCGCCACCCGCGGCACCGGCACCGCCGGCTGCGGTCGCCGACGAGGCGCCTGCCGTGCCCGACGCCGAGGAGGCGGCGCCCGCCGCTGCCGTCGCGGTGGAGGAGGCACCGGCCCCCGCGCCGCCTGAGGCCGAGGGCGCTCCGGTCACGGAGGAGCCGGCGGCGCCGGTCGCGCCGCCCGCCGAAGCTCCCGCCGCGCCGCCCGCCGAGGAGCCCGCCGCGCCGCCCGCCCAGGAACCGGCGCCCAAGGCGAAGAAGACCATTCGCCGGCGCAAGCCGAAGGCCAAGCCCGAGCCCGCCGAGGCACCGGCCGCCGAGGTGCCCGCCGAGACCGCGACCGAGCCCGCGCCTGCCGAAGAGCAGCCGGCCGCAGCGGCCGCCGAGGTGCCCGAGGGCGCGCCGGCGACACCGACCGAAACGACGACGACAGAGGAACAGACGTGAGTGACATCAGCGCACAGGACGTCAAGGCCCTGCGCGACCGAACCGGCGCGGGGATGATGGATTGCAAGCGCGCCCTGCAGGAGAGCGGCGGCGACATCGACGGCGCGGAGGAGCTGCTGCGCGTCCGGCTCGGCAACAAGGTCGGCAAGCTCGCCGCGCGCGAGGCGACCGAGGGCACGGTGCAGGCCTACATCCACTCGGGCGGCAAGGTCGGCGTGCTCGTCGAGGTCGACTGCAATACCGACTTCGTCGCCCGCAACGACGACTTCGTCGCCTTCGCCCGCGACATCGCGATGCACGTCGCCGCCTCGCCGCAGACGCGCTACGTCAACGAGGAGGAGATCCCGGAGGCCGATCGCGACGCCGAGCTGCGGGTGTTCGAGCAGCAGGCCGCGGACAAGCCGGAGAACGTGCGCGGGAAGATCGCCGAGGGCAAGCTGCGCAAGTGGATGGAGGAGACGGTGCTGCTGAAGCAGCCGCACGTCCACGGCGACAAGTACGACGGCAAGACCATCGAGGAGCTGCGCGCGGATCTGTCCGCCAAGACCGGGGAGAACGTCGTCGTGCGGCGCTTTACCCGGTTCGCGGTCGGCGAGTAGGCTCGCGCTCGCTGATGGCGAGTCCGGGGAACACCGCGGCGCCCGCGTTCAAGCGGGTGCTGCTGAAGGTCTCTGGCGAGGCGCTCATGGGCGAGCTCGCCTACGGAACCGATCCCGAACGGGTGAAGGCCGTGGCCGAACAGGTCGCGGCCGTGCGTGCGCGCGGCGTCGAGATCGCGATCGTCTGTGGCGCGGGCAACATCTACCGCGGCCTGAAGGGCGCGGCGGCCGGCATGGACCGCGCCACCGCGGACTACATGGGCATGCTCGCCACGGTGCTCAACGCGCTGACGCTGCAGGACGCGCTCGAGAGCCTGGATGTCCACACGCGCGTGCAGTCGGCGATCACGATCTCCGAGGTCGCCGAGCCCTACATCCGCCGCCGGGCGATGCGTCACCTCGAGAAGGGGCGCGTCGTCATCTTCGCGGCCGGCACCGGCAACCCGTTCTTCACGACCGACACCGCGGCGGCGCTGCGCGCCGTCGAGATCCACGCCGAGGCGATCCTCATGGCCAAGAACGGCGTCGAGGGCGTGCTCTCGGCGGACCCCCGCGAGGATGCGGGAGCGGTCCTCATCCCCGAGATCAGCCATATGGAGGCGGTGCGCCGCGGGCTGCGCGTGATGGACTACACGGCGCTCACGCTGTGCGCCGAGAACCACATGCCCCTGCACGTCTTCAACATGGATGACGAGCGCAATATCGAGCGGATAGTGTCAGGCGAACACGTGGGAACGGTGGTGGTGACGCGAGATGAGTGAGCTGACCGACGAGCTGCTGGCCGACGCCGCCGAGCGCATGAAGAAGTCCGTCGAGGCAACCAACGGGGAGTTCGGATCGGTCCGCACGGGGCGCGCCAGCCCCGCGCTGCTCGACCGCGTGCATGTCGACTACTACGGCACGTCGACCCCGCTCAAGCAGCTGGCGACGATCAACGCCGCGGAGGCGCAGCTCCTCACCGTCCAGCCCTACGACAAGTCGTCGCTGAAGGCGATCGAGAAGGCGATCTCCGACGCCAACCTCGGCCTCACGCCGAACAACGACGGCGCGATCATCCGCCTCGCGATCCCGGCGCTGACCGAGGAGCGGCGCAAGGAGTTCGTGAAGATGGTCCGCCACATCGCCGAGGAGGGCCGCATCGCGATCCGCAACGTGCGTCGCGACGTCATGCACGACCTGCGCGAGCTCAAGGGCGACGGCGACGTCGGCGAGGACGAGGAGCGCCGCGCGGAAGCTGAGCTGCAGAAGCTCACCGACGGGAACATCGGGGAGCTCGAGGCACTGCTGAAGGGCAAGGAAGAAGAGATCCTCGAGGTCTAGATGGCCTCGGACACCAGCGACGCGGCGCGCTACGTCGCGATCATCACCGACGGCAACGGACGCTGGGCGAAGGCGCGCGACCTCCCGGTGGGAGAGGGTCATCGCGCCGGCGCCGACACCGTCAAGGCGCGGTTGCGCGACGCCGTCGATCTCGGCGTGCGCGAGCTGACCGTCTACTCGTTCTCGACCGAGAACTGGTCGCGCCCGAAGGACGAGGTGGTGGGGCTCATGGCGATGTTCGCCGAGCGAATCGTCAACGAGACGCCCGAGCTCGACGAGCAGGGCGTGCGCATGCGCTTCATCGGGCGGCGCGAGGGCGTCGAGCCCGGGCTCGTGACGCAGATGGAGTGGGCCGAGGATCTCACGAAGGACAACGACCGGATCACGCTCTTCGTCGCCTTCAACTACGGCGGGCGCGCAGAGATCCTCGATGCGGCGGCGCGATTTCAGGGCGGCGACGAAGCGGACTTCCGGGCGCTCCTCTACGCACCCGAGATGCACGACCCCGACCTCATCATCCGCACGAGCGGCGAGCAGCGGATGAGCAACTACCTCATGTGGCAGTCGGCGTACTCCGAGCTCGTGTTCCGCGACGAGCTGTGGCCGGACTTCGACCGCGCCGCGTTCGAGGAGTCGCTGTCGGAGTTCAGCGCTCGGCGCCGGCGTTTCGGGGGCCGCTGATGCCGACCGTGGGCCGCCGCCCGCCGCGGCGTCGCCAGCAGCCCGCGCGGCGTCCGGCGCCCACCCGCCGGCCGGCCCGCCGTGCGGGCGGGCGGGGAGGGGGTCCCGGCACCGGCTCTGACCTCACGGCACGGGTCATCGTCGGCGCGCCCGCGCTGGCGGTCGTCCTCATCCTCGTCTACGTCGGCGGGGCGTGGTTTGCGATCGGGCTCGCCGCGCTGGCGATCCTCGCGCTCGGCGAGCTGTTTCACCTGTTCCGCGAGATCGAGCCGGTACGCCTGGCGGGCTTCATCGGCGTCCTGGCGGTCATCGGCGCCGCATACGCCGGAACCGAGGTCGACGTGCTGCTCGCCCTCATGGCGCTCTTCCCGGTCGTGTTCGGGATCGCGCTCCTGCAGCGGCGCGCGGGGACGCTCGGCATGGCGCTCACGGTCTTCGGCGTCGTGTGGATCGGCGTCGCGCTCGCACACGGCGTCCTGCTGCGCGGGCTGCCGCACGGCGACGGCATCATCGTCGACGTCCTCGTGGGGACGTTCGTCGGCGACAGCGGCGCCTACCTCGGCGGGCGCTGGTTCGGGCGCACACGCCTGGCGCCGTCGATCTCGCCCAACAAGACCCTCGAGGGCCTCGGCATCGGGATCTTCACGGCGATCCTCGCGACGTACCTCGCGGGCGCCTACCAGGAATGGCTGTCGCCCGGCAACGCGCTGCTGCTCGGCCTCGGGATCGCGCTGGCCGCTCCGGTCGGGGACCTGTTCGAGTCCTTCGTCAAGCGCGAGGCCGGCGTGAAGGACACGGGATCCTTCTTCGGCGCGCACGGCGGCGTGCTCGATCGGATCGATGCGGTGCTGTTCACCGCGGTCGTCGGCTATTACCTCTGGCTTGCGCTTGTCTAGCCGATCGAGCCGGCGTGTCGCCGGCGTGGCCGGCGTCATCGCCGCCGGGCTCGTCCCGGGCCAGGCACTCGCGGCACAGCTGCGAGCTTCCGCTGCGACCGCGCGCGACTGTCAGGCGCGACCGCTCGCGGCCGGCGGCTCGGTGCGCACGTTCGAGGTGACCGCCGGCGCGACGGGCCTCGTGCGAGCCGTCATGCGCGCGAGCGGCGACTGGGATCTCGCGGTGTTCGACGCGCGGTCGGGCCGCTTCGTCGCAGCGGCCGCGGGGCCGGGCGGCGACGAGCTCGCGGAGGGATACGCCCTCGCGGGTCAGCGCCTGCGCGTGCAGGCGTGCCGGCGCCCGGGCGCGGGGGCGCGCGCGGACGTCGACGTGGCGACGGTCGCAGCCGCGCTCACGCCGGGCCCGCCGGGCCCGCAGCGGATCGTCCGCGTCCTGACGCCGACGCCGTCAGATCGCGGACGGCTCGCGCGGCTGGGGCTCGATCCGGCCGAGGGCGGACGTCGGGGCGCGGTCGACGTCGTCGTGCACGGAAACACGGACGCCGCCAGGCTGCGCGCGACCGGCCTGCGCTACCGCGTCCGCGTCGCCGATCTCGCGGCGCGCGACCGCGCGAGCGCGCGGGCGGACCGGCGGTATGCCGCGGCGACGGCCCGCTCCTCGCTGCCGAGCGCGCGCGACAGCTACCGCCACCTCGCCGACTACGAGGCAGAGCTCCGGGCGCTCGCCCAGGCGCACCCCGGCCTCGTGAAGCTGATCGTGCTTGCGCATCCGAGCCTCGAGGGGCGCCAGGTGCTCGGCGTCGAGATCGCCCGCGACGTCAACGTCGACCGCGGGCAGCCGGTCATGCTCCAGCTCGGCGCGCACCACGCGCGCGAGTGGCCGTCCGCCGAGCTTCCGATGGAGTGGGCGCGCGAGCTCGTCGACGGGTACGGCAGCGATCCGCGCATCACGCGGCTCGTCGACGCCACGCGCACGATCGTCGTGCCGGTCGTCAACCCGGACGGCTTCACGATCAGCCGCGAGTTCCCGCTCGACGTGCAGACGAGCTTTCAGTACAAGCGCAAGAACTGCCGGATCCTCGACGGCGGCCTCCCGGGCGCCGGACAGTGCGAGATGCAGGCCAACATCGATCGCGGAGTCGATCCCAACCGCAACTACGGTGGCTACTGGGGTGGCCCGGGCGCGAGCGTCAACGTGGCCGACGAGACCTATCGCGGCGCGGGGCCGTTCTCCGAGCCCGAGGTGCAGAACGTCCGCGAGCTGGTCTCCGCGCATCAGGTCGTCACGCTGATCACCAACCACACCTACGGCAACCTCGTGCTGCGGCCACCGGGCATCGCCGCGGCGCCCCAGCCGCCCGACGAGGCGCTGCTGAAGTCCCTGGGCGACGCCATGGCCGCCCGCAACGGCTACTCGAGCCAGACGGGCTTTCAGTTCTACGACGCATCGGGAACGACCGAGGACTGGACCTACGAGGCGGAGGGGACCCTCGGCTACACGTTCGAGCACGGCGCGACGCTCTTTCACCCGCCGTTCGCGGAGGTCGTCGCCCAGTACGCCGCCAACCGTGAGGCGTTCTACACGGCGCTCGAGAAGACGGCCGACGCATCGAGCCACGCGATCGCGCGCGGTCAGGCCCCGCCCGGGACGGTGCTGCGGGCGCACAAGGCGTTCGACACGAAGACCGCGCCCGTGCTCGTCGCCGACTCGGGCGCCGTGACCGCTCCGGCGCGGACGTTCCACGACGTGCTCGACTCGACGATGACCGTGGACGGCACCGGTGCGTTCTCCTGGAGCCTGAACCCGTCGACGCGGCCGACCGCGACCGGACCCGAGTCCTGGAGCATCACGTGCGAGCGGCCGGCCGGCACCGTGCTCGCGCGCGGCTCGCTGCGGATCGGCCGGGGCGAGACGAAGGCACTGGACGTGTGCGGGCTGAACTTCTCGTTCGCGGTGAAGCGGCGCAAGGTGAGCACGGGGCTGCGCCTCGGCCTGCGCGCACGAGCGCGCTGCTCGACGCCGTGCACCTCGTCGGTGACGCTGTCGCTCCCCGCCGCGAGCGCGCGGCGTTACGGGCTGACCAAGCGCCACACGGGCCGCGTCGACGTCGCGCGCGGCGCGCGCAAGAAGGCGTTCATGGGCCGCAGGACGCTCACGGTGCGCTTCACGGCGCGGGCCCGCCGGAAGTTGCGCGGCGCGAGCCGCCTGCGGCTGCGCGTGAGCGCGCTCGGGCGGGGCACCAACGGCGACAAGAGCCGCGTCAAGCGGACGGTCGTGCTGAAGCGCTGAGCAGCCTGTGGAGGTGTCGGCGACGTACTGGGGCTCATCGATGTTCTGCCGCCACGTGACGCGGACGACTCTCCTGCCTTCGAGCATGAGCCGTCGGTCGCGTCGGCGGTCGCGTTCGCAGGCGCGGCGCGTGGCGTGTGTCTCGCGGCCGTCGGTCTCCACGACAAGTCGCTCCCGGCATCGGCACCGCAGTCCAGCTCGGCAGCCTTCCAGCGTCCGTGGGCCGTCAGGTTCGCATGACCGGGACGTGTCGTGCAAAACGTCCACCATGTCGTCGTTTTGAACGACACCCCTCCACGACCGCCGACGATCACACCCATTCTGTGACCGATCCAGACGCGATTGCCACAAGAGGCGCGCGGAACTGCGACGTGAGGCGCGTGGGCGCGCGGCAGGCGGCGGGTGGAGCACACCCGCCCTGCCACAATCGTTGGCGTGGCCGGCAAACGACTTCTCGTCCTCGGCTCGACGGGGTCGATCGGAACGCAGGCGCTCGACATGGTCGCCCGCGACCCTGAGCTCGAGCTCGTCGGCCTCAGCGCGGAGCGCTCGGTCGACGCGCTGATCGCCCAGGCACGGGAGTTCGGCGTGCAGCGGATCGCGGTCGCCGACCCCGATGCCGGAGCGCGCGCGGCGGAGGCGTGGACCGACGGCGAGGTGCTCGTCGGCGCCACCGGGCTCGTACGGCTCGTCGTCGAATCCGGAGCCGATCTCGTGCTCAACGCGCTCGTCGGGTCGGCGGGCCTTGGCCCGACGGTCGCAACGCTCGGCGAGGGGATTGATCTGGCGCTCGCCAACAAGGAGTCGCTCGTCGTCGGCGGCGAGCTGGTCATGGCGCTCGCCGAGGCCACCGGGGCGCAGATCATGCCCGTCGACTCCGAGCATTCCGCGCTGCATCAGCTGCTCGCGGGCGAGCAGCCGGGCACGGTGGAGAAGCTTGTCCTGACCGCGTCCGGGGGCCCGTTCCGCGGCCGTTCTCGCGCCGAGCTCGCCGATGTCAGCGTCCAGGACGCGCTCAAGCACCCGACCTGGGACATGGGCGGCAAGATCACGATCGACTCGGCAACACTCATGAACAAGGGCCTCGAGGTCATCGAGGCCCACCACCTCTTCGGCGTGCCCTATGACCGCATCGACGTCGTCTGCCATCCGCAGTCGATCGTCCACAGCCTCATCACGCTCTGTGACGGGGCCGCGCTCGCGCACCTCGGCCACCCGGACATGCGCGTCCCGATCGCCTACGCCCTGCACCACCCCGATCGGGTGGACGTGCCGGTCAAGGCGCTCGATCTCGCCGAGGTGGGCGCGCTGACGTTCGAGCCCGTGGACATCGACGCGTTTGCCTGCCTGCGCCTCGCCCGCGAGGCCGCGATCGCGGGCGGCACCGCGCCGTGCGTCCTCAACGCCGCCAACGAGATCGCCGTGCACGCCTTCCTCGGCGGCGAGCTGAGCTTCCTCGGCATCGCCGAGGTCATCGAGCGCACGCTCGAGCGTCTGCCCGGCGCGCCCGTGCGGGCGTTCGAATCGCTCTACGAAGCCGACCGCGAGGCGCGCGCGTACGCCGCCGAGTGCGTCGCAGCAGCATCGGAACGTCTGGCAAACTGAACAAGTGAGTTACTTCCTCGCCTTCGCAGGCTTCGCCCTGCTCATCATCCTGCACGAGGCCGGTCACTTCGCCGCCGCCAAGGCCGTCGGCATGCGCGTGGAGCGCTTCGCGCTGTTCTTCCCGCCGCTCATCTGGAAGTGGCGCCCGAAGAACAGCGAGACCGAGTACGGCATCGGGGCGATCCCGCTCGGCGGCTACGTGAAGATCAGCGGGATGAACCCGACGGAGACGCTGCCGGAGGGGGAGGAGCACCGCGCGTACTACCGCCAGAAGGTCTGGAAGCGGATCGTGGTCATCGCGGCGGGGCCCGCCGTCAACGTCGTGCTCGCGTTTCTCATCCTGTTCGTGCTCTTCGCGGTGCGTCCGCAGCAGCTCGTGCAGCCCGTGGTCGACACGGTCCAGAAGAAGTCGGCGGCGGTCGGCGTGTTGAAGCCCGGCGACCGCATCGTGTCGCTCGATGGACATCCCGGCTTTATGGCGGGCCAGACGGCGGAGCAGGGCTCCGATCGCGTCACGAGCCTTCGCAACGCGATCGGGACGCATCAGTGCGCCGGAGGCGTGAAGCGAGATGGCTGCAAGGCGACGGCCCCGGTTCGCCTGGAGATCCTGCGCGACGGCGAGCGCCACACGGTGACGCTCACCCCGAGCTACAGCGCGGCCGACAACCGTCCGCTCATCGGCGTCGGGTTCGGGACGCGACCGCTGCAGGCGTCGATCCCGGAAGCGGCCAACCTGAGCGTGTCCGGAATGTGGAACGTCACCACGACGACCGTCGACAACATCGTCAAGCTCGTCTACGACAAGAAGGCGCGCGACAACGTCTCGGGCGTCGTGGGCTCCTACGAGGCCACGCGGCAGTCCTTCGAGTTCGACACGGTACGCGCCGTCACGATCCTCGCGCTCATCTCGCTGTCGCTGGCGATCATCAACCTCTTCCCGTTCCTGCCGCTCGACGGTGGCCACATCTTCTGGGCGGTGGCCGAGAAGGTCCGCGGCCGCGCGATCCCGTTCCGGACGATGGAGCGGGCCAGCGTCGTCGGCTTCATGCTCGTCCTCGTGCTGTTCTACATCGGGCTGTCGAACGACATCAGCCGGCTGAGCAGCGGCGCGGGCTTCGGGGTGCGGTAGTCACTCGCAGCGCTTCGCGACGTGATCGCCGCGCGTCACCAGCGCGAGGTCGTGTCCGCAGCCGCACGCTACGCGGTCGTGACCAGGCCCGCCGCGCAGGCGTCGCGTCGTCTACTCCGGCCAGAAGTCCTGGTGCAGCTCGTGCTCGCCCTCCTGGTCCTCCAAGCGCACCGAGCAGATGATGAGCTCGACGTCGTCGGGGCCCTCGTTCCAGATCGATCGCACCGTCTCGGGCGCGACGCGCACGCAGGTGTAGGGCCCGACGTCGACGACCTCGTCGCCGAGCTTGAACTGCAGCGTCCCCGAGATGACGAAGTAGATCTCCTCCTGGGTCTTGTGCGAATGGCCGTAGCTGCCCTTGCCGCCGGTCTCCGCGGGCATCCGCCGGTACGTGAAGGCCACCTGCTGGGCGCCGATGGCCTCGGTGAGCATGTGCATCTCGCCGGGGTAGTCGCCGAGCACGTCCGGGACGTCCTGGGCCGGGGTGATCGTGTAGTCGGTCATACGGACGAACATAACCGGACTGATCGGCGCGCGGGGGACCGTCCGTAGAATCAGGACATGGCCTCAGAGCGACAGATCATGGTGGGCGACGTCCCGGTCGGAGGGGGCGCGCCCGTCGCCGTCCAGACGATGACCAAGACCGAGACGGCCAACCTGCAGGCGACGATGGACCAGATCCACAAAGTCGCCGAGGCCGGCGCGGACATCGTGCGCGTCGCGGTCCCGCGCGATCAGGACATCGAGGCGCTCAAGACGATCGTCGTGCAGTCGCCGATCCCGGTCATCGCCGACATCCACTTCAACCACACGCTCGCGCTCAAGGCGATCGACGCCGGCGCGCATTGCATCCGCCTGAACCCCGGCAACATCGGCGGCCCTGACAAGGTCGCCGAGGTCGTGGAGCGCGCGAAGGCGGCCGGGACGCCGATGCGCATCGGCGTGAACTCCGGCTCGCTGCCCAAGCACCTGCACGAGCTCGAGCGCACGAACTCCGTGGAGGCACTCACGACCGCGGCGACCGAGTTCGTCGAGCTCATGCACCGCCTGGACTTCTACGACTTCAAGGTCTCGATCAAGTCGACGAACGTTCCGAACACGATCGCCTCCAACCGGTTGCTGAGCGAGAAGATCGAGCACCCGCTGCACCTCGGGATCACCGAGGCCGGTACGAAGTGGTCGGGCAGCCTGAAGTCGGCCGTCGGGCTCGGGACGCTGCTCGCCGACGGTATCGGCGACACCATCCGCATCAGCCTCTCGACGTTCCACGCCGAGGAGGAGGTCAAGGTCGCCTGGGAGATCCTCAAGGCGCTGCAGCTGCGCGAGCGTGGCCCCGTCCTCATCGCCTGCCCCACGTGCGGCCGGCTGCAGTTCGACATGGACACGGTCGTCACCGAGATCGAGCGCCGCCTCGAGGCCTACGCGGACCCGATCGAGGTCGCCGTGCTCGGCTGCGCGGTCAACGGCATCGGCGAGGCGTCACACGCGGACTTCGGGATCACCGGCGCGAAGAACGAGGGCCTCATCTTCAGCCGCGGCAAGCCGCTGCGCAAGGTCCCGACCGAGCAGCTCGTGGATGTCCTCTTCGACGAGATCGACAAGTACGAGACGTCGAAGAAGATCGTCGTCGACGAGCAGGCGGCCGCCGAGGGCGCCGCGTGGCTCGAGGCCAACGAGGACGCGACGGCCATGACGCCCGAGCGCCTCGCCGCCCTCGAGGCCGCCGAGTCGGCCGCCCACGACGGGGGCGACGACGTCCTCGCCGCGCTGGACGAAGACGTCTCGCCCGTCGCGGGCCGCCGGTTCAGCCGCGCCTGAGCCGGCCGCGGCTGACCCAGCGCCCGTGGTCAGCCGCTCGTGAGGCTTACGACGCCGAGGTGCCCGTCGGCCGTGAGCCATGCCGCGCGCCATTCGACGGGACCTGCGACGGGGCTCACGCGGGTGGTCTGGAAGTAGCCGCGCGTGCTGACCGGGACCGCCGTGCCCAGGCTGTCCCAAGCTCCGCCGGAGCCCTTCGGCCGCCACTGGATGACCGCGTTTGCGGGCGTCCCGTCGGGCACGAAGCGCAGCTGGCCCCAGAAGCTGAAGCTCTGGTGGCCCGTTGCGGCGTCGTTCCCACCCGGGAACACGATGAACGGGAGCTGGTAAGCGAACACGGCCGGCTTGGGGACGCTGTTGTTGAAGTACAGCCCGGACTGGTAGGTGAACCAGTACGCCTTCGTGCCTGGCGACTTGCCGGCCACCGGCGCCACGTCGCGCAGGAGGAACTGCGCCTGGCTGGCGATGCGCGGGTTCGAGAACGCGAGGAACTCGCCCAGCTCGTTGAACGACGCCTGCGAGAAAAGCGGCACCCCGTTGAACGGGTCCGGCGGGTTGGTCTCGAAGCCGAACTCGGTCATGTACAGCGGCAGGTCGGCGGGGATCTTGCCGCCGGACTTGGACGAGAGATCGTCGAGCAGGGTCCCGAGCTGCGAGATGTTCGCCATCGTCAGGCCACCCGCGGGCGGCTGCGTCGTCGTCGGCACGTTCTTCGTGTACGGGTGATGGGCGAAGCCGTTGGCCTGCAGCTTGGGTCCGAAGTTGTTGCAACCGCGCGCCCTGGCCGCGCCACCGGTGTACTTGCTCCCGTTCTGCTTGATGCAGGCGAGCTCGCGCAGGAACAGCGACGGGAAGGGTGGCGACTTCGCGTTCGTCTTCGTGGAGCCGAGCGGCGCGGTCTCGCCCAGCAGGACCGTGTCGGTGTCGATGCCGTGGCCCGAGCTCTGAAGGCCCTTGTAGCCGGCCTGGTAGAGCTTGCGGAAGAGCATCGCCGAGACGAGGATCCGCCTGCCGCCGATCTTCTCCCACTGCGGGGAGAGCCAGCCCGCCTGGTTGGGCTCGTTCCACAGCGACCAGAAGCTCACCCGCGGCAGGACGCCCTTGCTCTGGTTCTCATCCCGGTAGGAGCCGCTGTAGCGCTTGCCGACAGCCGTGACGAACTGCTTGAACGCCCCCGGCTTGGGCTTGTAGGTCTTGCGCAGGTAGCGCTGGCTCTTCGGCGGCTTTTCGTGCGCCCAGGCCGGACCGGGCCCGGTGATGTTGAAGTAGACGCGCAGCCCGTTGGTCTGCGCCAGCCGGACGAGGTCGTCGTAGCGATCCCAGTTCAGCACCGGGTAGGTCTTGGGGCTCGCAGCCCGGAAGCGCCGGGTCTGCTTCTTCGCGGCGCGGCGAGCCTTCGCGCCCTTCAGCTTCTTGATCTCGGCCGGCGTGAAACGCGCCTTGTCGGCCGTGATGGCCCACGACAGCGTGACGCGGATCGTGTCCACGCCGAGCGCCTTCATCTGGGTCATCGCGCGCTGCGCGGTGACCGGCCCGCGGTACACGAGCAGGTCGTCGTCCATCATGATCGAGGACTGGTCCTGACTCGCTTGGGCAGCGGGCGCCAGCAGCGCGCCTGCGACGAGGGCCAGGATGAGCGAACGCATGATCGGCGACATGGGTCTCCTGCTGACGTGGGTTGCGCAGCGTGCGACGGGACGGCCCTAGGCCGTCCCGCCACTCCAAACACGGACGGGGTGGCGGAGTTCCGCGCCCCTTGGACGGACCGAGTATCGGCTAACCAGCCGCGGCGCTGTAGCGCTCTGCGACCTTGCCCCAGTCCACGGTGTTCCACCATGCCTTCAGGTAGGCGGGGCGCGCGTTCTTGTACGTCAGGTAGTAGGCGTGCTCCCAGACGTCATTGCCGAGCAGCGGCGTCGCGCCAGAGGTGACCGGGTTGTCCTGATTGGCCGTGCTCGTGATGGCGAGCGATCCGCCGTCGACGACGAGCCACGCCCAGCCGGAGCCGAACTGGCCGACTCCCGCGGCCTCGAACTTCTCCTTGAAGTCATCAAACGAGCCAAACGCGCTGTCGATCGCCGCGCCGAGGTCGCCGTCCGGGGCGCCGCCGCCGTCGGGGCTCATCGTCTCCCAGAACATCGAGTGGGTCAGGTGACCGCCGCCGTTGTTGCGCACGGGGCCGCGCTTGTCCTCCGGGACCGCATCGAGGTTCGCGATGACCTCTTCGATCGGCTTGTCGGCGAATTCCGTGCCCTCGAGCGCCGCGTTGACCTTGTCCACGTACGCCTGATGATGCTTGTCGTGATGCAGGTGCATCGTCTCTTCGTCGATGTGGGGCGCGAGCGCGTCGTAGGCGTAGGGCAGCGGCGGAACCTCGTATGCCATTGGGCCTGGTCTCCTTGGGATCGAAAGGGTGTTCTCGGACTCTACCCGTAGGCTTCCGGTCCACTCGTGACCCGCCTCTCACAACTCTTCCTGCCGACCGAACGCGAGCCGCCCGCGGACGCCGAGGCGCTGTCGCACAAGCTCATGGTTCGCGCCGGGCTCGTGCGCCAGGTCGGCTCCGGCCTGTGGTCGTGGCTGCCCGCGGGCTGGCGCATCCACCAGAAGGTCGTGCAGATCGTGCGCGAGGAGCTCAACGAGATCGGCGCCCAGGAGATGCTCATGCCGGTGCTCCAGCCGGCCGAGCTGTGGAAGCGCACGGGCCGCTATGACATCGACGAGCTGTTCAAGCTGCAGGACCGCAAGGGCGCCGACCTCGTGCTCGCGATGACGCACGAGGAGAACGTGACGATGCACGTCGCGCAGGTCGTGCGCTCCTACCGCGACCTGCCGCTCAGCCTCTACCACTTCCAGACCAAGGAGCGCGACGAGCCGCGACCGCGGGCCGGGGTGCTGCGCACGCGCGAGTTCGTCATGAAGGACGCGTACACCTTCGACCGCGACCTCGAGGGACTCCAGAGCCACTACGACAAGTTCGCCGCCGCGTACGACCGCATCTTCGACCGCTGCGGCCTGACGTGGTACAGCGTGGAATCGGACGTCGGGATGATGGGCGGCTCCGGCGCGCACGAGTACATGGCCCCCTCCGCCGCCGGGGAGAATGACGTCGCGCTCGCGCCCGGGTACGCCGCGAACGTCGAGGTGGCGACGGCCGAGGCGCAGCCGGTCGATCTGCCTGCGCCGCTCGCCGAGCCCGAGCGCGTCCACACCCCCGGTGCGACGACGATAGACGAGGTCTCGCGCATGCTCGGCGCGCCGGCGGGCGCGCTCCTGAAGGCCTACCCGGTCGTCGTCGACGGGCGCGGGATGGTCCTCGTGCTCGTGCGCGGCGACCATCGCGTCAACGAGATCAAGCTCGCCAACGTGCTCGGCGCGCCGTTTCGCCAGGCCCACGACGAGGAGGTGCGCGACAAGATCGGCCCGCCCGGCTTCATCGGCCCGGTCGGCGCCAACGCGCACGTCCTGCTCGACGACGCCGTCGGGCCCGGCGGCTACGTCGTCGGCGCCAACGAGCCCGACCATCACCTGCGTGGCGTCGAGCCAGGCCGCGACTTCGCCTTCGAGCGCGGCGACGTGAGAAGCGTCGAGACGGGGGACACCGTCGACGGCAAGCCGATCACGATCGAGCCCGCGATCGAGGTCGGCAACATCTTCAAGCTCGGCACGCGCTTCTCGGAGCCGCTCGGGGCGACGTACCTCGACGAGGCGGGCGAGGAGCACGCGATCTGGATGGGCTCCTACGGCATCGGGCCGGCTCGCATCGCGGCCGCGGCGGTCGAGCAGTTCGCCGACGACAAGGGCATCGCCTGGCCGCGCGCGCTCGCGCCGTGGGACATCGAGGTCGTCGCGCTCGGCAAGCCCGACAGCGACGAGCTCGCCGCCGCGGAGCGTCTGTACGAGGAGCTGACCGAGGCCGGCTACGACGTGCTGCTGGACGACCGCCAGATGGGCCCCGGCGCGAAGTTCGCCGACGCCGAGCTGCTCGGCGTGCCGTTGCGGCTCACCGTCGGTCGGCGCTCGCTCGAGTCGGGCACCGCAGAGGCGCAGAAGCGTCGTGGCCTTGAGAACGTGGAGGGCGGTGTGCCACTGGAGGGCGCCGCCGAGGCGGTCGCCGAGCTATGGCGCAGCCTTCCGTAGAGACTCCGTCTCACCCGCCCGCGGTCGAGCAGGCGCGCCTGACCTTCCGCCGGCTCGTCGGTCTCGATCGCTCCGGGCCGCCACCGCCGCAGACGATGAGCGACCAGCCGTGGAACGTCTGGACGATCCCCAACGCGATCGGGTTCGTGCGCGCCGCGCTCATCCCGGTGTTCCTCGTGCTCGCGCTCTCGTCCGCTGACGGGACCGACGCGCTTCCGGCGGTGATCTTCGCCGTCGTCGCGTGGAGCGACTACTTCGACGGCATGGCGGCGCGGATCACCGGCCAGTACAGCCGCCTCGGCGCGCTGCTCGATCCGATCGTCGACCGCCTGCTCGTCGTCTCGGGCCTCATCGTCTGCTGGCAATTCGAGCTGCTGCCGCGCTGGGCGATCGCGCTCGTTCTCGCGCGCGAGCTCGTCACGCTCGTCGCCGGGCAGGTCGCGCTGCGCCGGGGCGTCGAGCTGAAGATCAACTGGCCCGGGCGGGCGTCGGTGTGGCCGCTGATGTCGGCGATCTTCGGCGGTCTCGTCGGCTGGACCGGCGTGTCGGAGATCCTGCTCTACATCGGGCTCGTGCTGTCCTACTACGCGACCGTGCTGTACGGCCGCGATGCCGTGCGTCAGCTGCGCGCGCCGACCCCGCCGAGCTGACCGGGGCGCTGGCCGCGGATCGCCAGCGCACGCTCGGTGGCGAGCCGCGTGGCGATCGCGCTCCAGCGCCCGAGGCGGTTGCGGATGGTCGCCGAGGACGGCAGATCGGCCCGGCTGGTGGCGTGGCGGTCATACGCCAGGACGCTGGGAATCTCGCCCAGCTCCTCGACGACCCGCCGCACCGCCGCCCAGCAGGCATCCTCGGTCCACCGCCGGGTGCGCGTCCGGCGCGGCTCCGAGAGCGGCTTCATGCCGGCTGCCTTCACCGCGCTCGTCCAGCCGCCCATGCGGTTGAGCACGGTGGGCAGGCTCGGGAACTCGAGCTCGCGCGCGAGGCCGGCGTACTCCTTCGGGCTGGGCACCCGCCCGAGCCGGGCGGCGACCGACGTAAGGGCGAGGAGGATGTCGCGGTCGGTGTAGGTCTGCGCGCCGCCGCGGGCGTCTGCGAGGCTCGCGCGCCGCGCCGCGCGGTCGACATCGGTCGCGAGGCGCGCGATCGTGCTGCGGCACGCGGCCGCCTGCAGTCCGAGCGAGCTGGCCACGCTGGCGGTCTCCTGGCCGGCCCGCCACAATCCGAGGAGTTCGTCGACGCGGACCTCCGCCTGTTGCTCGGCGCGGCGCCGGCGGGCATCGGCGACGTCCTGCGGATCGGGCGGCCCGTGGGCGATGAGGATCTGTCGCACCCGCTCGCGCGAGACCTGATAGCGCAGCGCGATCTCGTCCAGCCGCCAGCCCTGCGCGCGCAGCGATGTCATCTCGCGGACGCGCTGCAGCGACCCGGGCGCCAGCGTGCAGCCGTCGCATGCGGCTGGATCGACGAGTGTCGGCGGTGCGATGTACGCGTCTCTTAGGGTCACCTAAACTAGCCCGCAATCTACAAGGAGACGTACCTGTATCGCAAGTGCGAGTCGTTCGTCAATAGGCTTCCCGGTGATTGCGTGGATCGCTGAACCCTGCAGAGTCTCAAGCTCAGCTTGAAGGCAAGATCCACGCTGGTATGCTCGCCCCGCCGCCTGGCACCCTCCCGTCGTCGAAGGAGACCCCCGTATGGATACGTTCCCCGACCTTGGCTCCCTGTCCGATCAGGAGCTGAAGGACCTCATCCAGCAGCTCACCGAGGAAGAGGTCGAGGTCTCCTATCGCAGGCGCATCTTGCACGGCAAGATCGACATCCTGCGCGCGGAGCTCGTCAACCGGCTGCGCAAGAAGCACGAAACGGGCGAGGACGTCATCTCGGGTGCCGATGTCCAACGCCTCACGGACATCCTCGCGGGACGCTCGCCTCAGGAGTAATGGCGCACCATTGCCCCGAGTGCGGGTTCGTCAACGCTGAGGGCGCCAACTATTGCCAGAAGTGCGGCGCGTTCGTCGGCCCGATGGAGACGCCGCATGACCCCAGCACGGCGACGTACCGCATCGACGAGACCGGCGAGCTCGTGCCCGTCGAGCTCGATGCCGTCGTCGCGCAGGGCGCGGCGCTCGTCATCCGCGCGGGCGGGGGCCGGGTCGGCGAGAGCTTCCCGCTCGCCGGTGAGCGCGTGTCGATCGGGCGCCGCCCGGACTCCGCCGTCTTTCTCGACGACGTCACCGTCTCGCGCGACCACGCGCTGATCGTGCGGCGCGGCGGCGACTGGCACCTCGACGACCTCGGCTCGCTCAACGGCACGTACGTCAACCGCCACCGTATCGAGACCCACCACCTCGAGGACGGCGACGAGCTTCAGGTCGGCAAGTACAAACTCACGTTCCTCTCTCGCTGATGGCCGACCCGACCACCGCTCCCGACGCCGCCGAGCTCAACGGACCGCCGCAGAAGGCCATGACGATCGGTGCCGTGTGCAAGGGACTGGCGCAGGAGTTCCCGGACATCTCGATCTCGAAGATCCGCTATCTCGAGGACCAGAAGCTGCTCAACCCGCGCCGCACGCCCGGCGGCTACCGGCTGTACTCGCCGTCGGATGTCGTCCGCCTGCGGACGATCCTGCGGCTGCAGCGCGACGAGTTCCTGCCGCTGCGCGTGATCCGCCAGGAGCTTGCGTCCGGCCGCGCGGGCGAGTCGTCCGACGGTCCCGCTTCGTCGACTCCGGGCAGTGCCGGCATCAGCAAGCGCCAGCGGCGCGTCAGCGTGGCGGTGCAGGACGGCGGTGCGATGTATGCCCTCGAAGACGTGCTCGAGGAGACGCGGGCTGATGCCGCGCTCGTCAAGGAGCTCGAGGACTACGGCGTCGTCAAGGGCGAGGTCCGGGCGGGCACCCACTACTACGACGAGACCGAGCGCGAGATCATCGGGGCGGTCACCGAGCTCGCGCGCTACGGCGTCGGCGGGCGCAACCTGCGCGTCTTTCGCTCGTCGGCCGATCGTGAGGCGGCGCTGCTGCAGCAGATCCTGGCGCCGGCGCTGCGCTCGCGCAATCCCGACCGTCGCAAGGAGGCGCTCGAGGCGCTCGAGAACCTCGCGGCCGTCGCGACGCACCTCAAGCACCTGCTCCTCATCCGCGACCTGCGCAAGATCGCCAAGTGAGCACGGGGGCCGGCGAGCCACTCGCCGACTACATCCGCCACATCCCCGACTTCCCCAAGCCGGGAATCGTGTTTCGCGATATCACGCCGCTCCTGGGCAGCGCGGAGGGGCTCGCCGCGACGCTGCGCGCGCTCGTCGCGATGACGCGCGCGCTCGAGCCGAACCTCATCATCGGGCCCGAGGCGCGCGGCTTTCTCCTCGGGCCGGCGCTCGCGCGCGACCTCGGCGCGGGCTTCGTGCTCGCGCGCAAGCCCGGGATGCTGCCTCACGAGACCGTGAGCACCGAGTACGAGCTCGAGTACGGGACCGACTCGCTCGAGCTGCACGCGGACGCGATCTCGGCCGGCGACCGCGTTCTCATCCACGACGACCTGCTCGCCACGGGCGGGACGGCGAGCGCGCTGTGCCGGCTCGTCGACCAGCTCGGCGGCGAGGTCGTGGGCTGCGCGTTCGTCATCGAGCTGGCCTTCCTGTCCGGGCGCGCGCGTCTCGCGCCGCACGACGTGCACTCGCTCATCCGCTACGAAGAAGAGTAGCCCTCGACGTGCCGACGATCCGCCGCACGCGAACGCTTCGGGCGACGCCGGAGGAGCTGTGGGCGATCGTCGGAGATCCGCATCACATGCCGCGCTGGTGGCCACGGGTCAAGCGCGTCGAGGCTGTCGCGGACGACGGCTTCACGCAGGTGCTCACGACCGACAAGGGCGCGTCGGTACGGGCGGACTTCGTCGTCGTCGAGTCGGCGCCGCCGCGGGTGCGCCGCTGGTCGCAGGAGCTCGCCGGCAGTCCGTTCGAGCGGATCCTGACCCTCTCGGAGACCGAGATCCGCCTCGAGCCCGACGGCGACGGCACGCGCGTCATCGCCTCGCACGCGCAGCGTCTCCGTGGTCTGGCCCGCCTCGGCTCGTTTCTCGTGAAGCGCGCGTCGGCGCGCCAGCTCGATGAGGCGCTCACCGGCCTCGAAGGGCTCGTCGTCGCGAGCTGACCGGCCGCGCTACGGGGTCGTCGCGGTCCCCGCCTGCGGAGCGGGGGTCGTTGTCGTGCCCGGGCGTCGTGCGGAGGGCGGCACCCGCTCAAGGGGTCCGCGCAGGACGATCTCGCCGGGCTGCGCGGGCTTTTCCTGCGTCTCACGCGTCAGGAGCACTTCGCGGTAGTTGATCGTGCTCTTGGGCAGCTGGAAGGCGGCTTCGAGGAGGCCGTCCTTGCCGACAAGCTTCGGGAAGCCGATGAACTGCTGCGTCGCGGGCGAGCTGTACAGCCAGATGCCGTACGCCCACGACGTCTTGCTGCTCTCGGGCACGTCGACCGCGCGGATCGCGAGGCTGAGGTCGTTCTTGCCGACGGGACGCGCGATGACCGCGACCGCCTCGGTCTTGGCCGTGCTGCCCTTGGCGGGTTTCATGACGGCGGTCTGCAGCGGCTCGAACGTCGGCGTCGGCGTGGCGGTCGTCGCGACGGTGGACGTGCTCGTGTTCGTGCTCGTGCTCGCCGTCGACTTGGCGTTCTTGGAGTCAAACGCGCCCAGCGCCCACAGCAGGCCGATCCCGAGTACGAGCCCGAGGCCCGCGAAGAGAAGCATGCCGCCGGCCCGCGAGCTGCGCTTGACCTCCTCCTGGCGCGCGGTGCGGCGGTCGAGCGCGTCGAAGGCCTGCTCGACCTCCTCGGGCTCGGCCGGGACGTCCGGCAGCCCCGTGGGCGCGATCGGGCGCAGGGCGCCCGCCGTGGCGCGCGCCCAGGTGCGCCCGCCGGGGGAGCCCTCGAGGAACTCGCGCGTCGCGGCGCGCTGGGAGGCGCTCTGCTGGCCGAGCAGGTAGTCGGCGACCTCGTTGCGGCGTTCGCGGCCGATCCCTGCCGTGACCGGGCCGAGCGCCTCGACGGCATCGTGGGCACGCTGACGCACGCCGGTGGGGTCTGACTTCAGCAGCGCGGCCAGCTCGTCGTAGGACTTGCCCTGCTTGAGCAGCAGCTGCAACAGGGCTCGCTGGCCGTCGTCGAGGGTCTCGAGGGACGGCATCGGTTGGCACCCTAGCGACCGGCGCCGACGAGGGCGCTCGGTAGGGTCCCGCGTCCATGGACCAGGACGCGATCTTCCGCGAGTACGAGGGCTTCGACGCCTTGTACGGCCTCGAGATCCTCGAGTACAGCGACGAGTCCGTGCGCGCTCAGGTGCCGGTGGAAGACAAGATCCGCCAGCCCTTCGGGCTCGTCCACGGCGGCGTGATGGCGGCGATCGCCGAGACGCTGGCGTCCGTCGGGACGGCGGTGGCGGTCGTCCCCGAAGGCAACGCCGCGATGGGCCTCTCCAACCACACGTCGTTCCTGCGCCCGATCGTCGACGGCACGATCCACGCGGTCGCCACGCGCCGCCATCGCGGCCGCACGACGTGGATCTGGGACGTCGAGATCACCGACGACGCGGGGCGGCTCTGCGCGCTGACGCGGATGACGATCGCGGTACGGCCGATGCCGAAGCCGCCCGACTGACGAAACAGCAGCGATAGAGGATGCGGGGCAGTCCGCGCGGTCGCCCGCGGGGCGTGTTTGGCAGATTGTGCTCGGATATAGCGCACAAGCTGCCAAAGAGGCCGACCACGGGCTCGCGGCCGCGGCGCGGCGTCGCTGCCGGCATCCTTTATCGCTGCTGTTTCGTGTACCTATTCGTGATCGGCATCCGCCGGTCGCGGCCGAACGCGCGGGTCGTGATCTTGATGCCCGGGGGTTGCTGGCGGCGTTTGTACTCGGCGAGGTCGACGAGGCGGATGATGCGGTCGACGTCGTCGGCGGGCAGGCCGCGGGCGATGAGCTGTTCGCGGTCGAGGTCGTGCTCGACGTAGCCCTCGAGGATCGCGTCGAGGATCTCGTAGGGCGGCAGGGAGTCCTCGTCGCGCTGGTCGTCACGCAGCTCGGCCGACGGGGGCCGCGTGAAGAGCTCGGGCGGCACGAGGGTGCCTCCGGCGCGCTCGTCGCGCTGCCGGGCGAGCTTGTAGACGAGCTGCTTGGGCACATCCTTGATGACCGCGAAGCCGCCGGCGCTGTCGCCGTAGAGCGTCGAGTAGCCGACGGACATCTCGGACTTGTTGCCGGTCGTGAGCACGAGCCAGCCGAACTTGTTGGAGAGCGCCATGAGGAGGTTGCCGCGGATGCGGGCCTGGAGGTTCTCCTCGGCGAGGTCGGGGTCGCGGCCGGCGAAGAGCTCGCGCAGCGTCTCGTCGTAATCGGCCATCAGCGGTGAGATCGGCAGCTCGTGGATCTCCACCCCGAGGTTGGCCGCGAGCGCGTGCGCATCGCCGCGGGTGCCCTCCGACGAGAACTGCGAGGGCATCGTCACGCACGTCACGCGGTCGGCGCCGAGCGCGTCGACGGCGATGAGCGCGACGAGCGTGGAGTCGATGCCGCCGCTCAGGCCGAGCACGACGTGCTCGAAGCCGTTCTTGGCGATGTAGTCGCGGGTGCCGAGCACGAGCGCCGCGTAGACCTCCTCGATCGCGTCGAGCAGTTCCGCCGGCTGTGGCGGGGCCGTCGGCGGGTCATCGGGCGCCTCGCCGCGCACCGCGAAGGAGCCGAGCGAGACGACCTCCCGCCGCGCCTCGCGCGCGGCCGGGCGCTGGCGCGTCTCGCGCAGCCGGGCCGCGCCGGCCGCGCTCGTGTCGACGTCGACCAACAGCAGCGCCTCTTCGAACTGCGGCGCGCGGGCGACGACCGCGCCCTCGTGGTCGATGACGATCGAGTGGCCGTCGAAGACGAGCTCGTCCTGACCGCCGACGAGCCCGCAGAACGCGACGACGGCGAGGTTGTCCTTCGCGCGCTGGGCGATCATGCGCTCGCGCTCGACGCCCTTGCCGGCGTGGTAGGGCGAGGCCGAGAGGTTGACGATGAGCCGCGCGCCCGCGAGCGCCTCCTCCGACAGCGGCGGCCCGGGCTGCCAGATGTCCTCGCACACCGTGAGCCCGACCGTCACGCCGTTGATCTCGATCGTCGCGCCGCCCGGTCCGGACTGGAAGTAGCGCAGCTCGTCGAAGACGCCGTAGTTGGGCAGGTGCATCTTGCGGTACGTCGCGCGCAGCGCGCCGTCGGCGAGCACGCCGGCGGCGTTGTAGACGTCCTCCGCGCGCTCGGGATAGCCGACGACGGCGACGATGCCCTCGACCCCTGCGGCGAGCTCGTGAAGCGCGCTGCGCGCGTCGGTGAGGAAGCCCTCCTTGAGCAGCAGGTCCTCGGGCGGATAGCCCGTCAGCGCGAGCTCGGGAAAGCACACGAGCTCGGCGCCCGCCTCGCGGGCGCGGGCGATGTCCGCGGCGATGCGCGCGGCGTTGCCCGCGATGTCGCCGACCGTCGCGTTGAACTGCGACAGGGCGATCCGCAAAGTGCCGCTCATCCGTCCTTTCGCCCCAGCCAGTACTCCGCGAATCCGCTCACGACGTTGTCATCGGCGCGGGAGGCGTCGATGCGGTGGCGCGCGCTGAGCGCCGCGATGCCCTGCGGGGCGGCTCCTCGCCGGACGAGCACCGCCTGGCCGGCCGCGGCGAGCGCCTTGTCCGTGCCGGAGAGCTCGTCCTGGATCGCGCGCAGCTGCGGCACGTCCTTCTCGTCGGAATAGAGCAGCAGGATGTTTCCCGACCGCACGGCGGGTCGCTCGCCGGCCGGCCGCACGCGCCCAGGACCCGCCGAGCGTGAGACCGTCGAGCTGTCGCGCGCGTTGAAGTAGGCGATCGCGCCGAAGATCCCCGCGGCGACAAGGACCAGGACGGCGATCGCGTTGACGGCGCGGCCGCGGGTCAAGTCGGACTCGCGGCCGGCGGACGAGTCGGCGGGCGCGCGGGGGGTGACGGCGCGGTCTCCTGCACCTTGCGCCGCCGCCGGGCGCGCCGCCGGTACGCGCTTGCCGCGTCGACGAGCGCGTCGATGGACTCGCGCACCAGGGCTGCGAGCTCGTCGAGGTCGCTCACGGCGTCGTAGTCGGCGAGCAGCCCGAAGCCGAGGCGTCCGTTGTAGCTGAGAACGGCGATCCCGAGCGCGTGGTTGCCGGTCAGCGGGATGACGGGATAGAGCGCCAGCAGGCGGCGGCCGAGCAGGTAGAGCGGGACCTGCGGACCGGGCACGTTCGTGATGACGAGGTTGAACGAGCGCTGGCGCTGCTGGATGCGGGCGGCCTGGCTGAGGATCGTGGGCGGCGCGAAGTCCGCCAGCTCGGTCAGCGTGCGCGCGCGGACCGCGTTGTGGCCGTTGCCGAGCTCCGCCGTCTCGTCACGGATCGCCGCGTATTGCGCGGCCGGATCCTCGATGCCGACCGGCAGCGAGACGAAGCGCGCGGCGACGCGGTTGCCGAGGACACCCTGATCGGAGTCGGCCCGGATCGACACCGGAGCGAGCACCCTGAGCACGAGGTCCTCGGTCTCGACGCCGCGGTTGCGCAGGAAGCGACCCAGCGCTCCCGCCACGCTGGTCAGCACCGCGTCGTCGACGGTCCCGCCGAGCGCGGTCCTGATGGCGTTCATCTCCGCGAGCTCGGCGTCGACCCACGTATACCGGCGGTGCGGGCCGACCTTGACGTTGAGCGGCGTCGGCGGCGCCGCGCTCAGGCCGCCGAACGCCAGCGAGCCGATCGCCTGCAGGCCCTCGCGCGCGTCACGCAGGAAGCCGCGCGGGCCGCGCACGACCGCGCGGGCGCTGCGGGCGATCTCGCCCGGGTGCGTCGCGCGCTCGACGAGGGCGTCGCCGAGCAGCTGGGCTTTGCTGGGCAGCGGCCGAGCGATCCACTTGCGCCGCGGCGCAGGGTCGCGCGGGGCGTCCGGCTCCGTGTCGAACAGGACCGTCGTGATGTCGACCGCGGAGATCCCGTCGACGAGCGCGTGGTGGCTCTTGGCGATGAGCGCGAAGCGGTCGTCGGCGACGTTCGTGACGAGGAACATCTCCCACAGCGGCTTCGTGCGATCGAGGCTCTGGGCAAAGAGGCGGCCGGCGAGGTTCTTCAGCTGCTCCTCGCTGCCGGGCGACGGCAGCCCCGCGTGGCGCAGGTGGTAGCGCAGGTTGAAGTGCGGATCGTCGACCCACACCGGGCGGCCCTGGTCGAGCGGGACCTCGGCGAGCCGCTGGCGAAAGCGCGGCACGAGATGCAGGCGCGCCTCGACGTGCTCGCGCAGCTCGTCGTACGCCGGCGTCGGTCCCTCGAAGATCGTCACCGAGGCGATGTGCATCCGCGCACCCGCCTTCTCGAGGTGCAGGAACGAGGCGTCGAGCGCCGACAGTCGGGTCGCGTTGTCCATCGTCATCGATTGTTGTTGCCGAGGCGGATGATGACAACCATTGGCGTCATCGATGCGCACCGGCGCGCTGGATGATCGCGTCGGCGAGCGCGTCCGCCGAGGCCGGGGCGTAGTCGAGAAACAGCGACGGCTCGATGAGCTCGAGCTCGAGGACGGTGGGGGAGCCGTCGTCGTCGCGCAGGACGTCGACGCGCGCGTAGAGCAGCCGCTGCGCGAAGCGCTCTGTCGCGTAGCCGAGCGTGCGCCGGGCGAGATCCAGGACGTCGGGATCGGCCTCGCGCCGACTCATCGTCTCGGGGCGGTACAGGCCCGCGGGCTCGACCTGGTCGAGCGTCAGCAGCGGCTCCTTGCGCATCGCGTGCGACAGCTCGCCGTCGATGAAGATCACCGCGGTCTCGGCCTCGGTCTGCACGCGCTCGAGATAGGGCTGCACGAGCACCGCGCGCCCGTCGGCGTGCAGTGCCGCGACGTGCTCGCGAGCCTGGGCGTGGCGGGCGTCGTCGTAGACGGCGGTGTGGCGTGCGCCCGCCGAGACCGTCGGCTTGACGACGAACTGCCCGCCGGGCAGCGCGACGTCCGCGCCCGGCGCGACGAGATCGCCCGCGACGACGGGGATGCCCGCGCGCTCGAGGTCGAAGAGGTAGCGCTTGTCGGCGTTCCAGGCGATGACATCGGGGGCGTTGTGCAGCCGCGCTCCGATCTCGCCGGCCCAGCGCTGGAAGCGATCGGTCGCGCTCGTGTAATCCCAGGTCGCGCGGATGACGACGGCGTCGAACGCGTCCCAGCCGTCGTCCGGGCGCTCGCTCCACACCGCGGTGGAGGCGTCGATGCCCCGCGCGCGCAGCGCGTCGAGCAGCAACGCGCACTCGGCGTCGCCGTCGGGCAGTTCGGCGCAGGTGGCGATCGCGACGCGCGGGACGGGCACGGGGCGCAGGGTAGAGGGCGGCGGGCTACGAACAGCATCACGAAGGATGAGGGTGCGGAGCCGTTTCAGTTCACGGTTGCGAGCGGTGCGTCTGCAGTTGAGCCGCCGATATCGGCTCAACTGCACGTTCACTGAGGAGACGCTGCGGATTCGCACCCGACCCGGCACGACACGACGTCCTCGCATCCTCTATCGATGCAGTTGTTTGCCGCGGAGCGCCGCTATTCGCGCGCGAGATCCTCGAGCGCCGCCGGCGTGTCGACGTCCGCCGCCGAGCTGAGGTGCGCGCACTCGATCGGGTACGCGCCGATTCGCTTCAGGACGTCGCGGGCACCGACGTCGCCGCGCAGTTCCGCGATCAGCGGGAAGTACGCGCGGCCGAGCACGACCGGATGCCCCGGCGAGCCGTCGTAGACCGCGCGTGCGCGTGCCTGCTCGCCGTGCTCCGCGGCCACGTCGGCGAAGCGCGCGATGACCTGCGCCGTGATGCGCGGCATGTCGCCCAGCGTGATGACCGCCGCCTCCGCATCGGCGGCGACCGCGTCCACGCCGCAGCGCAGGGAGGCCGCCTGGCCCTCGTCCCAGTCCGGGCAGACGATCGCCTCCGCCGCGCCGAGGTCGACGCCGGCGCGCACCTCGTCGGCGCGCGCGCCGAGCACGACGACGACGCGGTCGATCGCCGGCACCGCCTCGATCGCGCGCAGGGCGTGCTCGAGCAGCGGGATCCCGTCGAGCTCGGCGAGCTGCTTGGCTCCGCCGAACCGCGACCCGGATCCCGCCGCGAGCACGATCCCGGCGATCACGCGTGGCTCATAGGCCCGCCGCCGTCGTCAGCGCGCGGCGGCACAGCACGCGCGCCAGGTGGCGCTTGTAGTCGGCCGTCGCGTTGAGGTCGGCGACCGGCTCGGTGCCCTCGTCGGCGTGCTCGGCGGCCGCCGCGATGTGCTCGGCATCCAGCGGCTGGCCGCGCAGCGCCTCCTCGGTCGCGGTCGCGCGCAGCGGGACCGACGCCATGTGCGTGAGGCCGACGCGAACGTCCTCGCAGATGCCGTCCGTCGCCTTCACGAGCGCCGAGACGCCGACCATCGCCCAGTCCTCCGAGCGGCGGTTGAACTTCTCATAGCCGTGCCCGTAGCCGGCGAACGACGCGACGCGGACCTCGGTGAGCACCTCGCCGGGTGCGATCGACGTCGTCAGGTAGCCCTCGAACAGGTCGGCGGCCGCGATCTGGCGCTCGCCGTCCGCACCCCGCACGACGACCGATCCGTCCATCGCCAGCAGCACTGCCGGCAGATCGGCCGCTGCGTCGCCGTGCGCGAGCGAGCCCCCGATCGTGCCGCGGTTTCGTACCTGCTGGTCGGCGATGTTCTTGGCCACCGTCTGGATGAGGCCCATGTCGTCGCGGGCCTGCAGCTCGGCGTGGCGCGTGAGCGCCCCGATGACGAACGAGTCGTCGCCGGTCTGCACGCCGCGCAGCTCGTCGACCTTGCGCAGGTCGACGAGGAGCGACGGGGCCGCGAAGCGCAGCTTCATGAGCGGCAGCAGCGAGTGGCCGCCCGCGAGCAGCTTCGCGTCCTCGCCGCCGTCGGCGAGCTTGGCGATGGCGTCGTCGACGGAGTCGGCGACCGCGTAGTCAAAGCCGGCGGAGATCACTGCGCACCCCCTTCCGGGATCGTCGGACCCGAGCCCGCAGAGCCCTCGCCCTGCGGCGGCAGCTCCTTGCCCTGCTCGGTGCCGGCGGGGCCGCTGCCGCGGCCGCGCGCCTCCTCGAGCGCCTGCCAGACGCGCAGCGGCGTGAGCGGCATGTCGATGTACGTGATGCCCTCGTGGCGCAGCGCGTCGATGACGGCGTTGACCACGGCGGGCGTGGCGGCGATCGTGCCCGCCTCGCCGATGCCCTTGACGCCGAGCGAGTTCGACGGCGACGGGGTGACCGTGCGGTCGGTCTCGAAGTTCGGCAGCTCCTCGGCGGTCGGCAGCGCGTAGTCCACGAAGGTCCCGGTCACGAGCTGACCCTCGGCGTTGTAGACGACCTGCTCGTACAGCGCCTGCCCGATGCCGTGCGTGACGCCGCCGTGCACCTGGCCGTCGATGAGCATCGGGTTGATCGCGGGCCCGCAGTCATCGACGGCGACCCAGCGCACCACCTGCACCTTGCCGGTCTCCGCGTCGACGTCGACGATGCAGACGTGCGTCCCGAACGGGAACACGAAGTTCGACGGGTCGTAGATGAGCGTCTGCTCGAGCCCCATCTCCATGCCCTCGGGCATGTTCGTGGCGTCGATGTACGCGCAGCCCGCGACCTCGGCGAGCGTCATACCCTTGTCCGGGTCGCCGCGCAGCTCGAAGCGCCCGCCGCGCACGTCGATGTCGCCAGGGTCGGCCTCGAGGTTGTACGCGACGATCTCGCGGCACTTCTCGGCGATCTTCTCCGCCGCGTGCGCGCACGCGACGCCGCCGATCGCCAGCGAGCGCGAGCCGTAGGTGCCCAGGCCCATCGGGCCGGTCGCCGTGTCGCCGTGCATGACCTCGACGACCTGCGGGTCGACCGCCAGCCGGTCGGCGACGATCTGCGCGAAGCCCGTCTCGTGGCCCTGGCCGTGCGGTGATGCGCCCGTGTAGACGGTCACCGATCCGGTGGGGTGAACCCGCACGAGCGCCGACTCGTACAGACCGATCCCGAGGCCGAAGCCCGAGGGCCCGACCGCGCGCGACGGGGCGAGGCCGCAGACCTCGGTGTACGTCGAGAACCCGATGCCGCGCAGAATGCCCTGCGAACGGAGCTGCGCCTGTTCCTCACGGAAGGCCTCCATGTCGACGATCTCAAGCGCCCGGTCGAGCGCCAGCTCGTAGTCGCCCGAGTCATACGTGATGCCGTAGGGCGTGTCGTAGGGGAACGCTTCCTTGGGGATGAAGTTCTTGCGCCGCACCTCGACGGGGTCCATGCCGAGCTCCTGCGCGAGCTGATCGATCATCACCTCGATCATGTGCGTCATCTCCGGGCGCCCGGCGCCGCGGATCGCGTCGGTCATGTACTTGTTCGTGAACACGCCCGTGATGTCGGTCCTGACGGCCGGGATCTTGTAGCAGCCGGTCATCACGAACGCCCCGAGCTCGGGGATCATCGCCGTCAGCAGCCCGAAATAGGCGCCGAAGTCGGCGATGATCTTCATGTGCAGGCCGGTGATGACGCCGTCGCGCGTCGCGCCCATCCGCACGTAGTCGATCTGGTCGCGGCCGTGGTGCGTCGTGGCCATGTTCTCCGAGCGCGTCTCGACCCACTTGACCGGCCGGCGCAGCTTCTTCGACGCCCAGGCGCACAGCGTCTCCTCGGCGCGGACCTGGAGCTTCGTGCCAAAGCCGCCGCCCACGTCGGGCGCGATGACGCGCACCTTGTCCTCGCTGATCCCCATCTGCACGGCGAAGAAGAGCCGCACGAGGTGAGGCACCTGCGTCGAGGACCAGACGGTCAGCTCGCCGGCGCGGTAGTCGGCGACGACGCCGCACGGCTCGATCGACGCGCCCGCGGTACGGTGGTTGACGATGCGCCGCTCGATGACCACGTCGGCGTCCGCGAGCGCCTGCTCGACGTCCCCGCCGCCCATCGACCACTCGTGCGCCGTGTTCGTGCCCAGCGACTCGTGGACGAGGACCTCGTCCTTGAGCGCCTCCTCGACGTCGATGACGACCGGCAGCAGCTCGTACTCGACGCGGACCTTCGCGGCGGCGTCGACGACGCCGTAGCGGTCCTCGCCGATCACGAGGGCGACGGCGTCGCCGACGTGGTTGACCTCACCGCGCGCGAGCGGCCAGCGCTCGGGCACCTTGACCTCGACGCCGGGCGGCGCCCACGCGTGGGGCAGCGGCGCGAGCAGATCGCTCATGTCCTCGCCGGTGTAGACGCCGTGCACGTCCTCGCGCGCCAGCGCCTCGGACGTGTCGATGGAGACGATCTTCGCGTGCGGCTGGGGGGAGCGCACGACGGCGGCCCAGAGCATGCCGGGCAGGGTGATGTCGTCGACGTACCGCGCGTTGCCCGTGATGAGCGGCGGGTCCTCCTTGCGCTGCAGCGACTGGCCGACCCACTTGGCCGGTGCTTCCTCGATGGTGCTCATGCCGGCACTCCCCGGGAGGCCTCGTCGGCGGCCAGGATGGCCTTGACGATGTTCTGGTAGCCCGTGCAGCGGCACAGGTTGCCCTCGAGGCCCTTGCGGACCTCCGCCTCGGTGATCGGCTCGTCGCCTGCGTGGCGGGCCAGCAGGTCGGCCGCGGTCATGATCATGCCCGGCGTGCAGTAGCCGCACTGCAGCCCGTGCGCTTCGGAGAACGCCGTCTGCAGCGGATGCAGGCCGTTGTCGACATCGCCGATGCCCTCGATCGTCGTCACCTCTGCGCCGTCGCACTGGACGGCGAGCACGGTGCAGCTCTTCACCGCCTCACCGTCGACGTGGCAGGTGCACGCGCCGCAGTTGGAGGTGTCACAACCGATGTTCGTCCCGGTCAGCCCGAGCTCGTCGCGAAGGAAGTGCACGAGCAGCAACCGGGGTTCGACCTCCGTGCTGTGCGTCTCTCCGTTGACGGACATCTGCAGCGCAACGGTGCTCATAGCTCTCCTCTCGTCAGGCAGAACGACCCCGGGCTGCCTACCCGATGACCCTGCCCAGGATTCTCCTCCCGCCGCCGCCGGTGCGCCAGTCATCTTGTACGTACATGGCGCCGATTGCCCATCTGGATCTCGATGCGTTCTACGCAAGCGTCGAACTGTTGCGCCGGCCTGAACTGCGCGGCCTGCCGGTCATCGTGTCCGGCAGCGGACCGCGCGCGGTCGTGACCACGGCGTCGTACGAGGCGCGCCGGTTCGGCATCGGCTCGGCGATGCCGACGGCGAAGGCGCGGCGGCTGTGCCCCGACGCGGTGCTCGTCCCGCCCGACTTCACGGCCTACCGCGCGGCGTCGGAGGCGGTCATGGCGCTTGTGCGCGACGCCGCCGACTGCGTCGAGGTCGTCGGCCTGGACGAGGCCTACCTCGACCTCGGTGCGCTCGTGGCGCCGCGCGCGGCGATGCGGCGGCTCATCGGCGCGATCCGCGCCGAGACCGGGCTGGACTGCTCGATCGGGATCGGACCCAACCGGCTCGTCGCGAAGGTCGCCTCCGATGCCGAGAAGCCGCGCGGGTTCGTCTGGCTCACGCGCGAGGAGGCGTGCGAGCGCTTCGCCGGCCGGCCGCCGGGGCTTGTCCCGGGCATCGGGCCGAAGACCGTCGCGAGGCTTGCGCGGCTGGGGATCCGCACGCTCGGCGCGCTGGCCGGCGCACCCGAGGAGCAGCTCGTCGCCGAGTTCGGCTCCAACCACGGTCCCGACCTGCGCCGGCGCGCGCAGTTTCATGGCTCGGCGGTGCTGACGCCGGTGCGCGTCGCGGTGTCCGAGTCGCGCGAGACGACGTTCGACGTCGACATCGCCGACCGCGATTCGCTCGAGCATCGCCTCGCGACGCTGTCCGACGAGCTGTGCGAGCGCCTGGTCGCGCAGGAGCGTCGCGGACGGACGATCGCGATCAAGGTCCGCCTCGACGACTTCACGACCGTGACCCGAGCGCGGACGGTCGCGACGGCCACGAACGATCCCGCGACGGTCCGCGCGGTGGCGCTCGAACTGCTGCGCGAGTACGCGCCCGCGCGCCCGGTGCGGCTGCTCGGCGTTCGCCTGGCGTCGCTGGATCACGGTGAGGTGCAGGCGCCCGAGGCGGCGTCGCAGCTGGCGCTGCCGTTGTAGGGCGGCGATCCGGATTCGCGCTGCGGGTTCTGAACAGCGGCGATGAAGGAGGCCGGTTGGGGCGGCGCGGTGGCACGCGAGGCGAGGCTGCGCCCGGAATTCGGGGACCGGGCGCGGTGCATACGTGCCCGATCGTCCTTCGGCCCGGCGCGGTTGGTCACTTGTGCACGTCATACGTGGACGAGTGACCGTTGGTCCTGACGGCCCCGCACGGTTGGTCAGTTGTGCACGTCATGCGTGGACGAGTGACCGTTGGTCCTGACGGCCCGCACGGTTGGTCACTTGTGCACGCGAAACGCGGACCGCGCTCGGCCGCTCGCTCCCTCGTTCTTCATCGATGTCGTTCGTCGACCACGCGCTCTCGCTAGCGTTCGCGCGGTGCCCAAGCTGCCCGTCGCCGGAACCGAGGTCTACTACGAGCGCAGAGGCAGCGGGGAGCCGCTGCTGCTCATCCAGGGGATGGGCGGCAACAGCGCGCACTGGGGCGAGCCGTTTCTGACGGCGCTCGAGGGCGAGTTCGAGCTCGTGCTCTTCGACAACCGCGGGGCCGGCCAGAGCGGCTCTCCGAGTGACGACTTCACGATCGCCGACCTCGCCGGCGACACGCTCGCGCTGCTCGATGCGCTCGAGATCGAGCGCGCGCACGTGCTCGGCATCTCGATGGGCGGAATGGTGGCTCAGGAGCTCGCGCTGCGCGCGCCCGAGCGGGTCGTGACGCTGACGCTCGGCGGCACGACGCCGGGTGGCACGCAGGCGCGGGAGACGTCCTCCGAGGTCGTCCAGGAGCTGACGGCCGCCGTGCTGTCAGGCGACAAGGAGCGGATGCTGCGGACGGGCTATGAGATCGTCGTCTCGCCGGAGTTCGCCGCCGATCCGGCCAACTACGCGGCGTTCAGCGAGATCGCGCGCCGGTATCCGGCGGACATCTCGCTGCTCATGTCGCAGTACGCCGCGGTCAACGGGCACGACGCGTACGGCCGGCTGCGCACCCTGAACGTGCCGACGCTCGTCATCCACGGCACCCTCGATCGGATGCTCGATCACATCAACGGCGACCTGATCGCGTCGATGGTCCCCGGCGCTCGGCTCGAATTGCTCGACGGCGTCGGGCACCTCTTCTTCATCGAGGAGCCCGAGCGCTCAGCGCAGCTCGTCCGCGAACACGCCGCCGAGCGGACGCGTCAGTAGAGGGCGGCGGCCAAGCGCCGCCGGGAGTCGCGCGCGAGCGGGTGCTCGACGCCGAGCTCATCGAGGATCGCGACGACGACGCGGCGGATGCGCTCGGTGTCCCCGCCGGACTCGAGCGCCGCGAGCAGCTGATCGAGGCCCGCCTCGAGCTCGCCCTCGTCGAGCGTCTCGAAGGCCGCGACCACGGCGGGGTCCGCGCGCTCCTCGAGCTCGATCCGCGCGGCCAGCCCGTCGGCGCGGAAGTGCCCGGGGGCGTTGCGCACGAGCTCGAGCGCGCCCTCGGTGTCGCCGTTTCGGTAGAGCAGCTGGGCGAGCGCGAACGCGGCGTCGATGCTCTTGGGATCGAGCTCGACGGCCTTGCGCAGCGACGCCTCGTCGCCCGCCTCGAGCAGCTGCTGGGACTCCGAAGGCACGATCGAATCGAAGAACTGCTCGACCTCCGAGGGCGGCTTGGCGCCGACGAACTCCGCGACGACCTCGCCCTCGATGAACGCCTTGACGGCAGGGATGCCCTGGACGCCGAACATCTGCGAGATGTCGGGGTTGGCGTCCGTGTCGACCTTGGCGAGGACGACCTTGCCCTCGCGCTCCTTGGCCGCCTTCTCCAGCGCGGGCCCGAGCTGGCGGCACGGGCCGCACCACTCCGCCCAGAAGTCGACGACGACCGGCACGGTCGCCGAGCGCTCGATCACCTCGGTCTGAAAGTCCACTTCGCCCACGTCGATGACGGTCACGGCTCATAGGGTAGGGGAGTGCCTGATCGAGTCATCGGGGTGCGCGACGTCACCCTCGCGGTGTCCGACGACGGGGGCGGCATCCCGGTCGTCCTGCTGCACGGGCTCACCGCGTCGCGCCGCTACGTCGTCATGGGCTCGAGCGCGCTGCAGCGCGAAGGCCACCGCGTCGTCGTCTTCGACGCGCGCGGCCATGGCGACTCGTCGCCCGCCGGCGTGCCGACCGCCTACGGCTACGACGAGCAGGCGGCCGACCTCGTTGCGCTGCTCGACGAGCTGGAGATCGGGCGCGCGGTGTTCGCCGGCGCGTCGATGGGCGCGCACACGCTCCTGCGCGTGGCGCTCGACGTGCCCGAGCGCGTCGCCGGCGCCGTCGTCATCACGCCCGGCTATGACCCGGCACAACTCGACGACCCCGCGCGCCTGGCCCGCTGGGACGCACTCTCAGAAGCGCTGCGCGACGACGGCATCGAGGGCTTCGTGGCCGCGTCGTCGCTGGAGCGGATACCGCACGTGTGGCGCGACACGGTGGCGACCGTGCTGCGCCAGCGCCTGGCGCGCCACGCGCACCTCGACGCGGTCGCCGACGCGCTGCGCGTGGTGCCGCGCTCGCGCCCGTTCGACGACCTCCACGCGCTCGAGCGGATCGAGTGCCCGGCGGTCGTCGTCGCCAGCCGCGACGAGGCCGACCCCGGCCACCCGCTTGCGCTGGGCGAGGCCTACGCCGAGCTGTTGCCGCGCGGCCGGCTCGAGGTGGAGGAGCCGGGACAGTCACCGCTGGCGTGGCAGGGCGGGCGGCTGTCGAAGGTCATCGGCCGGCTCGCGCGGGAGGCGTGGTGAGCGCCCCGGGGTACAGCGGCACGCCGCTCGTGCGCAAGCTCGGCTTCAAACCCGGGATGCGGGTCCACTACGTCAGCGCACCCGAGCACTTCCCGGCGCTCGTCGGCGAGCTGCCCGACGGGGTGCGGGTACTCGCGCGGCCCGCGGCCGGACTCGATCTCGCCATGCTCTTCGTCTCCGAGCGGCGCGACCTCGAGCGGCGCCTGCCGGGCCTTCAGGCCAAGCTCGACGCCGCGGGGACGGTGTGGGTGGCGTGGCCCAAGCGGGCGTCGCAGGTCCAGACCGACGTCACCGAGGACGTCGTGCGCGAGGTCGCGCTGCCGCGCGGCCTGGTGGACGTGAAAGTGTGCGCGATCGACGAGACCTGGTCGGGTCTGAAGCTCGTCATTCGCAAGGAACTGCGCTGAGCGGTGCGCCGACCCCTCTGGATCGGCAACGGCGCGGTAGCCGTGCCCGAGGAACCACCGCGCCGGCCGCGCCGAGGTGGGCGCGGCACCACTTCCTGCTCGTACTAGTTCAGAGACTTCTTCAGCGCTGATGCTGCGGAGAACTTGGCGGCGTTGCTGGCCGCGATCTGAATGGTCTCGCCGGTGGCCGGGTTGCGGCCCTCGCGCGCCGAGCGCGCGCTCACGCTGAACTTTCCGAACCCCGCGACGGCAACCTCGCCGCCGTTGGCCAGCTCGCCGGCGATCGCGTCGAAGGTGGCGTCGACGGCGCTCTTCGCGTCAGAACCACTGAGGCCGGTGTCCGCGGATACCTTCTGTGCGAGCTCCTGCTTTGTCATGAGTGCTCCCGGTTCGGGTACGAATTCGCGGGTACGCTAGCGCGTGCCCCGGCGTCATTGGGCTTTTCGGGCTCCGGGAGCGGGATCGGGAGCGCCGATTTACGCACGTTGCGAGGTTCAGGCGGCGATGGGCTCGCCCGGCTCGCTCGGGAGGCTGAAGCGCACCCGCGCGCCGCGCGCGCCGTCGTCGTCGGCGATCCAGATCCGGCCGCCGTGGGCCTCCACGATCGCGCGCGAGATGGCGAGCCCGAGACCGGCGCTGCCGTCGGTCCGCGCCGAGCGGTCGGCGCCCTGGGCGAACGGTTCGAAGACCCGCTCGCGATCGTCGGGCGCGATGCCCTCGCCCGTGTCGGCGACCTCGATCTCGACGTTCGAACCGGCGGCCTCGGCGCGCACCGTCACGCTGCCGTCGGCGGGGGTGTGACGGATGGCGTTCTGGATCAGGTTGAACAGGACGCGCTGGATGCGCTCGGGGTTCGCGTGCGCGGGCACGAGCGCACCGTCCACCTCGGCGAGCACCTCGACGCCGTCCGCCCGCGCCGCAGGCAGCATCGCCGCGACCGTCTCCTCGACGAGCTCGTCGATGTGCACCTGGCGCATCGTCCACGCCACCTCGCCCGCCTCGATGCGCGTGAGCTCGAACAGGTCGTCGATGAGCGCGCCGAGTGCCCGCACGTGGACGCCGAGGCGCCGTACGTACTCGCGCCGCGTCTCCGGGTCGCCGATCTCGTCGTCGACGGCGTCGGCGAGCAGCCGCAGCGCGGTGACCGGCGTGCGCAGATCGTGCGACACCGCGGCGATCAGCGACCGCCGCGCGGCCTCGGCGCTCTCGCGCCGCTCCTCGGCCTCGGTGAGCCGCGCGACCATCGCCTCGATCTCCTGCGCGACCTGGGCGAGCTCGTCGCGGCCGCCGGTGCGCAGCGAGACCTCGCGCTCACCGCGCCCCACGGCGGCGAGACCGCCCCGCACCGCCTCGACGTCGTCGAGCACGCGCTGGGAGAGCAGCCGGACCGCCCACAGCCCGAGGACCGCGCTGTACGCCGCGGCGATGACCGTGGCGAGCGCGTCGTGCGGGGAGACGAACATGAGCTGAAGAAAGAGCACCATCGCCACGACGAGCGGGGCGAACGCGAGCGCGCCGATGACGAGCGTCTGGCGGCGCAGCCCGCCCAGCTGCGCGCGGCGGACGAGCAGGAGCCGGGTCGCGGCCACCGTGAGCAGCCCGACGGCCGCGAGGATCACGAACGTCTGGACGGCCCCGTGCATGTCGTAGACGAGGTAGACGGTGGCCGAGACGACGAGCGCGCAGCCGATCGCGAGGGCGGCGCCGCGCAGGAGCGTCGCGCGGCTCATGGCCGGAAGCGGTAGCCGACGCCCCAGACCGTCTCGATGAAGCGCGGCTGAGCGGGCTCGGGCTCGATCTTCGCTCGCAGGCGGCGAATGTGGACGGTGACCGTCGACGTGTCCGAGTAGAACGAGAAGCGCCAGACCTGCTCCATGAGCTGATCGCGCGTGAAGACCTGGCCCGGATGGCCCGCGAGGAACGCGAGCAGGTCGAACTCGCGCTGCGTCAGCGTCACCTCCTCGCCGGCGACGAGGACGCGGCGCCCCGCGAGGTCGATCTCGAGACCGTCGAAGATCAGCGGCGGCTCGGGCTCGTCGCCGTCGGGCTCGTTGCGGCGCAGCACCGCGTCGACGCGGGCGACGAGCTCGGCGGGGGAGAACGGCTTGACGACGTAGTCGTCGGCGCCGAGGCGCAGCCCGTCGATGCGGTCTGACTCCTCGCCTTTGGCGGTCAGCAGGATGATCGCGACGCGCGGCCCGCCCGCCTCGCGCAAGAGGCGCATGACCTCGAGGCCGTCGATCCCGGGAAGCATGAGGTCGAGCACGACGAGGTCGGGATGCCAGGTCGACGCGTGTGCCAGCGCCGCGTGGCCGTCGGCCGCGATACGCGTCTCGTAGTGCGAGCGCTCGAGGTAGCGCGCGACGATCTCGGCGATCGTCGGCTCGTCGTCGACGACGAGGACGCGCCCGCGCGGCTGCTCGCTCATCCACGGATCATGGACCGACTGACGCGACGAGGCCAGGGAAAGGTGCGCCATGGCGCGAGGCTATGGCGCAGGTGTTGCGGAAGTGCTACGGGTTCGCGCGCGCCGCCTTCCTCCCAGTCCGGGAACCGCGCGAACGAATAGCTGGACGAAGATTGCTGCACGGCGCCCGCGTGGCTATCTATGCTGCCGCGCCATGGGGAAGCGTGAGAGGACGATCGGAGCAGCCGCGTGAGCGCGCAGTCCTCCGGACCCGTCACCGCGACCGGTACGGCCCGCGGCAACATCCACGGTCAGGCGATCGCGATCACGGTGTTCAGCACGATCAAGTGGTGGGGCCGGGCGTTCCTGCCCGTCCTGTTCACCGTGACGAAGCGGATTCCGAAGCTCACCGACACGCTCGTCAAGTTGTCGTTCATCCACTTCGCGCGCTGGTCGATCATCCCGGAGCTTCCGTACAACGGGCCGCCGCAGAAGAAGGGGAAGTTCCGCTACCCGCACATGTACTTCGAGAGCAACTTCAACGGGGGCTGGGAGGAGTACATCGACGCGTTCTCGCACATCCTGACGAGCGGGATGGCGTCGTTCTGGGGCAGCTCCTACGGGTTCCCCAAGGCGCTGCCGACGCAGCCGTTCAAGGAGTACATCCAGCAGAACGAGACCGAGGCGAGCCACTACTACTCCGCCTATCCGGAGTCGACGATCACGATCGTCAAGGGCGCGCTCGAGGTCGACGAAAAGCTCGCGCCGCTGAAGCGCAGCGCCGAGGGCATGGAGCCTGACCAGTTCGCGGCGGCCTGGAAGCGCTTTCTCACCGACAGCCAGCGCGCGCTATGAGCATGGATCCCAATCGCAACGGCCAGGCCTACGGCTTTCAGGCCATGACGCCGATCAAGCCCGGCGAGGAGGACGCGCTGCGCGCCTACCTGGAGGGCATGCACGCCAAGGGCAGCCCGCTGGCGAAGCTGCCGCGCGTCCACATGGGGCGCTTCGTGATCATCGAGGACTTCCACAACGACCCGTCGTGGGGTCAGGGCAAGGAGGAGCACCTCGACCTGCAGTACCTGGTCTTCACGACGAACCACGACGGCGACCTCGACAGCTTCCTCGATGAGCTCTCCGAGCAGCTCGCGCCGGAGGCGCCCGAGATCTGGGGGCGCTGCGTCGGCTGCCCGGACGATCCCCAGGGCGCCGCGCTGAAGAAGTACCTCGAGCACAACCAGATCGACTGCGGCTTCTTCTACGCCGCCTACGGCGAGGCCACGGTGCGCGACGTCAAGGCGGCCCTCGCCCAGCGCGACCAGGTCATCGGCTTCGCCACCCGCACGCAGGGCATGGCTCCGGCCGAGCTGCAGCAGGCCTTCCTCGCCGAGTTCGGAACGGCGTAAACGACATGGCCACTGCCACCACGCACCTCGACCTCGCCGACATCCAGGGCGACATCCTGCGCGCCTACGGCAACGACTACGACAACACGACGTACGCGTTCGTGAAGATCGAGTGCCCGCCCGAGCAGGCGCGGGCGTGGTTCTCCACCCTGCTCGACCACGTCACGACCGCGGAGCCGTGGACCGAGGGCAAGCCGCTGACGACGCTCAACGTCGCCGTCACGGCGGCCGGTCTCAAGGCACTCGGCGTCTCGGACGCGATCGTCGGCACGTTCTCCAAGGAGTTTCGCGAGGGGATGTCGGCGCGCGCCCAGCTGCTCGGCGACATCGGGCCGAGCGACCCCGCCGGGTGGGAGGCGGGCCTGGGCTCCGGCGACGCGCACGTGCTGCTCACGATCAACGCGCAGGCCAAGGAGGACCATCAGCGGGCGCTCGGCAAGATGCGCGCCGCGATGGACAAGGCCGGCGGCCTGGCGATCGTCTATCAGGAGGACACCCAGCTGCTGCCCGGCTCGCGCGAGCACTTCGGCTACGCCGACGGCTTCGCCCAGCCGGCGATCGAGGGCGTCAACGAAGAGAAGGCGCGCGGGGGAGGGGTTCCGGTCAAGGACTCGGGCTGGCGGCCGCTGGCCCCCGGCGAGTTCGTCCTCGGCTACCCCGACGAGGACACGCGCGACGACCCCAAGCGCCGCCTGCCCAACGCGCCGACCGCTCCCCTGGGCAAGAGCGGGACCTACATGGTGTGGCGCAAGCTCTACCAGGACGTCGCGCGCTGGCGGAAGGTCATGCACGAGGCGGCGCAGATCTACGAGGACGGCGACGCGGACAAGCTCGCGGCCAAGGTCGTCGGGCGCTGGAAGGACGGCTCGCCGCTCGTGACCCACCCCGACCAGGCCGATCCGAGCTTCGACGCGTCCAAGCCGGGAGCCAACGGCTTTCGCTACGACAAGGACCTCGACGGCAGGCGCTGCCCGCTGGGGGCGCACATCCGCCGCTCGAACCCGCGCGACGCGCTCGGTTTCGAGGGCAACCTGAGCTTCCGCCACCGCATGATCCGCCGGGGCATGCCCTACGGCCCGCTGCTACCGGAGGACAGGACGGGCGACGACGGCGCCGATCGCGGTCTCGTCTTCGTGTGCTTTCAGGCGAGCATCTCGCGCCAGTTCGAGGGCGTGCAGGTGCAGTGGCTGAACACCGGCAACCTCTTCGGCCTCGGCAAGGACACGGATTTCATCCTGGGTGACCCCACCGGCAAGGGCAAGATGACGATCCAGGGCAAACCGCCGTTCTTCCTGGCGCCGCAGGACGTGTTCGTCAAGACGCGCGGCGGCGAGTACCTCTTCGTGCCGGGCATCACCGCCCTGGGAGCGCTCGCCGAGGGGACCGCCGGCTGATGAGCTTCATCGACGAGATTCGCGAGCGCATCCACGACGAGCAGGACGTCGTCGCGGAGAAGATCGCGAGCCTCACGGGCCAGATCGCGGGTGAGGCCGCGGGACCGGCGTTCGCGCTCATGCGCAGGTTCAATCCGATCGTCCAGAACGACGAGCTGACGATCGTCGCGCTCAACGAGGACGTCAAGGAGGTGCTCGGCGACCCGGGACGGTTCACGATCGCGCTGTACGCCCCGAAGATGGAGGCCGTCACCGGCCCGTTCATCCTCGGCATCGACGACACCCCGCTCTACCACCACGATCACGCCGCGATGGATCGCGCGGTGCGTGGCGAGGACCTGCCGAAGCTGGGCGACGACACGTACGCCGCGGCCCGCGAGGCCGTGAGCGGCGCGGGCGAGGAGATCGAGGTGATCAGCGAGCTGATCGACCCCGTCATCACCGCGATGATCGGCAGCTACTTCGGGACCCCGGGGCCCGACCCGCAGACGCTGGCCCACTGGGCGCGTCACATCTTCTGGGAGCTCTTCATCAACGTCGGCAACCTCGCCGAGACGCGCGAGCGCGCGCTCGCGGACGCCGCGCAGTGGCGCCCGCACCTCGACGCGCAGATCGCCGAGCGCAAGGCCCAGATCGAGGCCGGCGACGACGTTCCCGATGACGTGCTCACCCGGTTGCTGCGCTACCAGAGCGAGGGCGAGCCGAACTTCCACAACATCGCGATCCGCCACAACATCCTCGGCAACATCACGGGCTGGATCCCGACGATCTCAAACGCCCTGCCGCGCGCGCTCGACGTGCTGTTCGATCGCGAGGACGAGCTCGAGGGCGCTCAGGAGGCGGCGCGATCTGGTGATCGCGAGCTCGTCGCGCGCTACATGTTCGAGGCGTCACGCTTCAACCCGCAGAACTTCGGGTTGCTCCGGGTCGTGGCGCAGGACACCACGATCGCGGCCGGAACGGAACGGGAGACGGCGGTCAAGGCAGGCACGACCGTGATCGCGGCAACGCTTTCGGCGATGCACGACGAGCGGGCGATCGAGGAGCCCGACGAGTTCCGCACCGACCGGCCGTGGAGCGACTACATGCTGTTCGGGCACGGGATGCACACGTGCTACGGCCAGCAGATCGTCCGTGCCCAGCTGCCGGCGCTCGCCACCGCGTTGCTCGAGGGTCCGAGGATCAAGCGAGCGCGGGGAGGCGACGGCAGACTGGACTTCGAGGGGCCCTACCCCTCAAGCCTGACGGTCAGGTTCGACGACTAAGCGCGAGCGAGCGTTTCGGGGTCCTTTCCGCGGGGAGGGCAGGTGGCGTCGTGCGGCCACTTTCCCGGCGCGCGGGCGCCCGGCATAGGACCCCTGGCGGTGATCGGCTCCACCCCCTCCGCCGCGGTGCACCGGACTTTGGTGCAAGGCGTCCTGCACGAAGCAGGACTTTGCGCTGGTAGAACGAGCGCGGTGCTGGAGGGCACCCGCCGCATCGCAGAACGCGGCCCAGGGGAAGCTTCGGCGGTCGCTGCAGGCGGCCGCATCGACCCATGCCACGAACGACTGCCATGCGATCGCGCGCGGGCGCGCTTTCAGGGCTCCTTGCTCTGGCGATCGCCTGCGCGCTCGCCCAGCCCGGCGCCGCCGCGGCGCTGACGCCGCTCAAGGAAGGGATGACGAGCTCGCGGGTCGGTTCGGTGCAGAAGGCGCTCGGGCTGCCGGCCGACCGTCTCTTCGGACCGTCGACCAAGCGCGCCGTCAAGCGCCTCCAGCGACGCCACGGGCTGACGCCCGACGGCATCGTCGGCCCCGCCACATGGGCGCTCGTCAAGCGCATCCGCGCGCGGCAGGGCGGGGCCGGGCGTCGCGCACGCCACAGGGGCCGCGCACTCGGGGCCGTCTCACGCAGCGCGGCGGTGCGACTGCTTCAGCGGCGCCTGCGGCTGGCGATCGACGGCGTCTTCGGGCCGCAGACCTGGCGCGCCGTGCGGGGATTCCAGCGCCGGCGCGGCCTGAGCGCCGACGGTGTCGTGGGACCGGCCACGTGGCGTGCGCTCGGTCATCCGCTCGTCAGATTCGTCCTGCGCCGTCCGCCGGCTCGGCGCGCACCGGCCGGCGGCGGACTTCCGCCCGTCGTCCTGCGCGTCATCGCCGCCGGCGACCGCATCGCGCGCACGCCGTACAAGTACGGCGGCGGCCACGCTCACTGGGACGACAGCGGCTATGACTGCTCGGGCTCGGTCTCCTTTGCGCTGCACGGCGGCGGCCTGCTGGGAAGCTCGCGCACGTCGGGTGGCTTTGCGACCTGGGGCCGCCCCGGCCGCGGCCGCTGGATCACCGTGTACGCGTCACCCGGACACGTCTACATGGTCGTCAACGGCCGGCGCTTTGACACGAGCGGGCGCACCGGCAGCCAGTCGCGCTGGCAGTCGGACATGCGCAGCACGGCGGGCTACACCGTGCGCCATCCGGCCGGGCTCTGAGCGCTCTCATGGGGGTCTCACGTGGTGA
This sequence comes from Solirubrobacteraceae bacterium, assembly GCA_033855075.1. Classification (GTDB taxonomy): domain Bacteria; phylum Actinomycetota; class Thermoleophilia; order Solirubrobacterales; family Solirubrobacteraceae; genus CADCVQ01. Next base: position 7,134 of record JAWVGM010000161.1, on the reverse strand, counting down.
GCGTTTCCTGCATGCACCCACCCCACCCCGGCCGGCCTCGCGCTCGGCCTGTTCTCGGTCCGGCTGCTCGGGCGGTTCTTCCCGCTTCCGTCAGTGCCGACCGGCGCCATCACGGGCTTCGTCGTGCTCATGGCGGCGGTCTCGGCGGGGGCGATCGCCGCGGCGCCGGTCGTGGTCAACCGCGTCAGCGCCGCCGCGAGCCTGCGCGAGCCGTGACGCGCGGGGCAGGTCGATCCAGACGTCGGCCCCGCGCGGCGAGCGATTCGCCGCGTGCGCGCTGGTGCCGTGCAGCTCGGCGATCATCTGGACGATTGCGAGCCCGAGCCCCGTACCGTCCTCCGTGCGTCCGGCGTCGGCGCGGGCGAAGCGCGTCCAGGCCTGTGGCAGGAAGTCCGGCGGGAATCCGGGGCCGTCGTCGCAGACGTGCAGCTCGACGGTGGCGTCACGCGTTCGCGCCGTGAGCGCGATCTGCGTGTCGGCGTAGCGCATCGCGTTGGCGAGCAGGTTGTCGAGCGCCTGCGCGACGCGGTCTCCGTCGGCGTCGACGATCGCGTCGGCGGGCGCGTCGACGGTGAGCTGGACGTGGCTCGGCGGGCGGCGCCGGCGCGCGCGGGCGGCGGCGGCGTCGAGGAGCTCGCGGGCCGGGACGCGCGCGGTCTGGATGGCGAGCTGGTTCTCGTCGGCGCGCGTGAGCAACAGCAGGTCGTCGGCCAGCTGACCGAGCCGCCCGGTCTCGGCGATGGCCGAACCCACCGACAGCTGCAGGGCGTCGCCCGACGGCGCGTCGCGGGCGATCAGCTCGAGCTCCGTGCGCAGCATCGCCAGCGGGCTGCGCAGCTCGTGGCTTGCGTCCGCGACGAAGGTCCGCTCGTGGGCAATCGCCGCTTGCACGCGGGCGATCATGTCGTCAAGCGGGCGTAACGCGGCGCCCGTGAGGAGATAGCCGCCAAGCGAGACGAGCACGAGCGCGAGTGGACCGCCCAGCAGGAGCACGCCGCTCAGGTCGGCCAGCGCGCGGTCGCGCGGCTCGAGCGACTGCCCGACGACGACGACGAGCTGCTGGTCCTGCGCCCGGATCGCGGCGGCGTACACGCGCACGGGGTTGTCGCCGTAGCGCCTGCCGGCCAGCAGCCGGTGACCGCGTCGAATCCAACTGAGATCGCGTGGCGCCAGCAGCGGGCGAGCCGCGATGCCCGGCGTGCGGTCCAGCACGTGGCCGGACGCGTCGATGAGCTGGGCGAACTGCACGTCGCGGACCGCGGCGCGGTTCTCGCGGTCCTCCCACAGGCCGGTGTCGGACTGCTTCGCGAGCGCGCTGACGTCGGCGCTGCGCGCGTGTAGCGCGGCGTTGATCGCGCCGTCGAGGTTCGCGGCCATGCGCTGATGGACGAACACGCCGCTTGCGGCGAGCAGGATCGCCATCACCGCGGCGAAGGCCAGCGTGAGTCGCCAGCGCAGCGCGAGGCGGCGCACGCTCACGTGCCGTCGTCCGTGCGCAGGCGGTAACCGCCGCCGCGGACCGTCTCGATGCTCTGGCGTCCGAACGGGCGGTCGATGCGCGCGCGCAACCCGCGGATGTGCTGGTCGACGACGTTCGAGCGGTTCTCGTATCCGCTGTCCCAGGCGCTCTCGAGCAGCTCGTAGCGCGACAGCACGACGCCGGGCCGGCGCATGAAGACCTCCAGCAGCGCGAAGCACTTCGCGGGCAGATCGACGGCCTGCGTCCCGCGCCAGACCTGCCGTGCGGCCGGATCGAGTCGCAGGTCGCCGACCTCGAGGACCACCGGCCGGTCGACCGGTTGTCGCCGGGTCAGCGCGCGCAGGCGCGCCATCAGCTCGTCGAGCTCGAACGGCTTGGTGAGGTAGTCGTCGGCCCCGCAATCCAGGCCGGCGACGCGGTCGGCGAGCTGACCGCGAGCGGTCAGCATCAGCACCGGCGTCCAGATGTCGTCCGCGCGCAGCCGTCGGCACGTCTGAAAGCCGTCGATGCCCGGCAGCATCACGTCGAGGACGACCGCGTCGTAGCGGCTTGCGGCGGCCATCCAGAGGGCGTCCTCGCCGCGCGACACGACGTCGGCCGCCAGGCCTTCGCCGTGCAGCGCACGGCGCAGCAGATCGGCCATCTTCGCCTTGTCTTCGACGATCAGGACACGCATCTGCCGCGCCGCGCGGGTGGGGCTACTCTGCGCCGGTCGCCTGGTGGTCGGCGTTCGGGTTGGCCGGCTCGTCGGCGTGTCCGCCCGGGCCGTCGTTGCCGGGCACCTCGGACGAGCTCTCGCCGGCGGTCTCGGGGGCCTCCGAGCCCGAGGACGCCTCGGTCCCGGTGTCCGGGCTGCTCGTGTCCTGGACGTTGTCGGTGTCGGTCCCCGAGTTCTCCGGTGCGGTCGACTCGGTGCCGTTCGACTCGGGCCCGGCCGGTTCGGTGGTTGACCCCGCCGCGGCCCGCGACGTCTTCGCCGAGGCCGACTTCTTCGCCACGGGCGAGGACTTCGTCGCGGCCGGTGCCGCCGGCGTCGTGGATCCGGCGCCGCTCGACTGGGCGACGGCGATGCCGCCGACGCCGAGTGCCGTGACGCCGGCCGCGGCCAGCGATACAGCGGTGCGATGCAGGCTGAGCTTCTTCTTGAACACGCTCATGTGCTCCTTCCGTCTGGGAGTGGGACGCGAGGAGCGTCACAGCGCCACATGTACTGACGATGTACCGGCCCTACAGGTCACGGAGCTCTTCGATGGCGGGACGGCGCAGCGAGCGCAGCGTCAGCACGCCGGCGGCGCCGACCGCCGTCACGGTCAGGACGAGCAGGCCGCCGAGGTAGGTCCACGGAATCGAGAGGAAGTCGGGCGGAGGATCGAACACGCCCGTGAGGACCTTGACCAGCATGTTCGTGATGCCGACCGCGATCACGGTTCCGAGTATCAGCCCGCCGGCCGTGACGAAGGCCGACTCGCCCCAGACGAACGCGCCGAGCTGGCGTGGCTTCGCGCCGAGCGCGCTGGCGATGGCGAACGAGCGCCGGCGCTCGCTGAAGCCGAGGCCGAGCGCGAGCCCGGACGCGGCGATGGCGAGGATCAGCGCGAAGCCGAGCTCGACCTTGGTGAGGCCGCTCAGCTCGACCGCGGTGAGGTTGGAGCCGATGATCTTGCGCTGCGTGACGATGTCGGTGACCGCGGCGCTCGTGCCGACCTGGTTGCGGATGCGCGAGGCGACCGTCTTCGGGTTGGTCCCGTCGGTCTGGACGAGGAACGTGCCGACGGCGCCCGAGCCGGTGGCCTTGGCGATGTACCCCTGGTTGGCGACGAGGAAGGAGTCCCGCGGCGCGGTCGGAAACTCCAGGGCCACGCCCGCGTAGTGAAACGCAACGGTCTTCAGGTGCTTGGTCACGCCGTCCTGCAGGCGCAGCCGGACCGTCGCGCCCGGCTGCAGCTGGAAGTCCTTGACGGTCTCCGCCGAGACGAGCAGGTTGTCGGGCCGCTGGGCGAGCGTGTCCATGAGCTGCTTGGCGGTGCCTCCCTGAAACCACCCGTTCTGCAGCTTGCCGGCGCTCAGGATCGTGTTGGGGCGCACGCCGTAGATGTCCTGTAGGTCCGCGCCGACGTAGGCGAAGCGGTGCTGCAGCGGCTCGACGCTCTTGACGCCCGGGACCTTCCCGAGGCGGTCTGCCCCCGAGGGGCCGACGACGGTCCCGGGAGACTCCACGACGCTGACGTCGGCGCCGTTGCTCAGTCGGGCGTCGGCCTCGGCCTGCTGCTTGTAGGTGGCGTTGAAGACCGCGGTCGAGCCCGCGAACGCGGCCGTGAGCGCGACGAGCGTCACCGCGCCGGCGAGCAGGCGCCGCTGGCGGCCCATCGTCGCGGCGACGGTCGGCGCGAGCTGACCGCCGATCGGCTTCAGAAGCTTCGCAAGCGGCGTGCGGCCACGCGCGAGGACGAGGTCGGCGAGCCGGTAGGCCAGCAGGCCCGCGCCGATCCAGGCGAGGACAGGAGCGGCGAGCGCGTACCAGTTCACGGAGATCTGCGGCACGCCTTCGGGGGCGAGGACGAGGTTGTAGCCGTTCTTGGATGCCTGCCAGTACACGAGCCCGGAGCCGGCGAGCGCGATGAAGTCGACGCCGTAGCGCGCCCACCAAGGAGCGCGTTCGCGACGGCCGACCGTCGCGCGCTGCCCGGCGACGGTCAGCGACCGCGCGTCCCGCCACGCGGGCAGGGCGATCGAGGCCGCCGCGATCACGAGGCCGACGAGCGCCGCTCCGACCGCCCACAGCACCGCGGCGAGCGTCGATGCGCCGAAGCTCGTCGTGCCGAACGTCGTCGAGCCGATGAGGAGCGCCACGAGGAGGCCGAGGGCAACCCCGGCACCGGCGGCCATCGAGGTCTCCCCGAGCGCGACGGTGACGAGCCGACGCGTCGACGCGCCGCGGGTGCGCAGCAGAGCCGCGTCGCGGCGGCGGCGGCCGGCGCCCGCCGAGGCGATCGACGCGGTCACGAGCCCCGCGAGGATCGCGCCGGGCACGCCGAGAAACAGGAACAGCAGCTGGGCGTACAGCGCGTCCTTGCGCGCCTGGTCGAGCGCGGTGCCGAGGTTGTCACCGACGAGGCCGCTGCCGGCGAGCGTCGTCTCGAGGTTGCGCGCGTGTCCGGAGACCTGCGTGAACGCGGCGCTCGGGGAGCCCGGCAGCGAGCGCGACAGCGCGGCGTGGACCTGCGTGACGACGAGGTCGGGGCGCGCGCTGGCCACCGGAGCCTCGATCCTCTGAAACGTCGACTCGGGGAGCAGGATGACGTTGTCGGGCGGGGCCTGCGGCTGGGCGCCGACCGGCGCGCCGACCTGCTGGAAGAACGAATCCGCCTGCGGCAACTCGACGACGCCCGCGAGCTTGACCTTCACCGGCGGCAGGCCGACGCGGCCAATGCTGATCGTGTCGCCCGGCTTCGCGTGCAGGTTGGCGGCGGTCTGCTGGGCGACCACGACACCGGATCCCGAGCCCGTCAGCGCCCGCAGCGCGCCCGGGAACGTGGCCGCGTATCCCGGAGGCAGCCCCACGACTTTGCCGGGGCCGGTCTGCTGGGTGCTGCCGGCGGTCGTGGCCTGTAGCCCGGTGGTATCGGCGATCCCCACCGGCTTGGCCGCGGTCACGCCACCGAACTGCTTGACCTGCGCGAGCAACCTGGCGCCGCTGGCGCCCTTGGCGGCCTGCACCTGCCAGTCGACGGCGACTCCCGAGCTCGCGCGGGATGTCATCTTCGAGGTCGACGAGGAGAGGAACGTCCCGATCGACGCGAGCAGCGCGACGCCGACAGCGACGCCCAGCGCGGTTGAGACGATGCGGGCGCGGCGGTGCGCGAGCAGTCCGCGCAGCCAGGTCAGCGTGACCACGAGGACTCCTTGGCGACGGGTTGGGCGGATGCGCTCGCCAGCTCGCCGGAGTGCATGTGCCAGCGCGTGGCAAAGCGGTCTGCGACCGACAGATCGTGCGTGGCGACGACGAGCGCGGCGCCGGCGTGGCCGGCGGCGGCCAGCAGGACGTCGATGACGATCGTGCCGTTCGCGCGGTCGAGCTGGCCGGTCGGCTCGTCGGCAAGGATCAGGACCGGCAGGCCCGCCAGGGCCCGTGCCACCGCGACGCGCTGCGCCTGCCCACCGGAGATCTCCTCCGGCAGCTTGTCGGCGAGCTCGCGCAGATCGAGCGTCCCCAGGGAGTCCGCGGCGCGCAGCCGCGCGTCGGCGTCGGACATGCCGTCGAGTACGAGCGCAAGCGCGACGTTCTCGCGCACGGTGAGCGCAGGGAGCAGGCTCGGTCCCTGGAAGATCACGGCCACGCGGCCGGGCTGCAGGTCCTCGCGGGCGCCGATCGCCGGCCAGCTGACCTGTCCGTGCGTCGGCGCGTCGAGGCCGGCCATGAGATGCAGCAGCGTCGACTTGCCCGAGCCGGAAGGTCCGACGAGCGCGATCCGGTTCCCGGCATGGACCTCGCAGTCGGTCGGCGCGAGCGCGACGGTCGCCGCGGCGCCCTGACCGTAGGTCCGGTCGACGCCGGCGCACCGCACGAGCGCGGCATCCGGGGTCATCGCGTCGCCTCCCGCTCGATGCGCCCGTCGCGCAGGCCGATCTCGCGGTCGGCCTGCGCGGCGATCTGCGCGTTGTGGGTCACGATCAGGACGGCGGTCCCCGCATCGGCCCGCTCGCGCAGCAGCGCCAGGACTCGCTGAGCGGTGATCTCGTCGAGCTCGCCCGTCGGCTCGTCGGCCAGCAGCACGGGCGGGTCGTTGGCGAGTGCAACCGCCAGACCCGCACGCGCAAGCTCGCCGCCGGACAGCTGTGACGGGCGCGCACCGGCGCGCGCGGTGATCCCGCAGCGCTCGAGCAGATTGGCGCGCCACACATCGCGGTCCTCGGAGTCGCCGAGTCGCTGAGCGAGCACGATGTTGTCGGTGACGGACAGGTGCCCGACGAGGTTTGATTGCTGATAGAGCAGGCCGAGCTTGTTGGCGCGCAGCGCGGCCCGCTGTTCCTCCGGGCGCCGCGACAGCCGCTCGCCGTCGACGCTGACCATCCCGCCGTCGGGCTCGTCGAGCCCCGCCAAGCACGCCAGGAGGGTCGACTTGCCTGACCCAGACGGGCCGGTGACGGCGACGACCTCACCGGCGTGCACGGCCAGTGACACGCCTTGTAGCGCAAGCGTCTCGTCGTCGCCGACGTGGTAGAAGCGGTACAGGCTGTCGGCCTGCAGCAGGGCGGTCATCGCGTGTAGCGCAGCGAGTCGGTCACGATCCGCCAGGGATCGACGTTGTCGGCGCCCTTCGGGCCCGAGAGCGTCAGGACGATGTCCTTGCCGCGGTGAAAGAAGACGTAGCGCTCGACGGCGGTGGTGCGCTTCTTCCCGGTCACGGGGTCGGCCTTGGAGCTGGCCTGGTAGGTGATGAGCACGGCCGTGCCGGCCTTGCGGGTCACGGTCGACACGCCGGCGCTCTTGAACCCGGCGACCTGCTTGGAGAGCTTCGCGATCTCCGTGCGCCTGGCGTCACCCGCGGTCAGCGCGACCTTGGCCGGCACCGCCTGCATCTCCACGTGGTTGAGCTTGTCGGTGAAGGACGTCACGCCCTGGGAGCTGGTGCGGGCCCAGCCCTCGGGCACCT
>JAWVGM010000160.1:0-26070 GCA_033855075.1 Solirubrobacteraceae bacterium | reverse complement strand
GCTGAACGACACGTTCAGCCGGCTGTGCGCGATCCCGAGCCCGTTCGGCTCTGAGCGGGCGTGCGCCGAGGCCGTGGCCAGGGACCTCGCGGCGATGGGCGTCGACGTCGAGGAGGACGGCTCGGCGGAGGAGGCCGGGGCCGAGTGCGGCAACCTGCTCGCGCGCATCCCGGGGCGCTCGGAGCGCTCGATCCTGCTCTGCGCGCACCTCGACACCGTCCCGGAGGACGGCACCATCGAGCCCGTGCTCGTGGACGGCGCGTGGGAGAGCGCCGCTGAGACGATCCTCGGCGCCGACAACAAGGCCGCGGTGGCCGTCCTGCTGGAGACCGCTCGGCGGTGCGCCATCGAAGGCTCCCCGGTGGGGCTCGAGCTCCTGTTCACGGTCTGCGAGGAGAACGCGCTCATGGGAGCCAAGGCGTTCGACATCTCGCAGCTGCGCAGCGAGTGGGGCTACGTCTTCGACCACGCCTCGCCGATCGGGGAGATCATCGTCGCGACACCGACGTACTACCGCTTCGAGGCCGACTTCCGTGGGACCCCGGCGCACGCGGGCATCCGGCCGGAGGACGGGCGCAGCGCGATCGAGGCCGCAGCGCGCGCGATCGGCGCGATGCGCCTCGGCCGCATCGACGAGCAGACGACGGCGAACGTCGGCACGATCTCGGGCGGGCAGAGCGGCGGGACGAACATCGTCGCCGAGCGCTGCCGGGTCGTCGGCGAGACGCGTTCGCTGGATCCCACGCGTGCCGAGGCGATGATCGCCGAGCTCATCGGCCACATCCACGACGCCGCCAACACGCCGGAGTGCGCGTGCGACGTCGACGTCTCGACGGCCCGCCTCTTCGACGGCTACCGCCACGCATCCAGCGCCCCGTCGGTGCTCGCCGCCGAGGAGGCGCTGCGCGCCTGTGGTTACGAGCCCTCGCGCCGCAGCACCGGCGGCGCGTCGGATGCCAACGCGTTCGAGGCGGCGGGCTTTGCGTGCACGAACCTCGCCAACGGCACCGAGCACAACCACCGGCCCGACGAGCGCGTCAGCGTCGCCGCGCTCGAGGGGATGCTCGACGTGTCGTTCGCGCTGCTGGACGCATGCTCCGCCTGAGCCGCGCGACGGTCGTCGCCGCCGCGGCGGCCGACGCGGCCGAGCAGCGCCTCTCGATCGAGCTCGATGGGGAGCGGCGCACCGCGATCGCGGACGTCGGGCTCGTCGGGGTGTCGGAGGTCGGCGACGACGTCGTCGTCAACGTCGAGGCGCTCGAGCTGCGCCTGGGCTCTGGCGGCTTCGACATCGTCCACGTCAACCTGACGCGCGGCCTTGACGGGGACGGCACCCCCGGCGCGCACGTCATGAAGCTCAACTACACGAGCCTCCAGCACGCGGTGGCTCCCGTCGAGGAGGGCGATCCCGACGGGACGCCCGCGCCGCCGGAGCTGCCGCTCGGGCGTCCCGTCGCGGTGCTCGCGCTGCACGGCCAGCTCGCGCCGCTGGCGTGGGCGTTCGGTCGAGCGTCGGAGGGCGGCAGGCTCGGTTACGTCCAGACGCCCGGCGGTGCGCTCCCGGGCGGGCACTCCTGCGTCGTGCGCGACCTGCGCGACGCGGGGCTGCTGGCCGGCCACCTGACCGCGGGCACCGCCTACGGCGGCGCCGACGGCGACGCGGTCACGACCGCCGCCGCGCTCGACCACGGACTCGGGACGCTGGGATGGGACGCCGCCGTCGCGGGTCCGGGACCCGGCATCCTCGGCTCGGGCTCGGCGCTTGGCCACGGAGGGATGCAGGCGCTCGACTCGGCTCATACGGCGCTTGCGCTCGGCTGCCCGACGCTGATCGTCGCGCGCGTGTCCAGCAGCGACGGCCGCACGCGCCACCGCGGGCTCAGCCACCACACGCGCACGGTGCTCGACCTCCTGCTCGCGCCGGTCGCGGTCGCGGTGCCCGAGGGGCTGCGCCCGCGCGAGGCCCCGGGCGATCACGAATGGCTCGAGGCCCCGGCCGACCTCGATGGCTACGCGGCGAGCGGGCTGCCGACGCGGTCGATGGGCCGCGAGGACCCGCTCTTCTTCGCCGGGTCGCTCGCGGCGGGCGGCGTTCTCGCGCAGATGGCGGCGGCCGAGTGAGCGACGCGATCGAGCCGCTCGGCGGCGAGACGGTCTTCGCGGGCAAGACCTTCTCGGTCAGTGTCGAGCGCTTCCGGCACGCCGACGGCGAGATCGTCGAGCGCGAGATCGTCCGTCGTCAGGACGCGGCGGCGATCGTCGCCTACGACGACGAGCACGTGTGGCTCGTGCGCCAGCCGCGGGAGGCGATCACGCGGTTCACGCTCGAGCTGCCCGCGGGCAAGCTGGACGTCGAGGGCGAGTCACCGCTGCAGACGGCTCAGCGCGAGCTCGCCGAGGAGATCGGGCGCGCCGCGGATGACTGGCAAGAGGTCATCGCCTACTTTCCCTCGTCGGGCTACAGCGACGAGCGGGTGCACATCTTCGCTGCGACGGGCCTGCGCGAGGTTGACACCGAGCCCGACCCGGGAGAGCGCATCGAGATCGTGCCCTGGCCGCTCGATGACCTCGATCGCGCGATCGCCGAGTGCCAGGACGGCAAGACGATCGTCGGCCTGCAGTGGCTTCGCGGCTAAGCCAAGTCGCGCTTGCGGCGCTCGGCGAACATCTTCGCGTCGGCGACCTCGCGCAGCTTGCGCGCGGCCTTGAACGCGGCCTCGTTACGCTCCGCGACCTGCTTGGTCACTGCCTCGAAGGCTGCGTTGCCGGTCAACTTCTCGCCCGGAACGGGCTTCTTGTCACGTGCCATGGGTCTGATCCGCCACTTTCAATAGAAACCCGGATCACCGAGTCTATCGGCCGTTCACATTTCGGCCTCAGTTCGGAACCGCGCCGGCGCCGGCGATGATCGCGCCGATGTTCTCGTCGTTGAAGAACGTCTCGGGCGCGATCATGCCCTCGGTGGCGAGGAAGAACTGCCGCGTCGCGACCGGGTCGCTGCGCAGCGCCGCCCGCAGCCGCAGATGCGGGTCGGGCAGCGCGCCGAGCTGCGCCATCGCGAGGTTGACGTGGTAGTCGGGCAGCGTCGCCTCGTTGCGCGCGCGCTCGTATGACGCGAACGCCTCATCCGGCGGGCGTGCACCGGACGAGGCGTCGACGATCGCCGTCGCGAGCAGCTCGGCGTCGCGCAGCGCGTCGCAGATCCCGAGTGCCATGAACGGGTCCTTGTGGCAGCCGGCGTCGCCGACCAGCGCCCATCCGGGGCCGAAGGGACGGCGCAGGAAGTTCGGCAGCTGGGTGGCGCCGTAGAAGCGCTCGGCCCGTGAGGTGGCGTGCACGCGCTCGGAGAACCCGGGGAGCTCGTAGAGCGTCGTGAGTACGTAGCCCTCGACGTCCGCGCGCACGGCGGCGAGCTCACCGGTGGGAAAGCCGACGAAGACCCCCGTGAGTTCGTCGTTGGTCGGGAAGAGGAAGACGACGCGCCCCGGGCGCCCGTAGAGCTCGACCCCGGGACACGGGAGGTCCGCGTAGTAGGAGAAGTACCAGCAGGTCGCGGTCGGGGCCGCCTGGTACTGAGGCGCCTGCACGCAGCGCGCGAGGCCCGAGTTGCGCCCGTCGGCGCCCACGACGAGGGCGGCCCGCTCGCAGACCTCGGCCCCCGCGAGGGCGTCGCGGCCGACGATGCCGGTGATGCGGTCGTCCTCCCACGTGTAGTCGAGCACGGCGAAGCGGTCGCGCAGCTCCGCGCCGGCCTCGACGGCGGCCTCGACGAGCACCTGGTCCAGCTGCGCGCGGCGCGGCGCGACGCCGAGCGGGATGCCGTCGACCGTGAGGTCATCCGCGCCGAGTGCGTGGTCGCCGAAGTCGCTGATCATCGATGTGACCGCCGGGCAGTTGGTCGCGAGGATTTGGTCCAGCAGGCCCCAGCGCTGTAGGCGGGCCGGGCCGTGGCGCCGGATGAAGTGGCCGTGCGGGATGTCGCTTGGCAGCGCGGCCCGGTCGACGAGCAGCACATCGAGCCCCGCCCGCGCGAGCAGCATCGCCGTGGCCGCCCCCGCGCAGCGGGCTCCGATGACGATGGCGTCGTACATCGCAGCGCGAGCCTAGATCGTTTGCATCCATGCCTATGTGCGGTCCGTCACGTTCGCCGCGAAACGTTCGTCGAAGGGCCGATCGGGTAGCCCCAGAGCAGACACGCAATCGAGGAGGAGAACTGCATGACGGACGACATCCACGAGGACAACGCCACTCCCACCGCGACCGACGACGACGTCAAGCGCATGGACGCGGACACGCCGCACGCGGCCGACGGCGCCGCGGTCGACCAGCAGGGTGTGGGGCAGAACCCCACGGACTCGACGGATACCGACGAGAACGCCGACCCGAAGAGCGGCGGCACCCCGGTGCACCGCGCGCCGGACGAGGACAGCCCGCAGTCCTGACGCTCGAGCGGCGTGCGGCCCGCTCCGCACGCCGTCTTGCATCGGCAAGAACCATGGCCCTTGCGACGAAGCATGGGCCATGGCCTTCGCCGAGACGCATCTCGAAACACGCCCGTTCGAGCACCACGTGCTCGACTTCCTCGCCTATCTGGAGTTCGAGCGCGGCCTGTCGCGCAACACGCTCGAGGCCTACCGCTCCGACCTGCTTCAGTTCGGCCACTTCCTTGCCCGCAACGCCTTCGAGGCGACGGCGGTCGGCCACTCGGAGCTCGCGCAGTTCCTGACCGAGCTGTCCGCGGGGGGCCCGGAGCGCCCGCCCGTGGCCCCGGCCACGATCCAGCGCAAGGCCGCCTGCCTGCGCTCGTTCTACCGCCATCTGCGCCGCGAGGAGATCATCGTTCACGATCCCACCGCCGAGCTGCGAGCGCCGCGCAAGAGCCAGAAGCTGCCGCAGGTGCTCAGCCGCGACGAGGTCGCCATGCTGCTCGCCGCACCACGCGGAAACGCCCCGGCCGCGCTGCGCGACCGCGCGCTGCTGGAGGTCATGTACGCCTGCGGGCTGCGCGCGAGCGAGGCCGTCGACCTCACCGTCGGCGCCGTGGACTTGCGCACCGGGATCGTAAGAGCGCGCGGGAAAGGCTCCAAGGAGCGCCTCATCCCGATCGGCCGCCAGGCGGTCGCCGCGGCGCGCTCCTACCTGGAGCACGGCCGCCCGAAGCTCGTCGGCCTGCGCGAGGAACGCCACCTGTTCGTCAATCATCGCGGCGGCGGCCTCACGCGCCAGGGGCTCTACAAGATCGTGCAGCGCCACGCTCGGACCGCCGGCCTGGAGGGCCGCATGAGCCCGCACACGCTGCGCCATACGTTCGCGACCCATCTGCTCGCGGGCGGGTGTGACCTGCGATCGCTGCAGGAGATGCTCGGGCACGCCGACGTCGCGACGACCCAGATCTACACGCACCTGTCCGCCGACCGGCTCAAGGACGTCTACTTCAAGGCGCATCCGCGGTCCGGATCAGGCGCCACGATTTCCGATTGAGCACAATGCGCGGGTGTACCGCGCGCTCTTGACCCTCGCCGCCGCCGTCCTGCTGGTGGGCTGCGGCAACGACCAGACATCGCCTCCGGACATCGGCCTGATCAAGGCGCCCGGTCAGCTGCGCACGGTCAACTATCCGAAGGCCGGCGTGTCGCTGAAGCTGCCGACGAACTGGCGCGTGGAGCAGGGCGCGGGCAGCCGCGTGACGACGACCTCCTCCGGTTACGGGCAGATCTCGGTCTGGCGCTACGTTCGCGACGAGCCGCTCCCGGTCACGCGCACGCATCTCGTCAATGCGCGCAAGGCGCTCATCGCGCAGATCCAGGCGCGCGACCCGACGTTCACCGCGAGCTCCTCGCGGCTCATCCTGCGGCCCGGCCTGCGCGCGATCGAGCTCCTCGGCGTGGGGACGAACCAGGGCGCCATGCGCACGATGCGGTCGCTGCACGCCTACGGTCACCGCGCGGAGGTCGTCGTCGACGCCTACGCACCCAACAAGGACTTCGGGCGTGTCGATGCCCAGACGTTTCGGCCCGTGCTGCGTTCGCTGAAGCTGCGGGCCGCCGGGTCGTGAGCCGCAGGGCGTTTGTCGTCGTGGCCGATGCCTGCGGTGCCGGCGCGGTCGCCGACGCCGCCGACTACGGCGACGCGGACGCGAACACGCTCGCGCACGTCGCGGACGCCGTCGGCGGCCTCGAGCTCCCGGCGCTCGAGTCGCTCGGGCTCGGCTGCATCGTGCCGCTGACCGGCGTCGCGCCGGCCGGCGCACCGGTGCTGCACGGACGGCTTGCGCCCGAGGGCGCGGGCAAGGAGTCCACGACGGGCCACTGGGAGCTCATGGGCGCCATCACCCGTGACCGCCAGCCGACCTACCCGGACGGTTTCCCGGCCGTGGTCGTCGAGGCCCTCGAGCGCGCGCTGGATGTGACCTTCATCTGCAACCGCCCGTACAACGGCATCGCCGCGATCGACGACTACGGCGCCGAGCACCTGCGCGGCGGCGCTCCCATCCTGTACACGTCGCAGGATTCGGTCCTGCAGATCGCCGCGCACGTCGATCGGGTGCCGGAGGATCGCCTGCACGAGCTTTGCGTGCGCGCCCGCGAGGTCATGACGGGCGATCACGCGGTCGGCCGCGTGATCGCCCGGCCGTTCACCGGCCATCCGGGTGCGTTCCGGCGCACGGAAGGGCGACGCGATTTCGCACTTGCACCGCCGGGGCCGACCTATCTGGACGAGCTGCAGGGCGCGGGCGTCGCGGTGCACGCCGTCGGAAAGGTCTTCGACCTGTTCGGCGGCCGCGGCATCGACGCCGCCCACCCCGGCGCCACGAACGCCCGCGCGCTCGCCGAGACGGGGCGGCTCATCGACGAGCTCGACGAGGGCCTCGTATTCACGAACCTCATCGAGACCGACACGGTCTACGGCCACCGCAAGGACGTCAGCGGCTTTCACCGCGCGCTGCGCGAGATCGACGCCGGCGTCGCGGCCTGGCTCGACCGTCTACGCGCGGACGACCTGCTCGTCATCACCGCCGACCACGGCTGCGACCCGGCGGCCGACCACACCGATCACACCCGCGAGCACGTGCCCCTGCTGGCGCAGTTCGCCGGCCACGGCGGCCGGCGTCACGACGGCGCGATGGCCGATGTGGGGGCGAGCGTCCTGAGCTGGCTCACGGGACGCGACGAGCCACGGTTGCCGGGGCGGTCGTTTCTCTGAGGCCGAGCGGAGCGATCTGCGAACAGCGGCGATACGGGACGCGGGAGCGCTGCGCCGTGGCGATCCGCGGGAAGCGCCCAAACCAGGATGCACCGTATTTTAGTGCCATAAGCGTGCGTACTTGAGCCGATATAGGCGGCTCAACTGCAACGCTCTGAATTGTGGGGCGCCCGCAGCACGGCCGCGCCCCGTCACTCCCTACTCCTTCATCGAGACTGTGTGTCGACCCGCGGCGCCGGTGGCGCACCGCGGCAATACTGAATCCATGCCCGAGCTTCCCGAGGTCGAGACGATCCGCAGCCGCCTCGCGCCGCTGGTCGAGGGCCGGGTGCTGCGGCGGCTCGAGATCCTCGACTCGCGCTGGTGTGAGCCGCTCGACGCCGGGGCGCTCGTCGATGCGCTCGAGGGACGGCGCATCGAGCGCATGGAGCGCCGCGGCAAGTACCTCATCTGGGCGGCGGCCGGCGAGGTCTTCCTGCTCATGCACCTGCGGATGACCGGCACGATCCTCCACGAAGCGCCGCCCGGGCAGCCCTACGTACGCGTGCGATTCACGCTCGACGACCCGCCGACCACCGGCTCAGACGGCGGCGCCCGGGGGCAGGCGGGGCACGTCCTGAGCTTCTGTGACCCGCGCCGCTTCGGCACGGGCGAGCTCGCGCTCGGGCAGCCCGCGCTGGAGGCCTTCCTCGCCGCGCGCCTCGGCGTCGAGCCGCTCGGCCCGGACTTCACGAGCGACCACCTGTTTCGCGCGACGCGCGGCCGGCGCGCGCCGATCAAGGCGTTCCTGCTCGACCAGCGCCGCATCGCGGGCGTCGGGAACATCTATGCCAACGAGGCGCTCTTCCGCGCGCGCATCCATCCGCTGCGCGAGGCGGGCCGGCTCAAGCGCGCGCAGGTCGCCGCGCTGCACGACGCGGTCGTCGGCGCGCTCACCTCGGGCCTGGATGCCGGCGGCGCCTCGATCGACGACTTCCGTCACCCCGACGGCGTCAGAGGCGCGTTTCAGAACGAGTTCCTCGTCCACGGCCGCGAAGGCGAGCCGTGCCTGGTCTGCGGCGGCCCGGTGCGCAAGTTCGTCGCCGCGGGCCGCGGGACATACGCGTGTGAGACGTGCCAGATCAAGCCGCGGAGGCGCCGGCGCTGAGCCTCGCGCCCGATCGCGCCGCACGGCCGTGAGGTTCGCGGCTGCCTCGGCGGGTAGGGCCACCTGTCTGAGACCACGCAGACGAGGGAGGCACCATGCGGCGGCCGAGGGGTTCCAGGCAGGCGATCATCGCGCTGGCAGTCGCAGGTGCGCTTGCGGCACCTGGGTCCGCGGCGGCTGCGACGGTGTCGGTGGGAGTGGTCGAGAGCGTGAACACGCCGGGAAACATCGAGTACCGCGCGCAGGCGGGTGAGCGAAACGACGTCACCCTGACCCGGTTCGCCGGCGGCGTCTACAGCGTCGCCGACACGGCAGGCCTCACCGCCGGGGTGGGTTGCATGCAGCAGACCCCGACCACGGCGGTCTGCGTGGTGGGCGACACGGAGAGCAGCGCGGACATCCAGCTCGGCGACGGCGACGATCGACTCTCCTTCGGAGGCGTCAGCCCGGACGACGGCGCGGTGATCTCAGACGGTCCCGGAAACGACGTGATCCACGGCAGTGTTCGGGACGACATCTTCGTCAACGGGCCGGGCAACGACGTCCTCAGCGGGGGAGCGGGCGAGGACGATCTCCAGGGCGGTCCCGGGAGCGACCGCCTCATCGGCGGGGCGAACCGGGACACCGTGAGGTACGACGATCGCCACGGTGGCGTTCGGGCGGACCTGCAGGGCGACGCGGACGACGGCGCGCCCGGAGAGGGCGATCAGATCTCCGCGGACGTGGAGAACCTCGTCGGCGGGCGCGGCAAGGACCGGCTCACCGGCAACAGCCACGACAACCAGCTCGATGGCGGCTTCGGCGCCGATCGCCTGTTCGGACGTTCGGGCAAGGACGAGATCGCGGGCGGACCGGGCAACGATCGGATCGACGGCGGTCCTGGGCGAGACGACCTCTCGGGGGACGACGGGCGCGATCGAATCAACGCTCGCGACGGGAGCCCCGACGCCATTCGCTGCGGCGTCTACCTCACCCGCAGGGACGTGGCGATCGTCGATCGTCACGACCACCCGTTCCTCTGTGGCGTCGTGCGGCGACCCTAGTGCTCGCTAGGCCGCGAGCTCGCCGAGGCGGCCGGACTCGTCCGCCGCGACGGTCTCCTTGTAGCCGCCGATGAGCTCGTCGTCGACGACGACCTGAGGCAGGCTCATCATCCCGGTGCGCTCCGCGAGCTCCTGGAAGCCGAGCGGATCATGGACGAGGTTGACCTCGCGAAACTCGATGCCCTTGGACCGCAGCAGCATCTTCACGCGCGCGCACCACGAGCACGGGGAGGTGGTGTAGACGACGACGTCGGCCATAACTTCAGAAAGTGTAGTGCCCGCTGGGGGCCGGCTTCAGTCGACGAGCAGGTCGGCGAGCATGCCTGACTGGTCGGCCGCCATCGTCTCCTGAAAGCCGCCGAGCAGCATGCTGCCGATGAAGACCTGCGGCATCGTCTGCATGCCGGTGCGCTCGACGAGCTCGTCGTATTCCGACGAGTCCTCGTGCAGGAGGATCTTCTCGTACGGGATGTCGCGCGCGTTGAGCAGGTTCTCTACCGAGTTGCACAAGGTGCACATGTCGGTGCTGTAGACCTTGACCTCGCGCATCGGTCAGTCCTGGACGAGCTCGGACAGCATGCCGTTCTGGTCGGCCGCCATGATCTCCTGGTTGGAGCCGAGCGGGATCGCGCCGATGAATGCCTGCGGGAGCTTCATCGATCCGGTGCGCTCGCCAAGCTCCTTGTGCTCGTCGGAGTCGAGCGTGAGCTGGATCTCCTCGTAGGGGATCTCGCGAGCGTCCAGCAGCTGGATGACGGAGGCGCTGAACTGGCAGCCCTCCTTGGTGTAGACCTTGACCGTTCTCATGACCACAAAAGTCTAATGACCGGCTCGCTGAAGTCCGAAGCCGTGGTCCTGCGCTCGATGCGTTTCGGCGAGGCGGATCGGATCCTCCACCTGTACACCCCGCATCGGGGCCGGGTCAGCGCGATCGCCAAGGGGGTGCGCAAGACGAAGAGCCGCTTCGGGGGTCGCCTCGAGCCCTTCTTTCGCCTGCAACTGGTGCTTTATGAGGGTCGCAGCGAGCTGCTCACCGTGACGAGCGCCGAGACCGTTCACGGCTACCGCAAGCTCCGCGAGGACGGCGCCGCACTCGACAGCGCGGCCCGTGCCTGCGACGCGGTGACGCGCCTCTTCGACACGCCCGAGGCGCATCCTGGCGTGTTCGCGCTGCTGTGCAACGAGCTCGCGCTGCTCGACGCCGCCGCGGGCACCGATCGCACGCACGCGACGCACGCCAACCAGCTCGCGTTTCGCCTCAAGCTCCTGCTCGCCGCCGGGCTGGCGCCGCAGCTCGCGGCGTGCGCGTCGTGCGGCGAGGCCGATCACCTCGCCGCGTTCTCCGGCGCCGCGGGCGGCGTGGTCTGCAGCGCGTGCGAGGCGTCGGGCTTCGTGCTGGGGGAGGAGGCGCACTCGTTCATGACGGGCGCCCTGGGCTCCGCGCTCGCCGACACGCCGGGCGCGAGCGAGCTGGCGCTGCGGCAGGCCGAACGCGCGATCTCAGAGACGCTCGAGCACCATGCGAACGTCCGCCTCAGAGCGGCCTCTCCGCTGTAGGATCGCGCCCCATGGGAGTCGCGACTGATACGAAGTGGGTGTACGACTTCGCCGAGGGATCGAAGGAGATGCGCAACCTCCTCGGTGGCAAGGGCGCGAACGTCGCCGAGATGACCCGCATCCTGGGCGCCGACCGGGTTCCGGCCGGGTTCACGATCACGACCGAGGCGTGCGTCTCCTATATGGAGAACGGACAGACCGCCCCGGACGGGATGGACGGCGAGGTCGACGAGGCGCTGGCGCGCCTCGAGTCCACAGCCGGCAAGACGCTCGGCGACGCGGATGACCCGCTGCTCGTCTCCGTGCGCTCGGGCGCGCGCGAGTCGATGCCGGGCATGCTCGACACCGTGCTCAACCTCGGGCTCAACGACGAGTCCGTCGAGGGTCTCGCCGACAAGACCGGCAACGAGCGCTTCGCGTGGGACTCCTACCGCCGCTTCGTGCAGATGTTCGGCAACGTCGTGCGCGGCATCCCCGGCGAGCGCTTCGAGCACGCGATCGCGGACGCCAAGCAGGAGAACGGCGTCACGCTCGACACCGAGCTCGACGTCGATGCGCTCAAGGCGCTCACGGCGACGTTCCGCGAGATCTTCCAGGCCGAGACCGGCGAGGCGTTCCCGCAGGCCCCGCGCGACCAGCTCGAGCAGGCGATCCGTGCCGTGTTCGACTCCTGGGGCGGCGATCGTGCGATCGCCTACCGGCGTATCAACCGCATCCCTGACGACTGGGGCACCGCGGTCAACGTCCAGCAGATGGTCTTCGGCAACAAGGGCGACACGTCGGGCTCCGGGGTGGCATTCAGCCGTGACGAGGTCACCGGCGAGCCCGATCCGTCGGGCGACTTCCTCGTCAACGCCCAGGGCGAGGACGTCGTGTCGGGCGTGCGCAACACCCAGGACATCGCCGACCTGCGCGAGGTGATGCCCGATTCCCACGCGCAGCTCATGGACATCCTGCGCACCCTCGAGGCGCACTACAAGGACATGCAGGACACGGAGTTCACGATCGAGGAGGGGCGTCTGTACATGCTGCAGACGCGCAACGCCAAGCGCCCGGCGCAGGCCATGGTGCGCTTCGCGTGCGACGTCGTCGACGAGGGCCTGTTGACGAAGTCCGAGGCGATCGCGACGATCGACTGCGAGAAGCTCGACGCGCTGCTGCACCCGACCTTCGATCCGGATGTCGACTATGCCGTGCTGGCCAAGGGTGTCGCCGCGTCGCCCGGCGCCGCGAGCGGCGAGATCGTCTTCAGCGCGCAGGACGCCGTCGACGCGGCCGCGCAGGGCCGCGACGTCATCCTCGTGCGCCCGTTCACCGAGGCCGAGGACGTCGCGGGCTTCCACGCCGCGCGCGGCATCCTCACCGCCGAGGGCGGCAAGGCCAGCCACGCGGCGCTCGTCGCGCGCGGCATGGGCCGGCCGGCGGTCACGGGTGCAAGCGCGCTTGATATCGACCTCGACGCGCAGTCGCTGCGAGTCGACGACACCGTCCTCGGAGCGGGCGACCGCATCTCGATCGACGGCACGACCGGCTGCATCACGATCGACGACGTGCCGCTTGTCGAGCCGGAGATGAGCGAGCACTTCGAGCGCGTCCTCGAGTGGTCCGACGAGCTCAAGAAGCTCGGCATCCGGGCGAACGCCGATACGCCCGAGGACGCCACGAAGGCGCGCGACTTCGGCGCGAAGGGCATCGGCCTGTGCCGGACCGAGCACATGTTCATGGCCGCTGACCGCCAGCCGAAGATGCGCGAGATGATCCTCTCCGACAACGAGGAGGGTCGCCGAGCCGCACTCGACGAGCTGCTGCCACTCCAGCAGCAGGACTTCGAGGAGATCCTCGAGGCGATGGATGGGCTGCCGGTCACGATCCGCCTGCTCGACCCGCCGCTGCACGAGTTCCTCCCGCCCGACGAGGACGACCCGCGCGCGCATGCGCTGCGCGAGGTCAACCCGATGCTCGGCACGCGCGGCTGTCGCCTGGCGATCCTCTATCCGGAGATCTACGAGATGCAGGTGCGGGCGATCATGCGCGCTCAGCGGGCCGTGACCGAGAAGCTCGGCCACCCGCCGGCGCTCGAGGTCATGGTTCCGCTCATCGACTACGAGCGCGAGCTCGAGATCATGGAGGAGCTCATCCTGGGCGTCGCCGAGGAGGAGGGCGTCGCCCGCGAGCACTTCCTGCTCGGGACGATGATCGAGCTGCCCCGCGCGTGCTTCCTGGCGGACAGTATCGCCAAGCACGCCGACTTCTTCTCGTTCGGCACGAACGACCTGACGCAGACGGCGCTCGGCTTCAGCCGCGACGACATCGAGGGCAAGATCCTCGCGCCGTACATCGAGGCCAAGGTCTTCGACCGCTCGCCGTTCGAGACGCTCGACACCCCCGGCGTCGGTCAGCTCCTGCGGATGGGGGCGTGGCTCGGGCGCAAGACGAAGATCGATCTGAAACTCGGCATCTGCGGCGAGCACGGGGGAGACCCGGACTCGATCGACTTCTTCCACCACTCGGGGCTCAACTACGTCTCCTGCTCGCCCTTCCGCGTCCCCGTGGCGCGCGTCGCCGCGGCGCAGGCGGCGATCAAGGCCGCCGAGGACGGAGGCTCATCGCCCTTCTCGTGAGACGCGCCGCGCCGGTGTTGGCCGCCTGCCTGGCGGCGGGCGCGTTCCTCGGTGCCTGCGGCGGCGACTCCGGCTCCGGCGGCTCCGGGGGCTCGGGAGGGTCCGGAGGCTCCGGGGGCGGCAAGGGCAACGTCTTCGCCGGCAAGGGCGACTGCAAGGGCGCCGACGACGCGCTGAAGAAGGCCGCCGCCGATCACGTCGTCCCGGTGAAGCAGGGCTCCGGGAAGGGCGAGGCGGACTCGATCACCGCGGACGTGTGCCGCACGGACGACGAGAACGCGACGGCGGTCGTCATCGTCAAGGGCCTGCACGACCCGCTGATCAAGGACGTCCGCCACGAGATCCGGCTCATCAAGTCCGGCGGCCTGTGGCAGGTCGTCGATGACGCCGACACGAGAATCTGCCAGACGGGCCACGGGTCGCAGAAGTACGACGGCAGCATCTGTCAGTAGCGCCGGCGCTGACGAAACCGCATCGGTAAAGGACGAGCGGAGAGGGGAGAGGCGGCGAGGGGAGAGGCGGCGAGGGGAGAGGCGGCGAGGCACCCGAGTGGCAGCTACTGCCCCATATGCGGGCATAAGCTGCCATTGAGGTCCGATTTCGCCTCGCGAGCCGGCCCACGCGCGCTGCCCCCCCAATGTTTATCGATGCAGTTCGTGCGCCAAGCCGCCGCGACCTCTCAGTGGACGAGCAGCACGGCCTTGCCCGCGATCCGCCGGTCCATGAGCGCCTCGATCGCCGGGGCCGGATCTCGCCACGAGGTCTCGAGGTCGATCTGGCAGTCGAGCTCGCCCGCTGCGACGAGCGCGGCGAGACGGCCGAGGTCGGTGCTCGCCGAGCGGGTGTGCTCGAGCTCGTCGAAGATGAACAGGCCGCGCAGGATCGACCCGGGCGCGGCGCCGAAGAGCGCGCGGGTGGGAAACGTGGTCTCGGTGTCGGTCGAGGCGAACGAGACGACGACGCCCTCGGGCGCGACGCGCTGCAGCGCGCTGCCGAGCGTCGCGCCGCCGACGCCCTCGACGATCGCGTCGTAGCGCGTCTCGTCGGCATCCAGGTCGAAGACGATGCGCTCGGCTCCGAGCTCGCGCAGCCCGCGCGCGCGCTCCTCGCTGCGCGAGAGGCCGGTCACGTGGGCGCCCGCATGTGCGGCGAGCTGGACGGCGAAGCGCCCGACGCCGCCGCTCGCGCCCGTGACGAGCACGCGCTTGCCGAGCACGAAGCCGGCGATCTCCAGGGCGCGCAACGCGGTCAGGCCGGCGACGGGGAGCGTCGCGGCCGCCGAGAACGACACGTCGTCGGGCAGCTCGGCGAGGTACTCGGCGCCGACCGCGACGCGCTGCGCCCACGCGCCGCCCGCCTTCGGCATCATTCCGACGACCCGCGCCCCCTCGGCCGGCCCGCTGCCGTCGGCCGCCCCGCGCGCGACGACGCCGGCGAGATCCCAGCCCGGGATCGTGCCCTCGGTCCGCCCGGAGAGCTGGCGCACCTCGCCGCGGTTCAGCGAGAACGCCTCGAGGGACACGAGCGCCTGGAAGGGCAGCGGCTCGGGGTCGGGAACCTCGGTCAGCGCAACGTGCGGGGGTTCCGCCGTCGCGACGAGCGCAAGCATCGGCTGAGCGTACGACACGGGTGCGAGAATCGACGGCATGGATGCCGCCACCGCACCGGGAGTCGTCGCCGCTCGCTTCGCCGAGCGCAGGCGCGCCTGGGAGGAGGAGGCGCTGTCCCCGCTCGCCGCCCGCTCGTACCCCGCGGTGCGCACGGTGGAGGAGCCCGACTGCGCGCTGCGCACGCCGCTGCAGCGCGATCGCGACCGCATCGTCCACAGCAAGGCGTTTCGCCGCCTCAAGCACAAGACCCAGGTGTTCGTGGCGCCCGAGGGCGACCACTTCCGCACCCGCATGACGCATACGCTGGAGGTCACGCAGATCGCCCGTACCGTCGCCCGCGCCCTGTCGCTCAACGAGGACCTCACCGAGGCGATCGGTCTCGGCCACGACCTCGGCCACCCGCCGTTCGGGCACATCGGTGAGGGCGTCCTCGACGCGTGCCTGAAGGAGCGCTTTGGATCGGGCTTTCGCCACTACGAGCATTCGCTGCGGATCGTCGAGGTGCTCGAGCGCGGCGGTGCGGGCCTCAACCTGTGCGAGACCGTCCGCGACGGGATCCTCTGCCACTCGGGCCGCGCCCCGATGCCGGCCACGCTCGAAGGGCGCATCGTGCGGATCGTCGACCGCGTCGCCTACCTCAACCACGACATCGACGACGCGCTGCGCGCGGGCGTCCTGGACGAGGCCAAGCTGCCTGCGGACGCGATCGCGGTGCTGGGGGAGACCGGCTCATCGCGGATCGATGCGCTCGTCCATGACCTCGTCGAGGCGTCTGAGGCCGCGGGCGACATCGTTCAAACCGAGCGCGCGGGCGATGCGATGAACACGCTGCGCGAGTTCATGTTCGAACGCGTTTATCTCGGCGCCGCCGCGCGCCGCGAGCACACCCGCGTC
This sequence comes from Solirubrobacteraceae bacterium, assembly GCA_033855075.1. Classification (GTDB taxonomy): domain Bacteria; phylum Actinomycetota; class Thermoleophilia; order Solirubrobacterales; family Solirubrobacteraceae; genus CADCVQ01. The sequence continues at coordinate 9,995 of JAWVGM010000160.1, read as the reverse complement.
GAGCGCGTCATCCGCACGCTGTTCGAGCACTACGCCGCCGACCCGTCACTCGTGCCCGACGGCGGCGGCGCGCCCGGGGCCGACGACGCGCAGCGGGTCACCGACTACCTCGCGGGCATGACCGACCGCTACGCGGTGCGCTCGTTCACGGCGCTCAGCGTCCCGGAGTCCTTCGCGGTCTAGCCATGGCGCTCTACACGAACGACTCCAAGGAGCGGGTGCGCGACGCGGTCGACATGGTCGATCTCGTGTCCTCGCGCACGGAGCTCAAGCGTGCAGGGGCCAACCGCTTCACCGGCCTGTGCCCGTTTCACGACGAGCGCACTCCGTCATTCGGGATCAACCCCGCCGAGAAGGTCTACTACTGCTTCGGCTGCCAGGCCTCGGGCGACGCGTTCACGTTCGTCATGGAGACCGAGGGCGCCGACTTCAAGGGCGCCCTGGAGATGCTCGCCGACCGCTACAAGGTGGCGCTCGAGCTCGAGGACGAGGACCCGCAGGCCGCCGAGAAGCGCCAGCGCCGCGAGCGCCTGCTCGAGCTGCTCGAGCGCACCGCGGCGTACTACGTGCGCCAGCTGTGGGAATCCAAGGAGGCCGAGCGGGCGCGGACCTACCTGGCGCAACGCGGCCTTGAGGAGGGCACGCTGCGCGAGTTTCGGGTCGGCTACGCGCCGAGCGCGTGGGACACCGTGCTCAACGCGTCGCGCCGGGCGAAGTTCTCAAACCGCGAGCTCTACGACGCCGGACTCGTCCAGAAGTCACAGAAGAGCGGCCAGATCTACGATCGCTTCCGCTCGCAGATCATCTTCCCGCTCGCCGACGCTCGCGGGCGCGTCAAGGGCTTCGCCGGACGCACGCTCGGCGGCGAGGAGGACCGGCGGCCCAAGTACGTCAACAGCGCCGAGAGCGATCTGTTCCACAAGCGCAGCCAGCTCTTCGGCGCGGACCTCGCGCGGGCCGCGAGCGCGAAGGCCGGCCGCGTCGTCGTCGCCGAGGGCTATACGGACGTCATCGCGATGCACCAGGCCGGCATCCGCAACAGCGTGGCGATCATGGGCACCGCGGTCACCGAGGAGCAGATCGCCGAGCTCGTGCGGCTCGCGCCGCTGGCCCAGCTCACGCTCGACGCCGACAACGCCGGGCAGGAGGCGATGCTTCGCGCCGCGCGGCTGGCCGAGGGGCGCGGGCTGAAGTTCCGCGTCGTCCCGTTGCCGCCGGGCGAGGACCCGGCGGAGCTCATCCAGCGTGGGGGCAAAGAGGAGATCGAGCGGCGCGTGGCCGAGTCGGTGTCCTTCGCGCGCTTCAAGGTGCAGCACGCGCTCGACACCGGCGACCTCGACAGCGCCGACGGCAAAGACCTCGTGCTCGCCCAGCTCGGCGATCTCTTCAAGCTGACGACGGACGTCGAGCGCAACGAGCTCGGCCTGCTCGTCGCCGACCGGCTCGGCCTGCCGCCGGACCTCGTGTGGGAGGAGCTGCGCTCGGGCGCGCGCCGGCCGGCTGCAGCGCGCCGCGACGGCGCCACGCAAACCGCAGCCCCGCGTGCCTCCACGGCACTGCATCGCCGCGAGCGCACCGAGCGCGCGTTCCTCGGCTACTGCATCGCGCTGCCGAAGCTCGGCGCCCCCGCCCTCGCCGAGCTCGACCTCGACGCCGACATCAGCACGCCGGTCATCCGCCGCGCCGCCCAGCACCTGCGCGACCACCTCGACGCACCCACGGACGCGCTCCCCGCCGACGACCCCGAGCTGAGCGACCTCGTCGCCGAGCTCTCGGTGCGGGCAACGATGCTCGCCGAAGCCCCACCCGCCGCCTTCGAGGCCGAGCGCCTCCAGCTCGAGCTGTTTCGCCTGGACCGCGAGATCACCGAAGCGCGCTCGGCCGCCGCGGGAGACATCTCCGGGCTCGCCGCCAAGCGCTTCGAGACACAGGCGCGTCTGGCCCGGGCCGTCGAGCAGGCGATGGGGGAGGGCGTGGCTCCGGCGTAGGGGACACCGCTACGCTTCGACGCGACGATCCGGGGTAGCTCAACGGCAGAGCATTCGGCTGTTAACCGAAGGGTTGTGGGTTCGAATCCCACCCCCGGAGCTCGACGCGGCGCAGCGTGGTCACGCCGGCCTCCACCTCCGCGTGGCAGTTGGCGCAGATCAGCACGCACTTACGCGCCTCTTGGCGGGCTCGCTCGAGCGACCGCGTGACACCCGCCTCGCCGATGCTGAAGCTCTTGGTGGTGGGATCGACGTGGTGAAACTCGAGCGCGACAGCCGACCGCGAATAGCCGCAGATGCAGCACGCGCCGCCAGCCTCCGCGACGAGGATTCGCTTGACCTTGCGGCGGCGCCGCGACACAGCTTCAGACCGGCACCGCAGACAAACCAGTCCGTGCTTCGGGCGTACGCGGTGCGCCGTGTACCCGTGACGCCGACATTCCGCCTGGACGTCGGGGACGCCGCTGGCCACCGCCTCGTTGGCCAACTGCCGACGCTCGCTCCTCCGAGTCTGAACGTCGTGCTTCTTCAACCAGTGGCGCACTGTCGCCTGGCTGCACTCGAGTCGTGTGGCGATGTCCCGCGTGCTCAACCCCTGGTTCACGAGCGCCTGGAGCGTCGCGCGGTCGGCTCGGTTCCCGGTGGACATGCATACGAACACTAGTTCGTATGCCGGATGGAACCCGGCTAAACCGCGCCACTCGCCCACCGGGCGCGTTAGCGTGACGCCATGCGTTGTTCTCGGGGGCGGGCGAGGCGACCGATCGTCGGAGCGTTCCTCCTGGGAACGACCGCGCTCGTCCTGATCGCGCCGCCGGCCGCTCAGGCGACCGTCAACGTCAACGACGCGCAGGTCACCGAGACGAACGGGAACGTGGCCGCGACGTTCACGATCACGCGCAATGCTCCGGCGCTTGCTCCGGCGATCAGTGTCGGGTTTCAGACGGCTGACGGCAGCGCCGGGTCGGCGGATTACGTCGCGACGAGCGGCACGCGGGCGTTCGACGGCACGCTTCTCTTCCCGGCGACGCAGACCCAGACCGTCACGGTCACCGTGACGGGCGACACGCTCGACGAGAACACGGAGAGCTTCGGGCTCGTCATCACGGGCGCCGAGGTCAGCGACGGGGAGGGGGTCGGGACGATCCTCGATGACGACCCGTCGCCGACGGTGGGAGTCGACGACGCCCCAGACCGGACGGAGGGCCCGTCCGCGACGGCGCCGTTCACGATCCACCTCAGCACCGCCAGTGGCCGCGACGTCAGCGTTCCCTTCTCGACGGCGGACGGCACCGCGACCGCCGGCCAGGACTACGTGGCGCGGTCGGGCAGCGCGGCGATCCCGGCGGGCGTGACGTCCGCCACGGTCGGCGTCCAGATCAAGGACGACACAGCCGACGAGCCGGCGCAGACCTTCCAGCTACGGCTCGGCGACCCCGGCGGTGCGGTGCTCGGCGACGGCGTCGCGACCGCCACGATCCTCGACGACGACGTGGCGGCCGGCGGCACGCTCACCGGAGGCACGCGCCTCGGGCTGTTCGGGCTCGGCGTCAAGGGCAAGAAGACCGTGTCGATGCGGGTGAGCTGCCCCGCGCCGGCGGGGAGATGCGTCGGGCGCATCACGCTCTTCACCCGCCCGAACGCGACGTCGAAGTACAAGTCGCTGCGTACCGAGCGCCGCCTCGGCCGCCGCCAGTTCGACGTCGCGGGCGGCCACTCACGGACGGTGCGCATGACGCTTCACTCCGCGGACCGCACGCTCCTGCGGCGAGCAGGCCGGCTGCGGGTCCGGGCCTTCGCCGTCGTCGAGGACGCCGCCGGTCACGCCGGCACGCGCACGGTGCTCGGCACCATCCGGGCGGGCAAGAAGAAGAACCGTTGAGCCGGTGCGTTCGGCCGCGCGGTGGTGCGAACAGCATCGACAACAGGAAGCGGGACGGTGGGTCCGCCCAGGCGAGCGCGTCGAGCCGCGACGGGTTCGGAGGGGGTTGGGTTCAGGACGTCCACCCGAGAAGAGATGAGGGTGCGGCTGGGGTGGCAAATCCGGCGGTCGTGTCGAAATAGGGGGCGTATAGCGACCACTATTCGACACGATGGTCTCGCGGAGCGGTCAGAGCAGCCCCCGGGCGCGAACACGCCATCAGCCGCCCGAACAACCTCCTCAGGAACTACGCCTAGCGCTCGTCCTCCACCCAGCGTCGCAGCAGCAGCGCCACCCAGGAGCGAAACGGGCGCCAGCCGTCCGTGATGGCGGCCAGCTCGTCGATTTCCGCACTCGGCGGAAGCGACCACGCGCGCCGCATCGCCGCCTGGATCCGGCGCTCGTTGCGCGGGAAGTGGTCGGGCTCACCCGCGCCGCGCACGAGGATGAGCTCGGCCGAGAACGGCCCGATCCCCGGCAGGCGCTCGAGGTCGGCGAGGCGGTCGCCGACGTCGCCGGCGCGCAGCCGCGCGGGATCGAGCCGGCCGTCCAGCGCGGCCTCGCCGAGCGCCCGCAGCCGCTGCACCTTGACGTCGTTCAGTCCCGCCACGTCGCCGAGTTCGGCCAACCGCGCGGGTCCCGGAAACGCGACCATCTCCACGCCGTCGACCGTGACCCGTTCGCCCAGTCCCTCGGCGAGGCGGGTCTTGATCGCGGCGGCCTGCGGCAACCGGATGCGCTGGCCGATGATCGCCCAGGCGGCGGCCTCGTACGGCGAGGGGAAGAGCACCGGCCGCAGCCCGCGATAGCGCTTCTGCAGCCCGCGCACGACGTCGTCGCGCCGGCCGATCTCGGCGAACGCGGTCCCGTCGACGTCGAGCGACAGGATGCGCCGGCACTGCTCGGCGGCCGCCGCGACAACGCCGCGATCGTCCCCGCCGCCCGCAACGGCCACCTCCAGGAGCACGTCGTCCTGCGGCTGGGTCAGACCCACGCCGACCGTCTGCCAATTCGCCGCTTCGCACGCGAACGTCAGCCGCATCGACGCGTCGTCGCCCGCCGTCGGGCTCGGCGAGAACCCGCGGCCGAACCGCGACGCGGCCGCGAGCGAGAACGGGCCGAGCGGCGACAGCACCTCCACGCGGCTCAGCCACCGGACCGCGCGACGACCCGCGCGTCTTCGCGCGCCGTGAACGCCTCTACGAGCAACGCCGCCCGGCCCGGCCCGTCGTGCTCCTGTGCCCAGGCACGCAGCTCCAGCGCGCGCTCGCGCAGATGCGGGCGCGCGAGCGCCCGTCCGACCGCAAGTGCCATCCCGCGCGGGCGGCACAGACGCCGCGGCAACCGCACGCCGACGCCGGCCCACTCGATGCGGGCCGCGTTCTCGTTCATGTCCCCGGCAGCCGGGACCGCGACGACCGCGCAGCCGCTGGCGAGCGCCCGCGCGATCGTCCCGTGGCCGCCGTGGCAGACGACGATGTCGGCGGCGGGCATCGTGCGCGCGTAGGACATCCAGTCCACGACGGTCGCGTTCGCCGGTACATCGGCAGGTTCGCCCCCGTCTCGCCGGTTCCACGTCGCGAGCACCCGCACGGGCAGATCGGCGAGCCCGCTGAGCGCCGCGCGCAGGAGCCGGTGCTCGCCGTCCTGCGACGTCGACGGCGTGACGAGGACGAGCGGCTCGTCACCGGGTGGCAACGCGACGTCGGCGCTCGGCGGCTCCCACAGCAGCGGGCCCACCACGTGCGTGCGCGCACCCCAGTCGCGCGGGTACTCGAGCTGCGGGAACGTGCCGACGAGGCACAGCGCCTCGCTGATCCCGCCGTGCACGCGGTGCAGGGCCGGCAGGCCGAGCCGCGCGCGCGTCTCGTTGAGCTCGCGCTGCCCCAGCGCGAGGCCGCGCCTCATGAGGGGATCCGCGGTGCGCCAGATGGTGCGGCCGAGCGCCGTCCGCGGAACGCGCGCGCCGCAGGAGTACGGCGCGCAGCCGGGCGGTAGGCGCGGGTCGACGTGGGGGATGACCGTCGCGACGGGCACGCCCTCGAGCTCCGCGGCCAGCGCCGGCGCCAGCGTGAGGATGTCCGAGACGACCGCGTCGGGCGCGACGTCGCGGACGAGCGAGACGGTCTCGCGGGTGGCGTGCTCGACGGCCTCGTAGGGCGTCATCGGCCGGTCGCGCGTCGGGAAGACGTGGTACTCGGGCGCGGCGGCGAAGCGCATCCCCTCGGCCTCGACGTCCTCGCGCCAGCGCGCCCAGGTCTGCAGCGTGACCTCGTGCCCGCGGGCCGCCAGCTCTCGGCCCAGTGCGATGACCGGAAAGGCGTGGCCGGGATCGCCGAACGCACCGAGCAGGAGGCGAGCCATCAGCTACGGCGCCGCGAGCTCCGCGATGAGCCGCAGCTGGTCGAGTCGGTCGTCCTTCGTGAACGCGAGCGGGGCGACGCCGAGCGTGCCGACGCCCGCGTCGCGGTACACCGCCAGGCGCTCCCTGACGTGCTCCCGCGGTCCGCAGATCGACACCGTGTCGATCAGCTCATCCGACAGCCTGCCCATCGCCTCCTCGCGCTTTCCCTCGAGGTACAGGTCCTGCACCTCGCGCGCCTCGTCCTCGAAGCCGTAGCGCTGCACGAGCGCGTTGTAGAAGTTCTTCTCGCGCGATCCCATGCCGCCGACGTACAGCGCGAGGAATGGCCGCATCGCGTCGCGCGCCGCCTCCACGTCGTCGGTGACGAAGACGCTGACCTGCGGGGCGATGTCGAAGTCCTCCAGCGAGCGGCCGCTGCGCGCGGCGCCCTCCTCGAGCAGCGGCCGGAACTCGGCGACGTGCTCGGGGGAGAACAGCGTCGGGATCCAGCCGTCGGCGATCTCGCCCGCCAGGCGCGTGTTGTTCGGCCCGATCGCCGCGAGATAGATCGGGATCTGCTCCTGGACCGGCGCGATCGTGAGCTTCAGCGCCTTGCCGGGTCCATCCGGGAGTGGCAGCTGCAACGTCTCGCCGGAGAACTCGAGGCGCTCGCGGGCCAGCGCCTTGCGCACGACCGCGACGTACTCGCGCGTGCGCTGGATCTGGCGGGCGAAGCGCTGGCCGTGCCAGCCCTCGGCGACCTGGGGGCCCGACGACCCGATGCCCAGCAGCATCCGGCCGCCGGAGAGCTGATCGATCGTGGCGGCGGTCATCGCCGTCATGGCCGGGCTGCGGGCCGGCATCTGGAAGATCGCAGAGCCGAGCTTGATCGTCGAGGTCTGCGGTGCGAGCCAGCCGAGGATCGTCGCTGCATCCGAGCCGTAGGCCTCGGCGGCCCACACGGAGTCATAACCCAGGCGCTCCGCCGCCTGCACGATCTCGCGCTGATCGTCGGATGAGAGCCCGAGTCCCCAGTAACCGATGTGAACCCCGAGCCTCATCTGCAATTTACCTTTCAGGAGTAGGACTTCGGTTGTGGCAGGCGACGGGCTCCCATACGGTGGCCGTGCCCCGAACGAACGGAGAGAGAAGACCCTATGTCAACGCCCCGCGAACAAGCCGTCGCAGATCTTCGGCGCTCGATCGACCTCCTCCCGGAGCGCACCCGCCAGGCGATGCTCTCGGGTCTTACGTCGAACACCGTGATCACGGGGGCTTTCAGCGACGGTACCGGGGTCTGCCCGATGCTTGCAGCCCACCGCAACGGCGGACGCACCGCCTGTGTGAGCTTCCCCGAGGCGTGGGACACGTTCTGCGGCGTGCACGGCCGCGGGATCACGCGACCGGCGACGCAGGAAGAGGTCTCCGTCCTGCGCGCCCAGATCGACGAGAGCCTCTCCTACCGCGGCGATACGAGGCTCGCCGACGCGATCAACGACCACCTTGCCAGCGTCGACCGGCGCCGCCGCGAGGCCCGGATGCAGAGCGACGCGCCGCTCGATCTCGCCGGGGCGATCAACGAGCACCGCGAGACCGCGCGCGAGCGCCGCGCCCGCGAGGCGACCGAGATCGGTCTGGACTGGCTCTTCGAGGAGACGCTCGTCCTGCCCGACGACTTCGGCGCCGAGCCGGCGACCGAACCCGAGCGCGACGACCGCGACCTCGAGCTGCCGCCCGAGCCTCCGCGCAAGCGCCGCCTCGTCTTCAAGTAGGCGACCTAGAGCATGGCTTCGAGCTGCCCGCCGCCGGGCAGCTCGAACATGATCTCCGGGACGACGCATCCCGGGCTGAGCTCGAGCAGCATGCGGACCGCGGCCGCGATGTCGGCCGTCTGGATCATCGACTCCGCCGGCAGCGCGGCCTTGACGAAGTCGGCCATCGGCGTGTCGACGAAGGCGGGGCACAGCGCGGTCGACTTGATCCCGAGCGCGCCGAGCTCGAGGTTCATCGACTGGGTGAGGCCGACGAGCCCGAACTTCGTGGCGGAGTAGATGCTCAGCCAGGGGGCGCCGCGCTTGCCGGCGATCGACGACGTGTTGACGACGAGCGCGTTGCGATGCTCGGCGCCCGCGGCGGTCAGCAGCGGCAGCGCCTCGCGGTAGAACAGCGCCGCCGCGCGCAGGTTCGTGGCGAGCATGAGGTCCATGCGCTTCGTGTTGAGCTCGCCGATGGGGGAGCCGATCCCGACGCCCGCGTTGTTCATGAGAACGTCAAGGCGCCCGTAGGTCTCCTCGTGGGCGGCCACGACGCGCAGGACGTCGGCCTCGTCGACGAGGTTGGCCGCCACCTGCTGGACCTCGAGCCCCTCGCTGCGCAGCTCGTCAAACGCAGCCTGTAGCTTTGCCGGTCGCCGAGCCGCGAGCGTCACGGCGTGCCCTTCCTCGGCGAGCATCCGGGCGACGGCCAAGCCGATCCCGCTCGATGCTCCCGTCACGATCGCGGCGCGATCAGCCATGCGGACCTCCCGATCTCAATTGACGCAATCCAATCACGCGATGCCTAGAGTTGCGCCCATGCCACGACTGCTCCTGGCGCTCCTGGCGGCCGCCGTGGTCCTCTCGTCGTGTGGCAGCTCCGATGAGGGCTCGGCGCCGGCTCCGCCGCAGCCCGCGTCCGCGAAGCCCGCCGACTTCCCGGCCGCGAAGGGCAAGACCTTCGCGCAGCTCACGAAGGGGATCAGCCAGGGCGCGATCCTCAAGATCTCGAGCTTCAACGACCAGCAGATCGGGCGCGACCGCTTCTCGTTCGCGCTCGTCGATCGCGCCGACAAGCAGCTCGACGTGTCCGACGTCGCCGTCTACACGGCCGACCAGAAGGGCTCGGTCGCGCGCGGGCCGTTCGTCGCACACAAGGAATCGCTCGACGTCGCCGCCCCGTACCGCAGCGCACTCACCGAGGGCGACCTGCAGAGCGGCGACACGTTCTACGTGGCCAACCCGACGTGGCGATCGAGCGGCAAACACGCGGTCATGGCGCTCGCGCGGCTCGACGGGCGACTCGTCGTCGCCCAGAGCCCGGTCCCGATTCCGGTCGGCGTTCAGGGCGGACCGCCCGGCGCGGGCGAGAAGGCCATCAAGGTCCACACCGAGACGCCGGCCGACGTCGGCGGCAACTACAAGGCGATCACGACGCGGATCCCTCCTGACACCGACCAGCTCAAGACCGACTTCGCCGACGTCCTGGGCAAGAAGCCCACGGTGCTCCTGTTCGCCACGCCCGCCCTGTGCCAGTCGCGCACCTGCGGGCCGGTCGTCGACATCACCGAGCAGGTCCGCGCCAAGTACGGCAAGGGCGTGACGTTCATCCACCAGGAGATCTACGCCGAGAACAACCCGAGCAAGGGCGTGCGCCCGCAGGTCGCCAAATGGCGCCTGCAGTCAGAGCCGTGGGCCTTCGTCATCGACAAGCACGGCAAGATCAGCACGCGCTTCGAGGGCGTCTTCTCGGTCGGCGAGCTCGCGCGCGCGGTCGCCAAGGTCCAGTAGCTATACGGTCCGCCTGTCGGCCTGTTCGCGGCCGGCACGGGCCGGTAGCTCAGCTGGTCAGAGCAGCGGACTCATAATCCGTCAGACGTAGGTTCGAGTCCTACCCGGCCCACTCAGCCAGGCAGCGGCGCCGCGTGATCCGTCTCGCCCTGCGACCAGGTGATCTGCGTGCTCGTGACGCGCAGGTGATCGATCGG
>JAWVGM010000159.1:0-29804 GCA_033855075.1 Solirubrobacteraceae bacterium | reverse complement strand
GTCCTGCGGGCCATCGGCGATGCGCTCGGCGCCGGCGGCGAGGTCCTCATCGCCCCCGGCAACCACGACCACGCGCTCGGCGCCGGCTGGCTGGACTGGCGCGGCCGGCGCGAGGACCCGGGCCCGCTCGGGCTCGAGCAGCGCATCGCGCCGCACCACGCGTCGTGGATCGCCAAGCGGATGGCGGGCTTTCTCGCGCCGGCGACGGTGGAGATCGTCTATCCGGGCGTCTGGCTGCGCGACGACGTCTACGCGACGCACGGCCACTACCTCGACGCCCACACGGCGATCCCGACGATCGAGCGGCTCGCCGCCGGGGTCATGGGACGCCTGGTCGGCGCCGTGCCGCAGCGCGCAACGCCCGACGACTACGAGGCCCGGCTCGCGCCGACCTACGCCTGGATCCAGGCGACCGCGCAGCGCACGCCGCCCGGCCGCCGCGCGCCCGGCGCGGGCACCGCGATGCGTGTCTGGAGGTCGCTTCAGGCCACGGGGCAGCGGCGCTCGCCGCGCCGCGTCGCGCGCCTCGCGCCCTTCCGGATGGCCGTGGCGGGCATCAACCGCGCGGGGCTGGGCCCGGTCAGCAGCGAGATCAGCACCGTCGCGCTGCGCCGCGCCGGACTTCAGGCGATCGGGGAGGTGGCGCGGCGCCTGCAACTCACCCCAGCGCACATCATCTTCGGCCACAGCCACCGCACGGGCATGCTGCCCGGCGACGATCCTGCCGAATGGCGCTCGCCGGGCGGCTCGCAGCTGCACAACGCCGGCTCGTGGATCTTCGAGTCGCATTTCATGTCCCCCGGCTGGCCGCCGACCGGCCCGTTCTGGCCCGGCGGCGCGATCGCGCTCGATGACGAGGGACCACCACGTCTGGAGCGCCTGCTCGCCGACTTCACGGCCGGACAGCTCAGCGCATCACGCCCGCTGAGTCAGTGAAGTACCCTCGCTCGACGTGCACAACCACTGGAGGATTCGCATGGATTTCTGGGCTCGCCTTGAGGACATCCGCGCCCGCAACAACGTGCTGGAGCACACCTTCTACCAGCGCTGGTCCAAGGGCGAGCTGACGCGCGGCGAGCTCGCCGTCTACGCCGGCGAGTACCACCACGCGGTCGTCGCGCTGGCCGACGCATCCGCCCGCGCCGCGCGCAGCGCCGGCGATCCGCAGGTCGAGTCCGAGCTCGCCGAGCACGCCGTCGAGGAGGCCGCGCACGTGGAGTTGTGGGCCGAGTTCGCGGCCGCGGTCGGCGGCACGCCCTCCGCGCGCCCGGCCGCCGAGACGTCTGCCTGCGCCGCGGCGTGGGCCGGCAACGACGACCGCGACCTCCTGAACACCCTCGTCGGCCTGTACGCCATCGAGTCCGGCCAGCCGGCGATCTCGGCGACGAAGCACGAGGGGCTGACGGCGTTCTACGACATCGAGGACGGACCGGGAACGGCGTACTTCACCCTGCACGCGAAGCTCGACCACGAGCACGCCGCCGCCGAGCGCGCGCTCATCCAGACGCGCCTCGCGGGCGCCGACGAGGACGAGCTGCTCGCGACGGCCGAGACCGTGCTGCGCGCGAACTGGGAGCTTCTCGACGGTGTCGAGCGCCTGAACGGCCGCGCCTGAGCAAGCCGGGCAGCTGACGCAGAGCGGCGGCCCCGGTTCCTACACTCCGCGTATGAACCGGCGCCGGCTGCTCGCGTTGTGCTTCACCGCGGGCGCGCTGGTCTCTGCGGCGCTCCCGCAGGCCGCGCTGGCGCACGGCGTCGGGGTGGGCCGCGAGGACCTGCCGATCCCGAAATGGTTGTTCGGCTGGGGGGCGAGCGTCGTGCTCGTCGCATCGTTCGTCGGCCTCGCCGTGCTCTGGCAGCGCCCGCGCCTGGAGGGCGCACCTGAGCGGCGCCGCGTCTCGGTGCCCCGGGTCCTCGACCCGATCTGCGGAGCGATCGGCGTCGCGGTCTTCGTCCTCGTCGTATACGCGGGCTACGCGGGCACGCAGATCGAGTACAACAACATCGAGCCGGCGTTCGTCTTCGTCGCGTTCTGGGTCGTGACCGCGGTCCTCAGCGTGTTCTTCGGCGACGTCTTCCGGGCGTTCAACCCGTGGCGCGCGATCGCGCGCGGGGTCGCGGGCATCGCGGCCAAGGTCAGTCGCGGCGGCCTGCCCGAGCCACTGGCCTACCCGACGCGGCTCGGCCGCTGGCCGGCGGCGTTCATGATCCTGGCCTTCGTCTGGGTCGAGCTCGCGTACATCGGCAACAACGACCCGAGCAACCTCTCGACGCTCGCGGTCGCCTACGCGGCGGTGCAGTTCGTCGGCATGAGCCTGTACGGGATCGAATCGTGGAGCCGTTACGGCGACGGCCTCGGTGTGTACTTCGGCCTGTACGCGCGGATCTCGGGGCTGCGCTGGGAGCGCGGCGCGCTCTTCACGCGGCCGCTCCTCAGCGGCCTGACGAAGCTCGACCCGGTCTGCGGCACGGTCTTCCTGCTGTGCGCGATGATCGGCACGACGGCGTTCGACGGCTTCTCGGCCGGGCCGACCTGGAACTCGATCGGGCCCGACCTCGGCAAGGCGATCAAGGACCTCGGCTTCGGCCAGACGACCGCGCTCAACCTCGCCGACACGATCGGGATCATCGGGGCGGTCGGCGTCGTGACCGGCTTGTACGTGCTCGGGGTGGCGGGGATGCGCCGCGACTCGCACGTGGACATGACGACCACGCAGCTCGCACGCCACTTCGCGCACTCGCTCGTGCCGATCGCGGCGGCCTACGTCATCGCGCACTACTTCTCGCTGATCGCCTTCCGCGGCCAGTCGCTCATCTACCTCGTCTCCGACCCGCTCGGCCAGGGGCACGACTACTTCGGGACCGCGAACCACCCGATCGACTACAAGATCGTCTCGAACTCGACCATCTGGTACGTCCAGGTCGGCGCGCTCGTGATCGGCCACATCGCCGGTCTGATCCTGGCGCACGACCGCGCGCTCGTGACGTTCAAGGACCCCCGCACGGCGACGCGATCGCAATACTGGATGCTCGCGGTCATGATCGCGTTCACGTCCCTCGGCCTCTGGCTGCTCTCACAAGCGAACGCATGACGCCACCACCCCTCGCTCACGCCGGTCACTGGATCGCAAACCTCCTGTATCTCGGGCCGCTCATCGTCGTCTTCGTCGTGCTCGGCGTCCAGTCCCTGCGCGACCGCCGCCGCGGCACGGGGCCGCGCCGCGAGCCGACCGACGAGCCGCCGGCGGTTTAGTGACGTCGCCCGCGGTCGCCGGTTCCGGCGACCGCACGGCGAGATCACCTCTTCGACTCGCGCTCGAGCAGCTTGATGTCGTGTGCGAGCACGTCGGGGGTGAGGAAGCTCTCCGTGGAGTAGCCGACGCGCTGGCGGCCCTGGCCGTCGAGCAGCACCGTCGAGGCGGTGTGGTCCTGGCCGCCGCTCTGGGGCTGGATCCCGTACGCGCGCCACAGCCGCTCCAGGCGCCCGCGGTCGCCGAGCACCCAGCGCATCCGGCCGCTCATCCCGTGCTGGAAGCTGAAGCGACGCGCCCTGGCCGGCGTGTCGTTGTCGGGGTCGACGCTCACCGCGATGACCGGCACGTCATGGCCGAGGTCGTCCAGGGCGCCGCGGATCTGGTCGGCTGTCAGCGGGCACGTGTCCTTGCACGTGGTGTAGAGGAACGTCACGACGACGGGCGTGCCGCGCAGGTCGCTCATCCGCACGAGCTTGCCGTGCTCGTCGGGCAGGTCGATCTGCGCCGGCGGGATGCCCGGCGGGCGCACCGCGCCCTCGAAGCCGGCGGCATTGGCGGCGTGGTCTCCGACGGCGAACGCGAACACCGACGCGATCGCGGCGAGAGCGAGCATGCCCGTGACGACCAGCGCGAGGCGAAGCCGGGGAGCCATTGGGGTCAGGGTAAAGCGGCGAGGGTCGCGGCCGCGCGGGTCCCGAAACCGCAGCGAGGAAACATGGGGGAAACGAAGCGCCGGTGGCGGCCTTGTCGGGCGCCGCGGTCGGGTCAGATGTCACCTATGCAGCGCCGTACGCGGCAGATTCGATGTTTGGAAGCACCGCGCGGCCGCGCGCTCTACGCCTCGATCAGCCCGCGCCGGATCGCGTAGCGCACGAGCTCCACGCGATCGCGCATGCCGAGCTTGCGCAGGAGATTGGCGCGGTGTGACTCGACGGTCTTCTCGGAGAGATGCAGCAGGTCGCCGATCGAACGGTTCGTGTGGGCCTCGGCGATGAGCTTGAGGACCTCGCGTTCGCGCGGGGTGAGTGGCTCGTCGGGACCCGTGCTGTCGTCGGCCATCCACTCGCGCACGAGCGATTGCTCGGCGGCGTTCGTCATGAACGGCTCACCGCGCATGACCGCGTGGACGGCGGTGACGAGCGCGAAGTCGGCCTCCTGCTTGAGCACGTAGCCGGCCGCCCCGGCCTGGAGGGCTTCGAACAGGTAGCGTTCGTCGTCGTGCATCGACAGCAGCAGGACGGCGATGTCCGGCGCGTGCGTGCGGATCTCGTGCGCGGCCTGGATGCCGGTCATCCGCGGCATGGCGACGTCAAGCACGCAGAGGTCCGGGCGCTCGCGTAGCGCGAGCTGGACCGCCTCGATGCCGTCGGACGCCTCGGCGACCACCTCCATGTCGGGCTGGCGGTCGAGGAGCAGGCGCACGCCGCCGCGCACGATGCCGTGGTCGTCGGCGATGAGGACGCGGATCACAGCGCGCGCGCTCCTCGTGTGCGCAGCGTGAGCTCGGTCGTCGTGCCGGCGCCCGGGGCGGAGCGCACCTCGAGCTTCGCGCCGGCGAGCATCGCGCGCTCGCGCATTCCCCGCAGGCCCGAGCCGTGGCCGTTGTTGCGATTGGGGTGAAAGCCGACGCCGTCGTCCTGGATCGTGATGTGCACCCGCTCGCTGTTGCAGCCGAGGATCTTGACCGTCACGCGGTTGGCGTGCGCGTGGTGGGACACGTTGGACAAGGCTTCCTGCACGACGCGATAGGCGACGAGCTGTTCGGTCTCGCCGAGCAGCGGGCGCGGGCCGTCGGCGGCGAAGTTCGACTCGATGCCGTGGCGCTCGCCGAACAGCCGCACCTGTGTGCGCAGCGCGGGGATGATCCCGTGGTCGTCGAGTGCCGCGGGGCGCAGTTCGCGGGCGAGGCCGAGCAGCTCCTGCATCGCCTGGTTGGACAGGCGCTGGGTCTCGGCGAGCTCCTCGGCGAGCTCGGGCGGCGCATGCTCGGCGGTGGCTGCGAGGCGCAGCGAGACGGCCGTGAGCGCCTGGTTGACCTCGTCGTGCAGGTCGCGGGCGACGCGCGCGCGCTCGGACTCCTGGGCGCGCAGGACCGCCTTGGAGGTGCCCGCCCGCTCGGCCTCCAGGCGCTCGAGCATGAGGTTGAAGGACTCGCGCAGGCGCCCGACATCCTGGGGCTCGCCCTCGGCGGGCTGGGCGCGCATGCCCGGGGTGCTGAGGTCGACGCACTCCATCGTGCGGGTGAGCGACTCGAGCGGGGCGAAGCGGCGGCGCATGAGGACGTTGTTGGCGAGGACGGTCGCGAGGATGGCCGCCGCCAGCACGAGGAACTGGCGCAGGCTGGCGGAGTTGTGCAGATCAAGGCGCGCGGCGACGCTCGCCGCGAACACAGTCGCAACGATCAGCACGGTGTTCACCGTCAACACCTGGGTCAGGAGAGCCGGCGGTCTACGCATGGGGTCTGGACCCTATGTCGGCAACCGCGTCTATGTCCGATACTCCTCGTGCAAGTCCCTCCACGAAGGTTTTCCTCCATAAGGTCCACTGTCGAGAGAGGCGTCCCGCGCAGCACGGGACGCCTCTTTTGCGTTGTGGGGTCCCTTTCGGTACGTCGCTACACTTTCTGAAGCAGCGAAGTCCGACCACCTTTGAGGAGATTTGACCGTGAGCCCCTCTGGCGCGGAGTACATCCGCAAGATCAAGAGCGAGATCGACGAGGTCGATCCGACCGTCGCGCATGAGCTCGTCGGCAACGGAGTGGCCTTCGTCGACGTGCGCGAGACGGATGAGTTCTCGCGCGGTCACCTGCCCGGCGCCACGCACATCCCGCGCGGCTACCTCGAGTCACGCATCGACGGCGCGGTCCCCGACCGCGACCAGCACGTGATCCTCTACTGCGCCTCGGGCCAGCGCTCCGCGCTCGCCGCCAAGACGCTCGGGGAACTCGGCTACGGCCACGTCGAGTCGATGACCGGCGGCTTCACGCTGTGGAAGGACCGCGGCTTCGAGTTCGACGTCCCGCGCACGATGAGCGCCGAGCAGCGCGAGCGCTACAGCCGCCACATGCTCGTCCCGGAGATCGGCCCCGAGGGCCAGCAGAAGATGCTCGACGCCAAGGTGCTGCTGCTCGGCGCCGGCGGCCTGGGCTCCCCGACGGCGCTCTACCTCGCCGCGGCCGGGATCGGCACGATCGGCATCGTCGACGACGACGTCGTCGATCTCTCCAACCTCCAGCGCCAGGTCATCCACACGACCGACCGCATCGGCACGCCGAAGGTCGACTCCGCCCAGGAGACGATGAACGCGATCAATCCCGACGTGAACGTCGTCAAGTACGAGACGCGGATCGACGCCTCGAACATCATGGAGATCATCGAGGGCTACGACGTCATCGTCGACGGCGTGGACAACTTCCCGACGCGCTACCTGCTCAACGACGCGTCCGTGCGCCTGAAGATCCCGGTCGTCAGCGCGTCGATCCTCGGTTTCGACGGGCAGCTCTCGGTCTTCGCGCCCTACGACGGGCCGTGCTATCGCTGCCTGTACCCGGTGCCGCCGCCGGCCGAGCTCGCCCCGAGCTGCGGAGCCAACGGCGTGCTCGGCGTCCTGCCCGGGACGATGGGCCTGCTCCAGGCCACCGAGGTCATCAAGCTCATCGTCGGTGCGGGTGAGCCGCTCATCGGCCGGCTGCTGCTCTACGAGGCCCTGGGCGCCACGTTCACCGAGTTGAAGGTCCGGCGCGACCCCGAATGCGCCATCTGCTCGCGCGAGCCCGAGGAGATCACCGAAGAGGAGATGGGCGTGTTCCCCGACTACGAGGCGTTCTGCGCCGCAGCCGGTTAGGGTCTCGCTCGCTCTCCATGGCCATCGTTCGCATACCACCCGTGCTGCGCCCGTCCACCGGCGGCGAGAAGGAAGTCGACGCCGACGGCGAGAACGTCGGCGACGTCCTGCGCTCGCTGGCCGAGCAGCACCCTCCGACCCAGGCGCAGATCTTCGCCGACGGCGGGGAGCTCAACCGCTACGTCAACGTCTATCTCAACGACGAAGACGTGCGGGTGCTCGACGGGCTGGACACGCCGGTCGGCGGCGGCGACGTCCTCGTCATCCTCCCCGCCATGGCAGGCGGCTAGCGAGTCTCGCCGCCGCTGACGGCACCGGCCTCGCGGGGTCCGTGCTAAAGCGCTGTCCCCCGCCGGCCGGCACCGTCAGCGACGACGATCCCTCGCTAGCCGGGTAGGTTGAGGGCATGGGGAGGAGCGTGCTGTTCGCCGTGCTGGTGGTTGCCGTGATCGCAGCCGCCTCGAGCGCGTCCGCGCAGGCGCCCGTCCCGGCCCCGCCGCTCCAGGTCACAGAGGCGAAGGTCCGCCAGAACGGCGATGACCTGCGCTTCGGGCTGCGCTTCAACCGCGCGATCGCCGCGACGGAGCTGACGCCGGCCGCCGGACCGGCCGTCTGCATCGTCCTGAGCCCGGGAGCCTCCTCGCGGCGCAGCGTCTGCGTGAGCCGCAACGGCGCGCATCTGGTCACCACGATCGGCGCGGTCGACGCGACGTTCAACCGCAGCGCGTCCTCGCACGTGCTGCGCAAGGCGCGGGCGCACGTCGACGGCGGCTTCCTGCAGCTGCGCGCATCCGCGCGGTCGCTGAAGGTCGCGCTCGGCAGGCCGCTGACGTGGCTCGCACTCGTGGGCACCCAGCGCTTCCCCGCTGCCAGTGAGCTCGCCTTCAAGACGCGCTCGACGAGCCGGCCGCGGTTCGCGCGCCTCGGCCGCCTGCGCCTGCTCGCGACCGGCGACTCCATGATCCAGATCATCGACAGCTACCTCGACCAGCGACTGAAGCGCCGGCGCAAGACCAGCGTGCGCAGCGACGCGCACATCAGCACCGGGATCTCGAGCCCGTCGGAGCTGAACTGGGTCAAGAAGGCGCGCAATCAGGCCGGCAGCGTGAAACCCGACGTCACGGTCATGTTCATCGGCGCCAACGACGGCTTCCCGATCGGCGGCGCGCCGTGCTGCAACGCCGCCTGGGTCACGCAGTACGCTCGCCGCGTGGCGTCGATGATGCGCTCCTACCGCCGCGGCGGGCGCTCGCTCGTGTACTGGCTGACGCTGCCCGCGCCGTCGCCGAGCCGGCCGAACTTCGCCAAGGTCTTCCCGCGCGTGAACGAGGCGATCCGGCGCGCGGCCGTGCGGTTCGCAAGCGGCGTGCGCGTCCTGGACATGGGGAAGGTCTTCACGCCCGGCGGCGTGTTCCGCAGGACGATGAGCTACGGCGGGCGCACGGTGACGGTGCGCCAGCCCGACGGCATTCATCTCACGACCACGGGGGCGTCCATCGCCGCCACCGTGATCGTCAACCGCCTGCGCGCCGATCATGTCCTGCCGCGGCTGAAGTGATGCGCCGCGCAGTCGCTGCCACCCCGTGCCTCCTCGCGTGCGCACTGCTCGGCGCGTGTGGCGCGCGCGAGCCCGCCAAGAAGTCGGCGCCGACGACCCCGGCCGGGGCGGCCAAGCCCGCCGAGGTCACCCCGGTGACGATCGCCGCCCCGATCGACGGCAAGCGCGTGCGCGCCAAGGAGACCAAGAGCGGAGCGTGGATCACGGGCGTCGACGTGAGCGGGACGGCTGCACCCGACAGCACGGTCTACTTCCGCGCCGGCTGCCGGCCCAAGCCATGCGTCGCGCAGGCAACCGCGGGCGCCGACGGGACGTGGACCTCACGGCTGAAGGTGCGCACGAAGCCGTCGGCGCCGTTCGTGACGATCGACGCCGCGTCGCGGAAGGTCGTCACGAGCGGGACGACCGTCGTGACGATCGAGCTCTTCGGGCCGCGCACGGTGCTGGCCCGCTCGGGCCCGAGCAAGCCGAAGGAGAACCGCGCCACGCAGAAGCCGCGGTCGCTGCCGCACGAGGTGCTCGTCATCGGAGACTCGCTTGCCGTCGGGATCGAGGCTCCGCTCAGGCAGGAGCTCAAGGGGTGGAAGGTCGAGGTCGACGCGCTGAAATCGCGGCCGCTGCGGACCGGTATGCAGATCCTCGCGCGCCAGGGAAGTCCGCCCGCGATCCTCGCGTTCAGCCTCTTCACCAACGACGACCCGCGCAACGTGAGCGCGCTCGTGGACGCCGTTCGCGCCACCGCCACACGCTCGGGTGGCTGCGCCGTGTGGGCGACGATCGTCCGCCCGCCGTACCTGGGGGTGAGCTACGACGCCGTCAACCGCAAGCTCAAGCAGCTCGCCCGCCAGGACACGTTCGCGCTGGGCCTGCAGGTCGTCGACTGGGCGGGCGCGGTCCAGAGCGAGCCCTCGCTGCTCGCGGGCGACGGCGTCCACGCGACGCCGACCGGCTACGCCACGATGGCCAGGCTCTACGCCGGCGCGATCCGCGCGTGTGCGGGCGAGTCGCTCTAACCTCGAGCCACAATCGTGAGCGTTCGGTGAGAGCACGCCGCAACTGAGGAAAATGCTGTGACACCATGCCGCGTTGGCGCCCCGGACGTGTGCCACCATGCTCGCCTGCCACGACCCCAGAGAGGTTCACACGTGATCGCAACCAGCCGTCGCAGTTCCCGTCTTGCCGTCTTCGCCATGACCGCCGTGCTTGCCGCGCTCGTCATGGCGCTCGGCGCTGGGCCTGCGCAGTCCGCCTCCACCCACAACTGCTCGTTGTCCGAGGCCGACGCCCAGCCGTCCAGCGGCAAGCCGGAGTACAACCAGAAGCTCACGCAGAAGGCCTCATCGTGCACGACGGCCAAGAAGGTCATGAAGTCCTTCCACTCCTGCCGCTCGAGGACAGGGATCAAGTGCACTCACAAGGTGCGCACGAACTGGACCTGCACCTCCAAGAAGACGCTCTCCAGCTCGACGCAGTTCTACGCCACCACGACCTGCAAGTGGGGCGCGCGCGTCGTCAAGATCTCGTGGGTTCAGGCAACCTGATCGCGTAGTGCTCCGGGCACTTAGCGCCCGACGGTCGTGAAGTCCGCTCGCAGTCGTGCCTCCACGAGGCCGGCTGCGAGCTGCGCACCGGCGTCGTTGAGGTGGATGCCATCGGGCCGGCGGACGATCGTGTTCTTGCCGCCGATCGCCATCGAGTCGCGGAAACCGCTCGGGGTGAAGACGGGCACCATGTCGAGGACGCGCACCTGGGAGCGGTACGGCTGGGCCGCGACCGCGACCGCCTCGTTGACCGCTCGCGTGTAGGCCACGCGCTTGGTGTCGCGGGGCAGCGGCAGCGTCAGCCAGTACACGCGCGCCGCGCCGGCGCGCCGGTACGTGTTCATCATGCGGCGGGCGCGCGACGCGTAGATCGCCGCCCAGTCCGCGCCGCAGCACGGCACGTCCTTCCCGTCGGCCCCCTTCATCGGGAAGCTGTCGTTCGCCCCGATGAACACGACGACCGCGTCGGGCTTCTCCTTGGTCACCTGCTGGGTGGACAGCTGGCCCCAGTCGACGATCTGGCTGATCGAGATGCCGGTCCCGAGATGGGCGTCGCGGACCGTGTTCACGCCCGGCCCGGACAGGCGGCGCGCGAGCTGCGCATCCAGCGGCTGCGCCATCGAGTCTCCGGTGACGAGCAGCTTGCGCAGCGCGGGCAGCGGCTTGGGCTTCTGGCCGAGCGTCGCGGGATCGAAGTAGTCCGGCGTGATCGCGGCGGGCGCGTTGCCGGCAGCGCCGGGTGTCACGGTGGCGGCGGCGTTCTCGAAGCCGCCGGGACCGCTGAGCTTGTCGTCGGGCGACAGGAACGCGGTCGCGCTGTCAAACGCGTCGGCGAGCGGCAGCCGGTCGGCGATCCAGCCCGCCGGCTTGCCGATGGCGAGCATCGCGGTGCGCTCCCATCCGGCCTGCATCTCCTCGGCCTGGTTGCGGATCGAGCGGCCCTCGACCAGCACGAGCAGGAATACGGCGAGACCGACGACGATCAGCGCGTCGCGGGCGCGCAGCCGGCGTCCGGTCGCGCGGTCGAGGATGTAACGGTCGCGTTGCGTCATCGGGGAAGGCGTATCAGAACTGGAAGTAGATGAACGGAGGTACGCCCTGGCTGGAGACGGTCGCCGCCACGATCGCGATCACGGCAGCGAGCCCGGTGCCGAGCGCGACGGGGGGCAGCGCCTCGAGCCGGACGCGCAGCGCGTCGAGCGGCCGCGTGGGCAGCAGTTGGTAGCCGATCATGATGACGACGAGCGCGACGACCGGGAACGTCCACAGCGTCGCCGGGCCGGGCACGAAGAGCCGCGACACGAAGTCGCCGGCGAGGTTCAGGTCGGGTGCGCGGAACGGGATCCACGCCAGCACGACGATGTGGAACACGACGAACCAGGCCAGCCAGCGCGGCACGTGCAGCTTGCCGCGGAAGAAGTGCTCGACGGTCAGCGCCGTGCCGTGGATCGCGCCCCAGAGGACGAATCCCCACGCGGCGCCGTGCCACAGGCCGCCGAGCAGCATCGTGATCATGAGGTTGCGCGCGGTCTTCCACTTGCCTCCGCGGTTGCCGCCCAGCGGGATGTAGAGGAAGTCGCGCAGGAAGCGAGACAGCGTCATGTGCCAGCGCCGCCAGAACTCGCGGAAGCTCGTCGCGCGGTAGGGCGAGTCGAAGTTCTGCGGGAACACGAAACCCACGAGGAGCGCGGTGCCGATCGCGATGTCCGTGTAGCCGGAGAAGTCACAGAAGATCTGCACGGCGAACGCGTAGGACGCGAGGATCACGTCCGGCGCCGAGAAGTCCTGGGGAACGGTGAAGACCGGATCGACGATCTCGCGCGCCAGCGTGTCGGCGACGCCGACCTTCTTGATGAGCCCGACGACGATGAGGAAGACGGCCGCGCCGACGGCCACGTTGCGCGGGTCGCGCGGGGTCGCGAGCTGGGGGAGGAACTCGCGCGCGCGCACGATCGGCCCCGCCACGAGATGCGAGAAGAAGCTCAGGTACAGGGCGACGTCGATTGTCTTGGCGGGCTCGATGGTCCGGCGCCAGACGTCGACGGTGTACGAGATCGCCTGAAAGACGATGAAGCTGATGCCGACCGGCAGCGCGATCGCCGCGAGCGGGAGCGGCAGCCCGAGCCCGAGCTTGTCCAGCGCGGCGTTGAACTCGGTCGCGAAGAAGCCGTAGTACTTGAAGACGCCGAGCGTCAGGAGCGTGGCCGCGACCGCGGCGATCATGAGCGCCTTGCGCAGGCGCTCGTCCGCGCTGCGGTGGATGAGCTTCGCCGCGCCCTGGTTACCGAGCGTGATTCCGGCGAGCATGATGCAGAACTTCGGGTTCGCCGCGCTGTAGAAGACGTAGCTCGCGCCCAGCATGAACGGCTTCCAGATGCGCGGGCGCGACATCAGCGCCCACGAGAGCGCGAGCACGATCGGAAAGAAGATTGCGAACTCGACGGTCGGAAAGACCACTGTGCCTGCCTAGCCAGTCTGGACCCGGACGACGGCGCAGGCTAGAGGATGGACGTGTGTTTGCGCGGCGGGGTGGGTCCGGTACCGTGACGAACCGGGAGTCGCCGTGTCAACGGAGTAGACCGTGCGCCTTTCACCGTCAGTAGCCATCCTTCGCACTCAATCCGACGAGCGGCTCGTCGAGCTGGCGCGCGACGGCTCGGAGGCCGCGTTCGCGGCGATCGTCGAGCGCTACCGGCGCGCCATGCTGCGCGGCTGCCGCCGGGTGCTGCCCGAGTCGCGCGCCGAGGATGCCGTCCAGCAGTCCTTCATCTCGGCGTGGCGCGCCCTCGAGCGCGGCGACGCCGTCGCCGATCTGCACGCCTGGCTCATGCGCATCGCGCGCAACACGGCACTCAACGCGCTGCGCGTCTCCGGCTACGACTACGACGAATTGCGCGATTCCTTGCGCGGCAGCGAGGCGCCGCAGTCAGAGCTCGAGCGCCGCGACGTCGTGCGCCAGACGCTCGCCGGGCTCGCTGCGTTGCCCGAGCGCCAGCGCGACGCGCTCATGCGCAGCGCGCTCGAGGGCGCCTCGCACGCCGAGATCGCGCAGGCGCTGGGGCTGAGCGAGGGCGCCACGCGCCAGCTCGTCATGCGCGCCCGCGCGACGATGCGCTCCACCGCGACCGCGGTCACGCCGGGCCCGCTCATCGCCTGGGTGGCGTCGTCGGGACGCGACGGCTCGGGCGAGATCGTGCAGCGGATCGCCGAGCTCACCGCGGGCGGCGGCGCGGGGGCGGGCGCGCTGCTCGCGAAGGCCGGCGTCGTGACGGTCGTCGTCGGCAGCGTCGTTGTCGGCCCGTCGATCGTGCGCCAGGAGCCCGAGCGGGCGAAGGCTGATTCCGCCCCGTCGGTGGCGTCGGCGAAGCGCGGCTCGAACGAGCGCGCCACGTTCGCCGGACTCGTGAGCGCGACCACCGCGGACGGGTCGGGCCGCGGGCAGGGCGCATCGAGCGCCGCCACGCAGACGGCGGGCTCCCACAGCGGCAAGGGCAGCGGGGGCGATGGCAGCTCCGGCTCCGGCAGCGGCAGTGGCGCAAGTGGGAGCGGATCCAGCGGCAGCGGCTCGGGCAGCGCAACGTCCGGCGGATCGGATGACAGCGCCACCGGCAGCACGTCCAGCGGCTCGGGCTCCAGCGGCTCGGACGATGGCGCCTCGAGCGGGAGCGGGTCGGGGAGCAGCGGCTCGGGCACGAGCGGCTCCGACGATGGCGTCTCGAGCGCCAGCGGTTCGGGGAGTAGCGGTTCGGGGAGTAGCGGGAGTGGCTCGTCTGACGATGGGGTCTCCGGCAGCGGGTCTTCGGGCAGCGGAACGTCCGGCGGGGGATCCTCCGGTTCGGGCAGCGACGACCTCACCTCCACGGTCCCTGCGGAGCCCACCCTTGAGGGCCAGCTCAGCGCAGATCCGCCACCGGCGCCGGTCTCTCCCACCCCGCCGCTGGACGATTGACCGATCTGTGGATCTTCGTCCGTGACGCTGCGTGCAGTCGCCGTGTCTCCCGAGTAGAGACGCCCCTTTCGAAGTCCCACAGGAGGAACCCACGGATGACCACTCGACGCTTCGGCCTCATCGCTGCACTGGCGCTGTCGGCCCTGTTCGTCGCGATCGCGCCCAGCGCGGCGCTCGCGAAGAGCCGGGACCGCAACCACGACAAGATCCCGGACCGCTGGGAGAAGAAGAACCATCTGTCGCTCAAGGTCAAGCAGACCACGAAGGACCAGGATCACGACGGGCTGCGCAACCTCCAGGAGTTCCGCAACCACACCAATCCGCGCGACGCCGACAGCGATAACGACGGCCTCGGCGACGGCGCCGAGGTGGACTCCGAGAACAACCCGACCGACGATGACACCGACAACGATGGCGTCATGGACGGCGAGGAGAACGCGGGCACGATCGCGAGCTTCGACGGCACGACGCTCACGATCTCGCTCGGCGGCGGCGGCAGCATCAGCGCCATGGTCGTCGACGGCTTCACCGAGGTGAAGTGCGAGACCGCGTCCACCGTGTCCTCCCGGCACGACGGCGGCGGCGACTCCAGCGACGACAACTCCGGTCCCGGCTCGTCGAGCTCCGGCTCGGGCGACGGCGGCAGCTCCGGCGATGACAACGCCGACAACAACGGCGGCGACAACGAGACCGACTGCGGCATCGCCGCGCTACAGGTCGGTGCGACCGTGCACGAGGCCGAGCTCGAGCTCGTCAACGGCATGGCCGTCTTCCATGAGGTCAAGCTGGTCGCAGGACCCTGACCGTTTCGTCGCCGCACCCCGCACGACCGCCGTCCCCCGAGAGGCCCCGCAAATTGCGGGGCCTCTCACGTGGGCGACGCTTCGGGCGACCCGCTGCAACCTGGCGTCCGCGCAGCTTCTGGACGGCGAATGCACCTGGGTACACTCCGTGACCTGATGGCTCTCCCGCCGCTTCAGAACCGCCCGTGTGGCGGGCGCTACGGCGACATCGTCCAGGCGATCGGCAATACCCCGCTGGTGGAGCTCAAGCGCCTCAGTCCCAAGCCCGGCGTTCGCATCTGGGCGAAGATGGAGTCGATGAACCCGACGGGCTCCGTGAAGGACCGCGTCGCCCGCGCGCTCATCGAGGACGCCGAGGAGAAGGGGCTCATCGGGCCGGGTCAGACGATCCTCGAACCGACCTCGGGTAACACCGGAATCAGCCTCGCGATGATCTGCAAGCGCAAGGGCTATCCGCTGACGGTCGTCATGCCCGACAACGTCACGCCCGAGCGCACGCAGCTGCTCGAGATGTACGGCGCCGAGATCGTCTACAGCCCCGGTAACCAGGGCTCCAACGGAGCGGTGGCGATGGCCAACGAGCTGGCGCAGGACACCGAGCGCTACTACATGCCCTACCAGTACGGCAACGAGGCCAACCCGCTCGCGCACTACAACGGCACGGCGAAGGAGATCCTCGAGGAGCTCGACGAGATCACCGCGTTCGTCGCCGGGCTCGGCACGGGCGGGACACTCATGGGCAACGGACGGCGCTTCAAGGAGGAGTTCGGCGACGACGTCATGATCGTGGCCGCCGAGCCGATGCAGGGCGAGCCGGTCCAGGGCCTGCGGTCGCTCGACGACGGCTTCATCCCGCCGATCATCGACCTCAGCGTGCTCGACCGGAAGATCTTCGTCACGAACCACGACGCGATCGTCTGGACGAAGAAGCTCCTCGACGAGGAGGGCATCTTCGCGGGCGTCTCCTCCGGCGCGATCGCGCGGGTGGCCGTGCGCATCGCCGGCGAGATCGACGAGGGCAACGTCGTCTTCATCGTCTGCGACGACGGCTGGAAGTACCTCTCCTCCGGCATCTACACGAAGCCGATCGAGGAGCTCGAGGACGTGGACTCCACCGTCTGGTGGTGATCCGGCGCGGCGTCGCCGCGCGCAGTCCGTCACAGTCTCGATATCCGCAACGGGAGGCTGGCAGGGATGAACATCGACAGCTTCCTGCGCGACCCGCTGTCGCGCAGGCGCTTCTTGCAGACGTCGGGGGTCGGAGTCGTGGGTGGCTCCGCGCTGCTGCTGGGCGCGTGCGGCGGCGGTGGCAAGGCGACCACCACGTCTGGTTCGGACGAGCGCGACAAGGTCGATGTCGAGATCCTCAACGGCGCGCTCGACCTCGAGCTCATGGTGGTTGCCGCCTACAAGGCGGGCGCCGCGAAGCTCAGGGGCGACGTCCTGCAGACCGTCAAGGGCTTCCTCGAGCAGGAGCAGGAGCACGCCGACGCGCTCGCGCAGGCGATCCGCGACGCAGCCGGCACGCCGAACAAGGCCAAGTCGTCCTACGACTTCCCCCGTTTCGTCTCTCAGGACGCGGTGCTGACGTACGCCATCCGCCTGGAGAACACCGCCGTGGCGGCGTACATCGACGCGCTGCCCAAGCTCACGACGGGCGACCTACGCGCCACGGCGGCGTCGATCCTCACCGCCGAGGCCGAGCACATCTCCGTGCTGCGCGACGCGCTCGGCCTGGCGCCGGTCCCGGACGCGTTCGTCACCGGGGAGGCGCACTGATGGCCCGCCGGCATGGACCTGCGATCGCGATCGTCGACGGCGACGCCGACAGCGCGCAGATCGCGGAGTTCGAGCGCGACCGCCGCGACCTGCTGCGGCGTGGCATCGCCGCGGGCGGCGCGGCCGTGGCGGCGTCGAGCATCCCGCTGCTGTTGTCGGTGCGTAACGCGTTCGCCGCGCAGAGCGGGGACCTCGGGATCGTCGAGCACGCGATCACGCTCGAGCGCGTCGCGGTCCTCGCCTACGACACGCTGCTCGGCGGGGGGCTGCTCGACCCGTCCGTCACCCGCGTCGTCAAGCTGTTCCGCGGCCACGAGCAGCAGCACGTCGACGCCCTCGTTGCGGCGATGACCGCGCTGCGCGGCGCGGTGCCGGCCAAGCCTTCGGGCGTGAAGGACATCGACGCGGTCGTGAAGGGCATCGGGGACGTGAAGTCCCAGGCGGACGTCATCGGCTTCGCGATCGAGCTCGAGACGGCAGCCGTGGCCGCCTACCTCGACGCCCACCGCAACCTGCGCGACGCGGGGCTGCTGCAGACGAGCGCGACGATCATGGCCGACGAGGGCCAGCACCTTGTCGTTCTGCGCCTCGCGGCCGATACGCCCCCAGTGCCCAACGCGTTCGAGACCGGCAAGAAGTGATCGGCGCCAAAGTGATCGTTTTGTTGAGCCGGCCCGCATCACCCCTAACTGCGACTACCATCGCTTGATCTTCAGACAACGAGGAGCTGTCAGAGCCAAATGCCTTCAATCGGACCCATGGAACTCATCGTCGTGCTCGTGATCGCGCTCGTCGTGCTCGGGCCCAAGCGCCTTCCCGAAGCCGGCAAGTCACTTGGCAAGGGCATGCGCGAATTCAAGAACTCCCTGTCCAGCATGGGCTCGAACGACGACGAGGTCGAGGACCCCAAGCAGATCAAGGCGTAGCCTTGAGGGCGTGAAGATCGCCCGTCCCCTGCTGGACGACATCGTCGCGCACGCCGTTGCCGACGCACCGGACGAGTGCTGCGGGATCGTCGCCGCGCGCGACGGTGCCGCGACCTCGGTCCACGCGGTGGAAAACCAGGCCGCGAGCCCGTTTCGCTTCGAGGTGGACGGCCTGGAGATGTTCCGCCTGCTCGAGAAGATCGAGTCAGACGGCGGGGAGCTCGCCGCGATCTACCACTCCCACACGCGGTCAGACCCCTATCCGTCCCAGACCGACGTGAACTTCTCCCACGGCTGGCCGGGAGTGGAGTGGATCATCGTCGGCGTGCCCAAGAACGGCGCGGAGCCGGAGGTGCGCTCGTACCTCATCGAGGGCGGGACGGTCTCCGAAGTCGAGCTCGAGCTGACGTGACGCAGGCTGCTCAGCCGCTCGTCTGCCCGAGCTGCGCCGAGCCGCACCCGCTCGACGAGCGTTTCTGTCGTAATTGCGGAATGCCGCTCGTCTACTCCGGCAAGCTCGGCGTGGACGAGCCGATCACCGACCGTCACGAGCGCGCCCGCAAGATCAAGCCCCAGTACGCCGACGGCGACCTCGTGCGCGTCGCCGGCGCCCGACACCAGGCGGAGGCCGAGTTCATCCAGGGCATGCTGCTCGAGGAGGGCATCCCGTCGACGCTGCAGCGCACCCGCGGCTTCGACGTCCCGGACATGCTCGCCGCGGGTCCGCGCGACATCATGGTTCCGGCATCCGGCCGCGACGCCGCACGCGACGTGCTGCTCGAAGCCGAGCTGGTCGGCGACGAGCAGTCGGCCAGCCCGAATCCGGCACGCGTGCTGGCGGCGCTGCTCACCGCCTGTGCGGTCGTCGCGCTCATCGCCTGGCTGGGGACCCACGTGATCTGAACACATGTGTGTTGCACGTCACACGGGTCTCGCGCAGCACGACCTATCGTTGGTTCTCCTATGGATCTGAATCATCTACGTGCCATACCTCTATTTGCCTCGATCGACGAGGAGGCGCTGCGCGCGATCGCTCCGTTCGTCCGCGAGTTCACCGTGCCCGCCGGCGCGACCGTCCTCAAGGAGGGCGATTTCGCCTACGAGCTCATGGCGATCTTCGAGGGCGAGGCCGATGTGGTGCGGGCCGGCGACCGGGTCGCGACCCTCGGGCCCGGCGAGTACTTCGGCGAGGTCGCCGTGCTCGAGAAGACACTGCGCACCGCGTCGGTGGTCGCGAGGACGCCCATGCGGCTCGTCGCCCTGTCGCGCTGGCACCTGCGCCGCATCGGCGACGCGATCGGTGAGCTGCGCGCCACGGCCGCGGAGCGGCGAGGGGATCTCGTCGCCGCGCGCGCGCTGCCCTGAGCGCAGGATCCTCACCCGGGCGCAGATGCGCGCAACCCCTACATCGTCACCAACGGCGCATCAGCACGCGCAGCTTGCGCAGGAAGTACGGCACGAGCGTCCGGGCGAACGTGAGCGTGATGTGGCCGAAGCTGTCGCGGTTGACGAGCACCCCGGCGATGACCGGGAAGCACTGCGTCGAGCTGCAGAAGAAGTGCGTGAGGTCGATCGTTTGGTAGCGGCTCGAGTGCAGGCGCTTGGCCGCGGTGGCGGCCCCGTCGCGAAAGAGCCCGTCCTTGCGCGCGATCGCGCAGGCGGGCCCTGGCGGCGTTGTCACCCCGGCGGCGACCGCGTCCTTGACGCAGTTGATCGCGTCGGGTGTCGACTTCGGGTTGTCGCGGATCACGACGACGTGCCTGATGGTCTTCGGCAGCCGCGTTGTCCACGTGCGCTGAAACGCGGCGATCTTCGTCTGCTGCGCGGTCTCGCCCGGCCGGGGCTGGACGGGCGTGCCGGCGTTCTGGGTGACGAAGATCGTGCTCACCTCGGGGTGGCGGCGCAGATACAGCAGTACCGACTCGTACCACTCCACGCAGGGCCCGGCCGCCTCTGAGAAGTAGCACCCGCCCTGCATGATCGACAGACCGCGCCAGCGCTTGACGTTCCCGATGACGTCGAGCGTGGCGCGCCAGTGGTACACGTGGCTGTCGCCGATGAGCGCGAACGTGCGCTTGGCCTTCGACCTGGCTGCCCCGAACTCGCAGACCGCCGGCTCGTCGGCCTTGTTGATCTGCTTGCAGGACACGCCCGGCTCCTGATCGATCTGGTCGGGCCGCGGGATGACCTGGAGGGCGAGCTCCGGGTTCGCGCACGGGTGCTTGGGATCGCGCGACGCGGCTCCGAAGCACGGAGGCGGTCCCGCTGCCGACGACGCGACGCCCGCGAGTGCCGCGAGCATCAGCACGACACCGGTCGTCAGCAGGATCTTCACCGGGGCCGAGATGGCGCGAACCCTACATTCCCCGGCCTCATCGCCCCGCCATGCGCGCCAGGTGCGCGCGCCACGTTCCCTCCGAGTGGACGATCGCCCGGCCGTTGAAGACCTCGATGAGCGATTGACGCGGCCCGCCCGGCGGAAGGGTGCAGGCGAGCTTGACCGCGGCGGCCTCGCCCTCCTCGCGGGCGACGAGGTCGATGACGGTCCCGCCGAGCAGCGCGGCGTCGCGCAGGCCGGGCGGGAAGTCGGGCCGCGGGCCCTCGCGCAGACGGCGGGCGATCGCCGGGCGGGCGTGGCTCGTCTGGCCGGAGAACCACTGGGCCGCGCCGGCGACGAGCCAGGCCCAGCGCGCCGCGCGGATGGTGCTGCGCGGGCTCCACGGCGGCGGGAGCAGCGGGTTGCTCTGGGCGACGACGAGGTGCACGTAGAGCGCGGCCGGCGTCAGCAGGAGCATCTCGCGCGAGCCCTCGACGTTCGTGGCGCGCTCGGCGAGCAGCCGCGGCGTGAGGACGTGCAGCTCGCGGCGCGCGGGCCAGCCCGCGACGTAGCGCCGCGCCGCCGGCGTGGTGACGCGGCGCATGACCGGCAGGAACGGCTGCGCGAAGTCGAGCTCGATGCGACTGTCGTGCAGCACGACCGTGACCTCGTCGGGCAGCGCCGGAAACGCGGGGCCGACGCGCTGGCGCGTGTCCTCGAGCAGCTCGAGCACGCCGGCGACGTCGTCGGCGTCGCTGTCGGCGTGGCGCGCGGTGAAGTTGCGCGAGCTCGTCTGCGTCCAGGACATCGCCGACTGAGTTCGCCGCGCGGACGCACGCGCCCTGCCCGCGGACCGCCGCGCCGTTCGCGCGTCAGTCCGCGATCTGGATCTCGCAGGCCGGCCCGCGCGCCGCGGGAACCGGGCGTCGAGGGTCAGCAGCGGGGAAGCGAGCGCCTCGCGAGCGCCACGTACCAGTCGCATCAAGGACCGAGGATGGCCCGGCGTTTGCGGATCCTCAACGTCGTCGAGCATCGAAGCGTCGTACTAGCTAACCTAGTAGCTAATGCAGGTCAATATGCACGACGCGAAGACGCGGCTCAGCGAGCTCGTCGCCGCAGCTGAGAGCGGCGAGGAGGTCGTGATCGCGCGTGGCGGAACGCCGGCCGTGCGGCTTGTCGCCGTCCGCGTCGAGCACGCCCCGGTGCGCCTCGGTGCGCTCGCCGGCGAGATCGAGATCGGCGCCGACTTCGACGAGCCGCTGCCCGAGTTCGCGCCGTACACGACGTGAGCGGCGTCCTCGTCGACACACACATCGCGCTGTGGGCGCTCGGCGATCCGAGCCGGTTGACGGACACCGAGAGAGCCCTCCTGATCGATCCGGCTGTCGATCGTCGCCTCAGCCCGATGTCGATCTGGGAAGCGGCAATCAAGCGCGAGGCAGGACGCCTGCGCGCGCCGCGCAACCTCGCGGTCGTGCTGGCCGCCGAGTTTCGCTTGCTCGAGCTCACCGCAGCGCTGCTGGAAGCCGCAGCCGAGCTGCCGCGCCACCACGCCGATCCATTCGACCGCGTCCTGATCGCCCACGCCCTCGCCGAAGATCTCAGCGTGCTGACCCGCGACGAGCATTTCGCTGGCTACGGCGTACGCACCGCGACCTGACCAAACCACCGCGACAGCCGCCCATGCCTTCTCCGTGGCTGGCACCGATCAAGCCGGGAATGTGGGCTCTCCGAGGGTGATCGTAGGTGACGTCGTGTGGGTCCCGGCCCCCGGAGCGTTTCCTACCGGCGCGGCCGGTGGCCCTGCACCTCCACGGCCTGCTGGTAGGTCGGCCGGTTCTGCCAGCCGATGAGCGGCTGCGTGATGCCGCCGGTCGCGCGGAAGGCGATGGCGTCGGCGCAGTCCTGGTCGGCGGCGCGGCCGGCCTTCGTGCACTGCGCGTCGGTGTAGAGCTTGGCGGGAGAGGCGTCCAGGGACTGGAGCAGCGCGACGCGCAGCGCGATGCGGCATTTCGTGCGCTTCCCGCCGCCGCAGTAGCGCTTGGAGTAGGGCGTGCGGACCTTGAGGTCGAGCACGTCGCGCAGGTCCTTCTTGGCGTAGCCGTACCAGCCGGTCTGGTAGGCGGAGCCGAGGTGGTCGCCGTGGTTGTTGGGCGTGTTGTCGACCTCGTGCGCGGCGACGAGGTCGTCGTAGAGGGCCGGTCCGAGGCTCGGCTCGAACTCGGCGCGCATCCAGCGTGGCCAGAACGCGTCGAGGATCTGGATCGCGTCCGCGTGCTCGTAGTGGCCGTCGCCGTCCTTGTCGCGGCGGTGTGAGCCGTCGGCGACCCATGTGCGCAGCTTGGCGACGGCGTCGGCGAGCTTGGGATTGGATGGCGTGCCGATGATCTTCAGCGCGAGCGGCAGCACCTGCTCGGCGCGCAGGTCGGTCGTCGCCGCCTCGCCCATGGCGTCGACGAGCCCGGGCAGGGTGATCTTGCGCGGGCCGGCGATCCGGGCGCGGATCTCCTGGTCGAGCATCTGGGACCGGAACACCGAGGAGAAGAGGTTCGAGTCCGCGCCCGCGTAGCCGCGCGCCTGCTTGTTGTTCCACGACGTGAAGAACGGCTGGCCGTTGATCGCGCGCGGATGCTTCTTGAACGACGAGTACGCGGCGACGTTCGTCTGCGGGTCAAAGCCGCGCCACTCCAGACGCGCCGGCATCGGCAGCTGCCCGGTCACGCCCTTCGCGCGCTGCGGGTTGTTGCCCGAGTTGAAGTAGGCGACGTCGCGATCGTCCGCGTACAGCCAGTTGAACGTGTAGCCGATCTTCGACGCGGCGCGCTGGAAGTCCGCAGCGTTGCGCATCTTCGCCGGGTCGTTGAAGTCCGAGAAGCCGCGCGCCGAGTCGACCTCGTGGAAGTAGGTGGAGCGCAGCGACGTGTAGATGACCGGCTTGCCCTTGATCGTCGCCCGGCCGGTGACGATGCCGAGCTTCGTGCGCTCGCTGCGCAGCGTCTCGCTCCCGGACGGCGTCGTGTCGGCGAGCGACGGCGTCCAGCGGTTCGTGCGCTCGAGCACCTCGATTGCCAAGCACTGGCCGCGGAACTCATAGTGCGTCGCGCTGATCGTCGCCGCGCCGCCGCCGGGGTCGCACAGCGGGACCGCGAACGTGTCGATGATGTCCTGGCCGGCGGAGGTCGCGCTCCAGGAATAGTCCTGGCCGCGGCCGAGCTGCACGTAGAGGTTGACGCCGGGGAACGCGGCGCCGCGCGCGTCGATCCCGGGCGCGTGGACGTCCTGCTCCATGAGGATCTCGGGCGAGAAGTAGCTCGTCTGGGGCCCGAAGACGGCGACCGGGTGGCCGCTGGCGGACTCCTTGCGCGAGACGACGAGTGCGTTGGACATGCCCTGGTCGCGCATGCGCGTGGAGAACAGGCCCGGCAGCGCGCTTGCGTCCCCGCGCGGCGCCCGCGTGCCGCTGCCGCTCGCGCGCGCGACGGTCTGGCTCGCGCGCAGCGAACCCGCGTCGGCGATCGCGAGGCCGCCCTTGGCGGCCTTGGCCGGCGGCGTCTGGTAGCGGAAGACCTTCTTGCGCACCGTCGTCGGCGCGTCGGGATCCTCGAACGCTGCCCACTCGCGCCACAGCGTCTTGCCGCGCCGCGCGCCGAAGCGCGCGATGAAGCTGCGCCGCAGCTCCATCTGCGTGAGCTCCTGCCCGCCGCCCTTGCCGAAGATGCCGCCCACGAGCGACGCCGTGGCGATGAGGTCCGTCGGCTTCCAGGGATCTGCGCCGAAGACGCGGCCGAGCGCGAGGTACTCGCCGGGCTGCTTGGTGACGTCGAGCTTGGCTTCGTTGATGTACTGGTTGACGCCCGCGACGTAGCTGACGGCGTCCTGCTGGAGCCGGCGCCCGTCGTCGCCGTAGAGGTCGTCGAGCTGATCGACCTGGCGCTGCAGGTCGGCCTCCGTGTACGGGGCCAGGCGCCATTGCTCCTCGTCCATCTTGCGGTTGCCGGGCGCGCCGCCGATGAACGACGACAGCTGTCCGCGGCCGGCGTGGCGCAGCGCGTCGAGGAAGAACAGCCGGTCCTCGGCGGCGACGTAGCCCAGGCCGAACATCGCGTTCGCGCGCGTCGTGCCGTAGACATGCGGCACGCCGAAGGCGCGGTCGCGGGTGATCGTCAGGCCGGGCTGCGGCGAGTACGCGCGCGCCTGGCCGCCGGCGGGGATGCCGAAGCTCGAATCCTTGTAGAGCGTCGAGAGGCTGCCGGCCGTGACGCCCGGCACCGCCTGGACGAGCCGCGCGTACATGTCGCGCTGGTCGGCGTTGTGCGCCGGGCGGGCGCCGGTGGCCAGGAACGCCGCGAGCTCGAGCGGGTTGGAGCGCCCGTTCGTGCCCGGCGGCAGCACGTCGTGAAAGCCGCCGTAGTCGTTGGTCCGGTAGGGCTGGACCTGCGCGGGCGCGGGTGGGGCGGTGGCGACGAGGGCCAGCGCGGCGATCCCGGGAAGGCGAAGCGCGGCGACGAGCGTGCGGAGATGGCACAGACCCAACGAGACTCTGAGCGAACCCTACCGTTCATCTGGCTGATCGGCGGCGGCTCGCTGCTCGTAGCCGAGCTCGGTCGCGATCCCGCGCTCCGTGAGGATCGCGTGGCCCTCCGCGAGCGAGGTCGCGTGCTCGACGAGCGCCGCGCAGCGCGCGGCACCGCGCAGGGCGGCGATCGGGTCGAAGAAGAACACCATCGCGCCGACCGGCGTGCGCTCCACGGTGCGCCGTCCGCCGCGGATCGTCGTCGGCCCGGTCTCGCCCCGTCCGCAGGCCACCGCCATCGCGCTCGCCTCGGTGGGGATCTCGTGGACCGCTGCCTCGAGGCGGTCGAGCTCGGCCGGGCCCGGTCCCCAGGTTCCGAGGTGGCCGCCGGCGGAGGCGACCTCCGCGACGCGTTCGAGCATCTCGGCGGGCGTCAGCTCGCCGTCGCAGCCCGCGCCGAACATGGCGAGCTGCACGTCGACCCCGGCGGCCACGAGGCCAGGTGACGCGGCGAGACAGATCGCGTCCGCCAGCGGGCTCGCGAGACCGGGCTCGTCGCCGTGGGCCAGGACGTCGCCGCCGACGTCGACGAGCACGATCAGGTCGCAGCCCAGGTGCTCGGAGGCTCCCGCGAGGCCGCGTGCCACGGCCGCCGGGCCGTCGCTCGGATCCAGCAGGACGACGGGCTCGCCGAGGTGGCGCGCCATGTGCGACTCGGCGAAGTGAAAGCCGCCGGGACCGGTCGTGTCGGGCCCGGCGAGCGCGACCGCGTCGTTGATGCGCTCTGCGCCCGTGAGCTCGTCGATGCGCCGCGGGCCCGGGATCGGGTCGATCGGCCGCCGCTCCCACGTCAGCCCGCCGACCGTGGCCGGCGTGCCGGCGAGGCGGGCGAGCTCGGCGATCGCGAGCGCGCCGACGACGTCGCCGCCACCGCCGATGCCGACGGCGAGAACCCGCTCGGCGGTGCCGAGCGCGGCGATCATGTGAGCCCGCTCGGGACGGTTAGACGAGCGCGGGAACGCCGCCGTCGGCGATCTCGCGGATGGCTTCTGCTGCGCGCTCGAACTCGTCGTCCGACAGCACCGGCGTGCCCTCGAAGGGCAGGTCGCGCTGGAGCTCCAGCCAGGAGCGACAGCCGCCGTACTCGTCCTTGACGCGGACCGTCACCGGCCGCGGGATGCGGTAGGTGCGCAGCAGCAGGACGTGCAGCGGGTGATGGCGCTTCCATTCCAGCCGCTTCTCCGCGTAGTCCGTGCTCCACACGTAGAACGGTGACAGCGCGTCGAGGCAGCGCGGGTCGGTGATCGTGAAGTGCCCGGCCAGCTCGGCCCAGCCGCGGATGCGCACGCGGTCGGGCTGGACGATCTCGCCGAAGCCGTCCATGCCGGCGCGGATCGCGGGCTCGCCCTCGGCCCAGACGCCCTCCTCGAGCGCGCGCTCGAGCTCGGGAACGTGCGACGCGCGCACCAGATCGTGGCGCTGATGATCGAACGTGGGGTACAGAAAGAAGCGGTCGTGCTCGACGCGGAAGCGCTTGTCGGCTTCGCGCAATCCACCCTTTCGCAGGGTGATCAGCTGCTCGCCTTCGGCGAGCGCACGGACGGTGACCGCCCACTCCTTGAACGCAATAGGCATAGAGACCAGACGACGACGGGACGGGAAATGGCAACAGCAATCCCGTCGGGCCGAGACCGCGAGGCGACCTGACCGACGGGAGGAGCGACATTGTGCCACAGGTGCCCCAAAATGACCAAACTTCCCTGCAAAATAACGCTTTTCGCTTGTAACGCGGGACTGGTTCGTCACGCCTCGAGGCGCGTGCCGGCAAGCCCTTCGAGCGCCTCGATCAGCGCTGAGTAGTCATCGTCGCCGTGGCCTCGCGCGAGGGCCGCGGCGAGCACGTCCCGGGCGTGCGCGGCGGCCGGGAACGCCAGCCCCGCGGCCTGCCCCGCCTCGAGGCACAGGTCGACGTCCTTGAGCATGTGCTCGAGCTTGAAGAGCGTCGTGTAGTCGTGGTGGCGCATCGGTCCGGCCTTGAGCGCGAGCTGGGCCGAGGCGCCCGAGGACGCGCCGACGACCTGCTGCAGCGCGTCGAGGTCGACGCCGTTGGCCTGCGCCACGAGCAGCGCCTCGCCGAGCGCCGTCGCGTTGGCCGCGCCGAGGGCGTTGTTGATGAGCTTGACCATCTCGCCCTGGCCGAGCTCGCCGACGTGGACCACGAGCTCGCCCATCACCCGCAGCAGCGGCTCGGCGCGGGCGAAGTCCTCCGCGTCGCCGCCGGCCATGATCGTCAGCGTCCCGTCCTGCGCCTTCGGCGACGAGCCCGAGACCGGTGCGTCGACGAGGCGCAGCCCGCGCTCGGCGAGCTCGGCCGCGATGGCGCGCGTCTGGTCGGGTCCGATCGTCGACATGTCCACGCACAGCGTGCCGGCCTGTGCGCCGGCCGCGACGCCCTCGGGCCCGAGCAGGACCGCACGGACCTGGTCGCCGTCGACGACCATGCTGATAACGACGTCGCTTGCTTCCCCGACCGCGGCGGGGGAGTCGGCGACGGTCCCGCCATGCTCGGCGACCCAGGCCTCGGCGACGGACCGAGTGCGGTTGAAGACGGTCAGCTCGTACCCGGCGCGGGCGAGGTTCGCCGCCTGGCGCGAGCCCATGATCCCGAGCCCGACGAAGCCGACGCGATCGGTCGGGGCGGCGGTTGCGTGCATGGCGCCCGATGCTAGCCGCCACCGTCGGCAAGATGGGTGCATGACCGCCGGGGCGCCGAAGGTCTTCATCAGCTATCGCCGCGGCGAGAGCGCCGGGCACGCGGGCCGTCTCTACGACGCCCTGGTCGCGCGCTTCGGCGAGGACAACGTGTTCATCGACGTCGAGATGGAGCCAGGCGTCGACTTCGTCGAGAAGCTCGTCGGCGTGGTGGGCGCCTGCGACGTCCTCCTCGTCGTCATCGGGCCGCGCTGGGCGGCGCCTGCCGACGGCGCCGGCCTGCCCCGGATCGCCGAGGCCGACGACTTCGTGCGTCTCGAGATCCGGACCGCGCTACAGCGATCCGATGTCCGCGTCGTGCCGCTGCTCGTCGCGGACGCGCGCATGCCCGACCCGGAGGCGCTCCCGGACGATCTCAGGGCCCTGGCGCACCGCAACGCCGTCGAGCTCAGCGACCTGCGCTGGCGCGACGAGGTCGAGCACCTCATGGAGGCGATCGGCGGCACGACGTCGCGCGAACAGCCCGCTCCGCGTCGTGGCGTCACACGCCGGCAGGCGTGGATCGGCAGCGTTCTGGCCGCCGTGGTCGTCGCGGTGATCGCGCTCGTGGCGCTGCGCTCCGGCGACTCGGGGAGCCCGGGGGCGACGACCACCGCCGCCGGGAAGGCCGTTCCGCTCACGGTCGCACGGCCGGGCGCCGTACCGCCCGCGGCGACGGTGCGCATCGCGCGGGCCGGCCAGGAGTGGGCGGGGACGTTCAACGGACGCGCCGGCGAACGGCTGGCCGTCGACATGCGCGGGGTTTCCAGGGCGCTCTCGGCCACGATGACGATCACCGATTCCGCCGACGCGAAGGTCTTCGAGTACCAGACCGAGGAGGGGCTGATCCTGCCGGAGCGCTGTCAGTCGCCATTGGGTTGCCAGCCCGCGTCGCTGAAGGTGACCGGACCCCACCGCGTCGTCATTCACGGCGACAGCGGGGCCGGCGAGCTGCGCCTGCGCCTCTACGAGGTGCCGCGCATCCAGAGCCGGCACGTCGGCTTCGCCGAGCCGGCGCGCCTCGACCTCGCCGTGGGCCAGACCGGATCGGTGGCGTTCCGGTCGCCGCGCGCGGGCACCCGCGTCGTGGTGCACGTCACGCACATCACCCTCGGAGGATTCATCTCGATCGCCGACGCCACCGGACACGAGCTCGGGCAGAGGGACCTCGACACCTCCACCGGATTCATGGATCTGCCCGTGACGCTCCCGCGCGGCGGGACGTACACGATTCACGTCCGCGGCAACCAGCGCGAGATGGGAGGAGTCAGCGTCGAGGTGCGTACGTCGTAAGGGTTGAGCTCCGGCGACGTGCGAGCTAGGGTCGGCGGCGTGGGGGAGAAGCAGTAATGGCGGTCGGATCGCCCAGCGCGCGCCGGGGCCCGCAGGCGCTGCGCCATCGCCGCAACGCGCGCACGATGACGGCCGGGCAGGCGGCGAAGCTGCGCGAGGCCTTCATCGCGGTCAAGGACATCAACGACGATCGCGGCTACCAGTACCACGCCGGCATCCACGGCCTGCCGCTGCCGTTCTACTGCACGCACAGCTCGCCGCTCTTCCTACCGTGGCACCGCGCGTACCTGTACTTCTTCGAGCGCGCGCTCCAGGACCAGGTCCCGGGCGTGACGCTGCCCTGGTGGAACTGGACCTCGCACCACAGCGAGGGCCTGCCGCCGATCTTCACCCGCGCCCGCACGCCGGCGGGCAAGGCGAACACGCTGCGCAGCTCGGCGATCCAGCCATCGGGCCGGCCGCCGGGCGGCCCCGCCCGCACGAACCGCACGCCCGGGGCCGATGGAGCGCCCCCGCTGCCGACCTCCCAGCAGGTCCGGGACGTGCTCGCGCTCGACGACTTCCTGGACTTCTCCAACCAGCTCGAGGACATTCACAACGGCGTCCACGTCTGGACAGGCGGCACGATGAGCGACATCGCGACCGCCGCGTACGACCCGGTGTTCTGGGCGCATCACGCGATGATCGACCGCGTCTGGCGGTTGTGGCAGCTGCGCCACCCGCACGCCGGGCCGCCGGCGTCCCTGCTCAACCAGGCGCTGCCGCCGTTCTCGATGATCGTCGCCCAGACGCTCGACACGAACTCGCTCGGCTACGACTACGCCGCCTCCACGGCGGCGGTGAAGGGGACGTCGCGCTGATGGTCGCGCGCTACGTCTCCAAGCCGATCGACGTCGCCCAGCGCGAGCCGGACGCCGCGTTCTCCCGCGCCGACCTCGTCTTCTACGAGATCGACCACTCCGGGCCGTCCTTCGAGGGGCGCGTGTTCATCAACGCGCCGAAGGCCAACGCGGACACCCCCCGCGACGACCCGCATTACGCGGGCTCGTTTCACATCTTCGGCCACGGCGGCTGCTTCGGCGACGCCGGGCACTGCGACGTGCGCACAGAGCCCGCCGACGCGTTCGACCTGCGCCCGCCGCATCAGCTCGTCCCGGTGACGAAGACCGTCGTGGTGACCGAGGCGGTCCAGCGGCTCGTCGGCGCCGACGACGAGACGCTCACGGTGACCGTCGTCGCCGTCGTGGCGGGCGCCGACAAGCACGACGTGCTGTCGT
>JAWVGM010000158.1:0-47974 GCA_033855075.1 Solirubrobacteraceae bacterium | reverse complement strand
GGCGGCTCGGGCCGCCGGCACGCGACGCACGCTGACCCTCGGGTCAGACCGACCACACCAAGAACCATCACCGCACGCGCGCGGCCCAGGACATCAAGAGAAGAGGTGTCTCATGTTTGGCAAGATCACAGGCCGGCTGCGCCGGCCCGCGCTGTGAATCGGGACGGCGTTTTCCCGGTTGCAGCGCGATTTCGGCGAGAGTAGGCGTACTGAGCGTTGCTGAGGCAGGGCTCGGTACGTGAGTAGCGACAGCGAGTTTTCGGGAGTACGACGACAGAACGGGCGACCATGCCAGTCCCGACGTTTGAGAACGTCGAGCCGTCGCTGAAGGACTCCCAGATCGAGGGACGCACGATGCACATGCTGTTCGTGTGCCCCGTTACGGGCGTCGAGGTGCGAGCCTCGGCCGAGGTTCCCAACCTCGTCACGACGCGCGAGGCGTTCGGTCGCGCCGCGGCTACGGGCGTCATTGGCGGCGCGGAGGTGGAGGGTAGGGAGGGGCTGTTTCGAGGTGCGGCGGGCGGGCTGCTGGGACGCGGGCTGGGACGCGACGCCGCAGATCTCGCCTTCGACCTCCTCCCGAGCAAGTGGCGCATGGGCTCCAGCCGGGTCAAGACACCGGTCGCCGGGTCCGAGGATCACCACAGGGCGGTAGTTGCCGGCTTCGCGTCGGTGGCGGACCGATTCACGTGGGAGGAAGCCGGCTCGCGCTGGGTATGTGCCGTCCCACCCGCGCTATGAGGTGCGCCCTCGGGCCCCGGAAGCCTGGGTGCCGTGGCCCGAGAGCTCGACGACGACGAGCGGTCACACGGCAGTCGCCGCCACGTCTCTCACCCCGTGCTTGATGAACTCGAGCCGCTGAGGCTCGGCACGAGATGGCGCATGACCCACATGTCCCGGCCCGGATGGTTACGCGGTCCGCGATCTACGCTGCGCGCGTGATCTGGCGATCGGGTACGACGGCGCCGGTCCAGTCAAAGCGCTCCAGCTCTACGGTGTGACCGCGGCGGCGCGCCTCAACGATGATGCCCCGGGGTTTGTGATGCACGAGCACATCGGCACGCGGGTGACGCCGCCGCAGCGACACGATCTCGCGCATCTGCCGCATAGTGAGCTCGTGAGCCATGGGACCAGGCTCCCACGGCTCAGTAAAGGCGCCGATAAGAACCAGGCGAAGCCCGCACGGTGGTCGTGGCGCATTTGGGGGCACATGCGTCGGCGACCTTCGCCTGCTCCTGCCGAAGCTGCGCGACTGCCTGCGCGACGTCGTCTTCGAGGTCAAGGTGCCCGAGGACGTCGCCGAGCGCGCCCGCGTGCCGATCGAGCGCATGGTCGCCATCTCCTAGACGCGCTCGCCCGCGCGCGCTACGGCGCGCCCTGCGCCTGCTTGAGCTGATCGACGTCCTGGGTCAGCGTGTCGACGCGGCTGGAGAGTTGCTCGATCGCCTGCGTCGGGTCCTTGGCCACCGGCCGCTTGGCGAGCGTCCTGACCGTGGTCTCGAGCGCCCGGACGCGAGCGTCGAGCGCCGAGGTGTTGCCGCCGGCCCGCAGGTCCTGTACCTGGCGGCTGAGGCGATCGACCCGATCGCTCAGCCGCGATACGCGCGCGTCGCTCGCGAGACCGGTTCGCGAGCCCCGGCTCGTGTCGTCGTTGCTCAGGAGCGCGT
Source organism: Solirubrobacteraceae bacterium (assembly GCA_033855075.1). Lineage (GTDB taxonomy): Bacteria > Actinomycetota > Thermoleophilia > Solirubrobacterales > Solirubrobacteraceae > CADCVQ01. Next base: position 46,307 of record JAWVGM010000158.1, on the reverse strand, counting down.
AGAGCCCGACGGCGAGTGCCGCGACCGCGATCACGCCCACGAACATCAGCCCGGTACGCAGCGACGCGACGGCGTCCTCGAGGCGCAGCAGGATGATGTTGGGATCGACCGCGGGCGCGACGACGCGCTCCTCGACGACCGGCGCTCGGGGCGCCGGGCGAAGCGGCTCGGTGGGACGGTCCGGTGGCGGTGGGTTCGACATGACGCTCGTGCACTGTTGCCCCGCACGGTCGCTCGCCAACCCTCGCGTGCGTCACGTGGCGCTACTCCCCCTGGACCACCCGCGTCCCCGCGCCCTCGTCGCGCATCAGGTACGCGGCGACCGCGATGAGCGGCAGCGAGACGACGAGGATCACCGCGGCGACGGCGTTGACCTCCGGAAGCTGCTGCGTCTTACGCAGCGAGCCGAGGATCCACAGCGGCAGCGTCGTCGTATCCGAGCCGGCGAGGAAGAACGTCACCGCGATCTCGTCGAAGCTCAGCGCGAACGACAGCAGCGCGCCCGCGACGAGTGCGGTGCGGATCGTCGGCAGCGTGACGTAGTGGAACGTCTGCCAGCCGCTCGCCCCGAGGTCCGCCGACGCCTCGCCGATCGATGTCGACACCCGCCGCAGCCGCGCGAGGACGTTGTTGAACACGAGCACGATGCAGAACGTCGTATGGCCGATGATCACGGTGCGAATCGACAGGTCCGTGCCGGAGAAGAGGAAGAAGCTCGCCAGCGCGACGCCGGTGATGACGCCGGGCAGGATGATCGGCAGGATCACGATGAAGTTCATGGCTTGCATGCCGCGGAAGCGGTGGCGGGCGAAGGCAAAGGCCAGGCTCGTGCCGAGCAGCAGCGCGAACGCGGTCGAAAACAGCCCAACGCGGACGCTGAGCCACGCCGCCTCGCGCGGCGCCGAGTCGTGTGCGAGGACGTCGAACCAGTGCGTCGAGAAGCCGGGGAACGGCCACGAGTTGATGTTCGTCTGGTTGAACGCGTACAGGACGACGATCACGAGCGGCAGGTAGAGGAACGCATAGCCGAGCGCCGCCGCGGCGCCGAAGCCCAGGCGTGAGCGCAGTCCGCCGGCGCCCATCAGAGGTTCTCCAGCGCGCCGGCCCGCCGCGAGATGAACAGAAAGCCCATGAGCGTCACGAGCGTCAGCGACGCGAGCGCCGCGCCGAACGGGTAGTCGGCCGCGACGCCGAAGCGGTCCTTGATCGCGCCGCCGAGCACCTGCGAGCCGCCGCCGACGAGCTGCGGCGCGACGAAGTCGCCCATCGTCAGCGCGAACACGAAGATCGAGCCCGCGACGACGCCCGGAAGCGCGAGCGGCAGCACCACCGTGCGGAAGGTCGTCCACGCATTGGCGCCGAGGTCGCGCGCTGCCTCCAGCGTGCTGTCGGGGATCTTCTCCAGCGCGGTGAAGATCGGCAGCACCATGAACGGCAGCCAGACGTTGGCCCACGTGATGACGATCGCCGTCTGGTTGTAGAGAAACGCGCTCGAAGGGTGCCCGAGCAGGCCCGTGTCGACGAGGAAGGTGTTCAGCACCCCCTGCCCGCCGAGAATCGTGCGCCAGGCGAAGATCCGCACGAGGATCGACGACCACAGCGGCACGACCACGGCGAGGAACGCCAGCGTGCGCCAGCGCGCCGGCAGCACGCGGGCCATGAACCACGCCAGCGGGAAGGCGATCGCGATGTCGACGAGCGTGACGATCGCGGCGAGCAACACCGTGCGACCGAAGATCCGCAGCCACAGCCCGCCCTGGCCCGTGAGCAGCTTGTCGTAGCTGTCGGTGTTCCAGTGGCGGACGATCTCGGCGGTGAAGACGTCCTGCTGCCAGAACGAGGTCAGGAGCAGGATCGCGAGCGACGCGATGTAGAAGACGAGCAACCACACCACGGCCGGCCCGAGCAGGAGCCCGAGCCGGCCGCGCGGATGCGCGTACAGAACGCGGCTAACCGAGCGTGTGACGCTCAGCCGCGCACCTCCGCCCACGTGTCGGTCCACTGGCGGTAGTTGGTGGGAGCGGTCGGCGTCTCCCAGTACTTGATCGTGTCGTAGTACTTCGTGTCGGTGATGTGCAGCGCCTTGCACCTGGCATCCCCGACCACCGCGCACGTCTTGGTGTTCGCGGGCGAGTACGCCGTCACGTCGGCGACCTTCGCCTGCACCTTGGGCGAGGTCACGTAGTTCATGTACTTGTAGGCGCAGATCGGATGCTTGGCCTTCGCCGAGAGCATCCACGAGTCAGACCAGCCGGTCACGCCCTCCTTGGGCAGCACCTCGGCGACGTTCAGGCCCGCCTTCTTCAGGTCGTTGGTCATGAGCGGCCAGCCGGCGCCGATGATCGCGTCGCCGGACTTGAACAGCGACTCGAAGTCCGACGCGAGCACCCAGTACTTGCGCACGAGCTTGCGCTGCGCGAGCAGCTTGCCCTTGACCTTGTCGAGCGTCGCCTGGTCGATCGCGAACGGGTTGGATGCGCCGAAGAACTGCAGGGCGGGATCGGCGATCTGGATCGGGTTGTCCGGGACCGTGATCTTGCCCTTGTACTTGGGGTCGTAGAGATCGGCCCAGGAGGTCGGCGGCGTCTTGATCTTGTCGGCGTTGTAGATGAGGACGTCGGCGCCCCACATGAACGACATGCCGTAGTTCTTGCCGTCGACCGTGTTGAAGGCCGGCGACTGCAACTGCGGCGCGAGGTCCTTGAAGTTCGTCAGCTTCGACGTGTCAAGCGGCGCGACGGCACCGGACTTGATGAGCCGCAGCGACGCGTCGCCGGACGGGGACACCAGGTCGTACTGGCCCCCGCCGCCGGAGCGGAACTTCGTGAACATCTCGTCTGACGTGCCGGCCGGGACCGACTTGACCTGGCAGCCGGACTCCTTCTCAAACGCCTTCACGTACGAGGAGTCGGCGTAGCCCTCCCAGTTGACGATGTTCAGCTTGCCCTCCCCCTGCGCGGAGATGTCCGGGCCCTTCGCGCTCGAGCTCGATTTCTTCTTGTCGTCGCTGCCGCAGGCGATGACCCAGCACGACACGGTGACGAGCGCCATCGCTCGCAGGAACATTGTCATTTCGTCGTCTCCTCGCTGTAGGCGATCACACGCGTGGACTCGCGCTCCCACACGAGCACGACGGGGCGCCCCTTCAGCGCCTCCGCGTCCTCGAAACTCGTTGCTCCGTTCTGGCGCACGACGAGCAGCTCTCCGCCGCCGTCGAGGTCGACGACGAAACGCGTCGCCGGACCCGCGTAGAGGCTCTCGCGCACCCTGCCGCGCGCGTGGCAGGCGCCGCGCGGAACCCGCTCCTTGGGGTCGGTCAGCGCGATCCGCTCCGGCCGCACGGTGACGACCGCGATCGCGCCCGGCGTGGCGCCCGGGCCGGCCGGCGCCACGACGGCGTCGCCGTCTGCGAGGCGCAGGTGGACGCTGTCTCCCGCGACGTGGGCCACGGGCAGCTCGAGCAGGTTGCTGACGCCGACGAACCCCGCGACGAACGACGAGTCCGGTCGCTCGTAGACCGCGCGCGGCGAGCCGATCTGCACGATGCGCCCCTGGTCGACGACGGCGATGCGGTCGCTCATCGTCAGCGCCTCCTCCTGGTCGTGCGTGACATAGACGAAGGTGATCCCGACCTCCTGCTGGATGCGCTTGAGCTCGACCTGCAGCTGCTGGCGCAGCTTGAGGTCGAGCGCCCCGAGCGGCTCGTCGAGGAGGAGCACCCGCGGCCGGTTGACGAGTGCCCGCGCGAGAGCGACGCGCTGGCGCTGGCCGCCGCTGAGCTGGCTCGGGCGGCGGTCTCCGTAGCCCTCGAGCCGCACCATCGCCAGCGCCTCCTTGACGCGCTCGTCTCGCTCGGTGCGCGGCACGCGCTTGACGCGCAGTCCGTACGCGACGTTGGCGGCCACCGTCATGTGTGCGAAGAGCGCGTAGTCCTGAAAGACGGTGTTGACGTCGCGTTCGGCCGGCGGTAGCCCGGTGACGTCGCGCCCGCCGAGCATGATCCGACCCGCGTCTGGGCGCTCGAAGCCTGCGATCAGCCGCAAGCAGGTCGTCTTACCCGAGCCCGAGGGGCCGAGCAGCGTGAAGAACTCTCCGCGCTCGATCTCGAGGTCGACCTCGTCGACCGCCGCGACGTCTCCGTACTGCTTGACGACTCCGACCAGGTGCACGTCAGCAGGACCACGGCCGGATCGCGTGAGCTCTGCGTCCTTTTCCTTCTCCCCGGTCAGCGTCGCGTCCACCCGCATCCTTCCAGCGTTCAAGGGCGATCGTACCCTGGCTCACGAAGCCCGGCCACTGTCCATTAAGGCGTACTTGGTCGGTCAGACGCCGACGTTCAGGCTGATCGTGACGCCACGTGAGGCGTCACCGGAGCCCGCGCCGATCTCGCCGGCCCAGCCGTCGCTGAAGACCATTGCGGATATCGCTGCGCACCATCCCGCGTTCGGCGAGCGCGTCGGGCCCGTTGCCGCTGGCTCGGCTGAGCGGCCGTGGGGCGCTTCGTCGCGGCGCCTAGTGGATGGTGAAGTCGTCCGCGGTGTGCGGCCCGACCACGGCGAGTGCCAGCTCGTCGTCGACGTCGCGGGCGACCTCGACGACCTCGTCGAACGTCACCGCATCCAGTGCGGCGATCGCCCCGTCGGGGTCGATCTCCTCGCCGAAGACGATCGCCTGCGACGCGGAGTAGCGGGCGACGGCGTTCGTGTTCTCGAAGGCGAGGACGCGGCGGCCCGCGGCGTACGCGCGCGCTCGCTCGACCTCCTCGACGGTCGGTCCGTCGGTGCGCAGCTCGCTGACGATCTCGCGCATCCGGGTGTAGGCCTCGACGGTCTTGGTCGAGTCCAGGCCCGCGCCGAGCTGGAGCACCGGCACGTCGGCGCTCGAGTGCGACACGCCGTAGACGGAGTAGGCCAGGCCGCGCTGCTCGCGGATCTCGTCGAACAGACGCGAGCCCATCGAGCCGCCGAGCAGCGTCGCGTAGATCGACATCGCGGCGCGCTGCGAGGGCTTCGCGACGTCGATCTTCGGCCGGTAGGACATGCGCAGATGCGACTGGTTGGAGTCGCGCTCCTCGACGAGCAGCTGGGGCTCGAACGGCGGCGCGGGCTCGAACGGCGCGGGCGCATCGAGCGAGGGGAAGCGCTCGAACAGCGCCGCGAGCTCGCCGTTGCCGGAGAGGTGCTCGAGGTTGCCGACGATGAACGCGCCGCCGCGCGCACCTGCCCAGCGGCGCTCGCGGAACGCCACGATCGCCTCGCGCGTGAACGTCCGCAGGTGCTGCTCCGGGCCGAGCACCGTGCGACCGAGCGGGTGGTCGCCGAACGCCGCGCGGTCGATCAGCTCCTCGGCGACGGATGAGGGCTGGTCCTTGTAGCGCTGGATCTCCTGGATGACGACGCCGCGCTCGCGATCGAGCTCGCCGGCGTCGATGCCCGGGCGCCCGACGAAATCGGTCAGCAGGTCGGTGGCCTCCATCGCGGCCTCGGCGCGCGCGGTGATGTGGAAGGCGACGAGGTCGTGAGACGTGTAGGCGTTCAGCACGGCGCCGAGCCGCTCGGCGGTCTCGTTGACGTCGCGGTAGTGCGGGTACTTCTCCCCGCCCTTGAAGACGAGGTGCTCGAGGAAATGCGCCATGCCGTTCTCCTCGGGACGCTCGGTGCGGGCACCGGCGTCGAAGGCGACGAGGATCGTGACGGCGCGCGTTCCCTCGAGGCCGATGCGATGCAGCGGCAGGCCGTTGGCCAGCGTCGAGGAGGTGATCGTGGGCATGCGCCTACGGTAGCGACCCGCGGGGGGCGTCTTGTCCTCAGGGAACGAGCGAGCTGCGGTAGCTGCGCCATCCACCGAACGCGGTGATCTCGCGCGCGCCAACCAGCGCGTCGGTCTCGCAGAGAAAGCCCTTCACGGCGCTGCCGTCGGCGAGCGCGACGGTGCCGATGACGAGCGGCGCCGTCACCGCCGCGACGAACCGCCCGAAGGCGGCGACGCCGAGCTCCCAGACCTCGACCTCGATGCCCGGACCGTCCGCCGGGCCGCCACCGACGAGCCCGGGCTTGGCGGGCTCGCTGCCCGGCAGCTCGTACAGCCGGTAGCCGGGCGCGGTCGTCGTCGTCTGCACCAGGCGCGCGCCGTGCGCGACGAGCCGGCCGTTGAGCGGCTCTCCCGACAGGTGGGCGCCGACGACGGCGAGCGCGACCGTTTCGGGAGCCGCGGGCGAGGCAGCCGGGACCTGCTCGCCGCGCCAGTCGGCGGCGAGTTCGAGCAGCGCGCGGTCCGCGCCCGCGGGCGCGATGAGCGAGACGCCGAACGGCAGCCCGTCCTCGCGCGCGCCGCCAGGCACGGCGATCGCGCACAGGTCGAGCAGGTTGACGAAGTTCGTGTACGTGCCGAGCAGCGCGTTGCGGGCGACCGGCTGCTCGGCGATCTGCTCCGGCGTGAAGATCGTCGGCGTCGTCGGCAGCAGGAGCGCGTCGGCGTCCACGAACGTCGCCTCGCTCTGGCGGCGCAGCCCCGCGAGCCGATGCATCGCGTCGAACGCGCTCGCCGCGGTCAGGTCGCGCGCCGGCAGGACGATGTCGCGCACGACCGGGTCGACCTCGTCGGGATGCGCGGCGAGGAAGGCTCCGAACGCGTGGTAGCGCTCGGCCGGCCACGGTCCTCCGTAGAGCAGCCGCGCCGCCTGCGCGAACGGCTCGTAGTCGACCTCGACGAGCTGCCAGCCCATCGAGGCCGCCCGCGCCCGCGCGCGCTCCCACGCGCGGCGAGCGCCGTCGTCGCCGCAGAACTCCATCTGCTGCGGGTGCGGCACGGCGATCCGCGGCGCGGCGGCCGTGACTGCCCGTGCAGGCAGCTCGCGCGAGAACGGATCGGCCTCGTCATAGCCCGCGATCACGTCGAGCACGGCCGCGGCGTCGGCGACGTCGCCGGTGAGCAGCGACACGCAGTCCAGGCTGCGGCATGCGGGCACGACGCCGCGCATGCTCAGCAGGCCCGGAGACGGCTTCATCCCGACGATGCCGTTGAACGCCGCCGGCACGCGACCGGACCCGGCCGTGTCGGTTCCGAGCGCGAACGGGACGCTGCCGTCCGCCACCGCGACCGCGGAGCCCGAGCTCGATCCGCCGGAGATGTAGCGCCCGTCGACGACGCTCGCGCACGCTCCGTGCGGTGTGCGGGTCCCGGTCAGTCCCGTCGCGAACTGATCCATGTTCGTCTTGCCGATCGGGATCGCGCCTGCCTCGATCAGGCGGCTCACGACGAAGGCGCTCTCCTGCGGCACGTAGGCATACGCCGGGCAGGCGGCCGTTGTCGGCGTGCCCGCGACGTCGATGTTGTCCTTGACCGCCAACGGAACGCCGTACCGCGCGAGCTCGCGGGCGGGTCCCTCGCGCAGCGCGGCGAGCCGCGCCTGGAACTCGCTCCACGCCACTAGCGAGAACCAGGCGCGGCCGGCCTGGCGCGCGCGCTCATCCGCGCGCGCCACGACCTCCTGTGGGTCAAGCGAGCCGTCGCGGTAGCCCGCGAGCAGCTCTGCGACGGTCACGCCGGAACCGGCTCTTTGGGTGCGGGGCGCTCGGCCTCCTTCGGCGCCTTCGCCGCGAGCTGCTCGGCCGCCTCCTCGACGTCGGCCGGGTCGGTCGGATCGACCTCGCGCTGGGGAATCTTCATGAGTGCGAAGGCGACGCACACGAGTGCCGTGAAGAAGTAGCCCAAGGCGATCTTCCCCTGGATCGAGTCGATGTGCACCGACACCTTCGCGCCGTGGATGAGTCCGACGAGAGTCAGCGCACCGGCCAAGGTGCTGTACCCGGCGGCCCACCAGAAGCGCCGGTCGATCATGAACGCCGCGATCGCGCCGAGGAGCAGGCCGGCGAGCACCGCCCCCTCGCCGAGTTTCAACAGCCCCTCGTAGATGACGCCGGCGTTGTTGAGCGCGGTGTCGCCGACCTTCGAGGCATTCGTCCCGGCAGCCGCGAGTGAGTTGTCGATCAGCCCGCTCGCCCACGAGGCAACGTTGGGCACGATCGCCAGCACCACCGCCGCGTAATGCGCTCGGGGCACCGCACGGAACGCCTGCGAGCCGATGATGAGGCCGATGTAGAGCAGCACCGGCACGATCGCCGGGACCGGCAGCAGCGAGTCGAGCAGCGGGAACAGCCCGACGACGCACAGCACGAAGATGAGCACGCCGGTCGCCAGCGAATACGTGATGCGTCCGCCGGCCGCCTTCCAGCCGGGATGCCCGACGTAGACCGCGGGCGGGAACGGGCTGCCCAGGGCGGAGCCGACGATCGCGCCGGTGCCGTCCGCGAGCAGCACGCTGCGCAGGTTGTAGGAGTCCCCGGCCGCGGCCGCGGACTCGACGTTGCTCATCGCCTCCGTGAAGTTGTAGATGCCCAATGGGATCGCGGTGGCAAGCAGCGGGGATATCCCATCCAGGCCGTGGATGAGCAGGTCGATGTTGACCGACGGGATGCCGATCGCGATGTCGTGCACCGCCGAGCTCACCTGCGCGGTCTCCATGAACCCGCCGGCCCAGGCGATCGCCGAGCCCAGCAGCAGCGCAGCGAGGCCGATCGGGAAGTTGCCCGGCAGCCGCACGCCCGCGATGAAGCCGATGATGATGAGCGACAGGACGGGCAGCGCGATCCACGCCGCCTCCCACATCTGCGCGGCGGGACGCATCGAGATGAACGTGATCGAGATGCCCGCGAGCGTCCCGAGCAATGCAGCCCGCGGCGTGAACTTGCGGATCGTGGGCCCGACGAACGCGCCGATGAGGATGATCACGCCGATGATGAAGGCCCACGCCAGGCCGGCCTCCCACGCCTTGATGGCGCTCTTCGTCGCCAGGAACGTCGGCAGCATGACGACGAACGTGACGATGAACATGTGCGGCACGCTCGGCCCGTAGGGCAGCGCGGTGACGTCGTTACGGCCCTCCTTCGCGGCGAGCCGGCGCGCGAGGTAGAAGTAGAAGATGTTGCCGATCAGCAGCTCGATGCCGAGCGCTGGAAGGATCGTGTGGAAGACGTCGTCGGCGGGGATCTGCACGACGCCGGCCGACAGGCCCGCCAGGACCAGGACGTTGACGAGCATGTTGATGCCGAGTCCGAAGAAGGCGTTGAGATCCCCGCGGGTCCACAGTGGGGTCCGCGGGCCGCCGGCTGCTGCGATTGCGGTCATGGTCAGGCTCCTTGGTCGGCGGTTGCGGATGCGGGTGTGGCGAGCTGTTCGAGCAGGTCCTGCGACGGGGCGACCCAGCCGAAGATCCCGCCCTGGGCGGCGATCATCTTCAGGCCGACCTCTTGGAACTCCGGGAAGTACGAGCCGACGCAGTCCGAGAGCACGAGGCACTCAAAGCCGCGGTCGTTGGCCTCGCGGACGGTCGTGTGCACGCACACCTCGGTCGTCACGCCCGTGACGATCAGATGCGTGACGCCGCCGTTGCGCAGCAGGTGCTCGAGGTCGGTGGCGAAGAACGCGCCCTTGCCCGGTTTGTCGAGCACGACCTCGCCCGGGGCGGGAGCGAGCTCCTCGACGATGCCGTGGCCCTCCTCGCCGCGCACGAGGATCCGGCCCTTTGGCCCGGGATCCCCGATGCCGGTCTCCAGGCCGCCGCGGCTGAGCTTGCTCGGCGGGGCGTCGCTGAGGTCCGGACGATGGCCCTCGCGGGTGTGGATGACCATCATGTCCGCCGCGCGGGCGGCGCGCAGCACCTCCTGGAGCGGCGGCACGACGGCCTGCAGCAGCGAGACGTCGTTGCCGAGCAGCTCGCCAAAGCCACCTGGTTCGAGGAAGTCGCGCTGCATGTCGATGAGCACCAGCGCCGTGCTGGCGGGGTCGAAGCTGAACGTGTACGGGCTCGCCGGGACGTCGAGCGTCGCCGCGAGGTCGGGCTCGTGGGTCATCTGGGCCTTTCTGCATCGCGTGCACGCCTCGCTGTATGCAAAGCCGTCCACACTGATCGCTTGCGCCGCCACGCTACGTCTGGCGCCAGGGGGCTCGCATTGGCCCGTTGGCCGAGGAGCAGCGGGCACATTTCGCCACCCGGTCCATGCCGACCCCGCACGCTGCGCACTACGGTCCAGCAGGCAGTGAGTACTCCGTTGTATGCAACCGATCAGGCCGTCGAGGCGCTCGCCTCCGCGCGCCCTGAGCTCGTCGGCGTCGTGCCGGCGCGCGACGTCTCCGATCACCTCGCGGGCGGCGGCGCGAGCCACGCCGGCCCGCCGATCACCTCACAGCGGATGTGCGGGCCGATGCGCGCGGCGCTCGGCGTTGCGCTCGCGATCGAGGGCCTGGCCGACAGTCCCGAGGAGGCGCTCGATCTCGCCGACGTCGGCGAGATCCCACTGTCGACGAACCACGACATCGGCGGCGTCGGCCCGATGTCGGGCGTCATCACCGGCTCGATGCCGGTCTTCGTCGCGCGTGACGAGCGCACGGGCACGCAGGCCTGGTGCCCGCTCAACGAGGGCTCGGGCAAGGTGCTGCGCTACGGCGCCGACGACGCCGAGGTCGTGGCGCGGCTGGAGTGGATGCGCGACGAGCTCGCCCCGGCGCTGGCCGCGGCGATCGAGCGCACCGGGCCGATCGACCTGCTCGGGTTGCACGCGGGCTCGCTCGAGCGCGGCGACGAGTGTCACCACCGCACCGAGGCCGGCACGGAGCTCATCGGCGAGCTGCTCGCGCCGCTGCCCGATGACGTGACCGCGTTCATCGCGGGCAACGGCCAGTTCTTCCTCAACGTCGCGATGGTGTTCGCCAAGCTCGCGCTGCAGTGCGCCGAGGGCGTGCCCGGCTCGTCGCTGGTGACGGTCGTGGCGCGCAACGGCGTCGAGGTCGGCGTGAAGCTCTCGGGCACGGGCGGGCGCTGGTTCGTCGGGCCCGCCGCGGCGCCCGATCCGCACGCGCTCTACGAGGGCTACGCTCCGGCCGACATGAACCCCGACCTCGGCGACTCGGCGATCATCGAGGTCTACGGTCTCGGCGCGCTCGCGATCGGCGCGTCGCCCGCGTCGGCGCTCACCGTCGGGATCGATCCGAAGACGATCGACGAGCGCATGGCGAGCTTCCGCAGGATCGCCGCGGGCGAGCATCCCGTGCTGCGCCTGCCGACCACGACGGACGAGCCGCCCGTGGCCGCGATCCTCGGCGTCGACGCGCGCGCGGTCGTCCGCGAGGGGATCGTGCCGCCGATCCATACCGGGATCGCCCATCGCGAGCCGGGGATCGGGCAGATCGGCGGCGGCGTCACGCTCCCGCCGATGGAGGCCTTCGTCGCTGCGGTCGCCGCCCTCGATCCTTCCTGATTCACTCTTTACGGCTCATGGCCACCACCAAGCGCGACAACGGCGCATCCGCTCCCTCACACGCCGAGCGCGTCTACACCGCGCTGCGGGAGCGCCTGTTGGCCGGCGACCTGCCGATCGGCCGCCGGCTCGTCGAGCAGCAGCTCGCCGAGGAGTTCGCCACGAGCCGGACGCCGGTGCGCGAGGCGCTACGGCGCCTGGAGGGCGACGGCCACATCGTCCGCGACCCCGGCGGCGGCATGTGCCCGAGCCCGCCGAGCGTCAAGGCGATGCGCGAGCTCTACGAGGTGCGTGTCGCGATCGAGGAGCTCGTGGCGCGCCGCGCTGCGAGCGCCGGCGACCGCGGCCGCATCGAGTCGATCGAACAGGAATGGCGCGGTCTGCAGGCCGCCTGGGAGGACCGCCGCGGCGTGCCCAAGGGACCGGACTTCGTCCACGCCGACGAGGCGTTTCACCGCGCGCTGGCGAGCGCGAGCGGCAACGACGTCGCCGAGGCGATGCTCGGCGACCTGAACGACCGCATCCGCATCCTGCGCATCCACGACTTCACGACCGCCGACCGCATCGGCTCGACGATCACCGAGCACCTGGAGATCCTCGGGTGCGTCCTCGCGCGCGATCCCGACGCCGCGGCCGCCTTCATGCGCGCCCACGTCCAGCGCTCCGCGCTCGTCGTGCGCGAGCGCGTGGGGGAGGCCCTGGCCCGCATGTTCGAGTTGCCGGGCTGAAGCCGTCGCCTGCCGCCGCCGTTCGTGAGACCCTTCGCGAATGGTCGTCGCGGTGACCTTCTACGACGTCGTGCTCTCGGTCCACATCCTGGCCGTCGTGGTCGCGTTCGGCGTCGTGTTCGCCTACCCGGTGCTCGACGCCCAGATCCGCGCCGCCGGCCCGGCGAACCTGCCCGCGCTGCATCGCCTGCACCTCGTGCTCGCGCGGCGCGTCGTCACCCCCGCGATGGTCGTCGTGCTGCTCGCGGGCCTCTACCTCGCCACGGACCGCTGGAAACTGAGCGACGGCTGGATCAGCGCGACGTTCGCGATCCTCATCGTCCTGTTCGGCCTCGTGGGGGCCGTGCTCACCCCGACCGACAAACGGTTGGCCGAGCTCGCCGAGCGCGACCTGAAGGCCGGCACGGGTCCGAGCGCCGAATACAAGGCGCAGTCGCGCAAGGCGGACCTGTTCGGCTCGATCGCCCTGCTGCTTGTCGTCGTCGCGATCTTCCTGATGGTGGCCAAGCCGGGGGCGTAGCCCGCAGCTACGCGGCCCAGAGCTCTTCGAGCCACGCGGCGCCGTCCGCGCTCACGTAGTCGTCGAGTTCCTCCGAGGACGCATCGTCGATGCATCTGGCCACGAACTGCTCGACCGCTCGCCGTGCCGGCGTCGCGGCGAGCCAGCACGCGTTGCACAGCGCGCCGTGGCGCGCGGGCCGCTTGCAGCCCTCGGACTCGCAGCACTGCCCCCAGCGCATCGAGACGCTCATCGGGTCGCCGATCCTGAGCCGCGCCGTGCGCCCGACTTCGTCTTGATCGGGTGTGCCGTTCCGGCGGTGATCTGGGAGACCTTGGGGCTGAACATCGTGGCGTGCTCTTCTCCTAGCCCGCCGCGTCACTGGTTCCTTGGCCATTGCGACAGGGATTGCGCAGAGGTTGTGCGAACTGCACACTCTGAGCCGCCCCGTCGTCGCCTCGCGGGCCATCCCTGCCCGCGAAAGCGCGCTTGCAAGACCCTTTGCGACTGCCGCGAAGTGGCCCTTGCGCCGCTAGGTTGCCGCCGACATGGCACGTTCTGACAGAGAGATCCATTCGCGCACGCGACACCTGCCGGCCGCCCGGCACCGCGCCCGGGCCAACCCGATCGCACCGCCCGCGCGCTCCGCCGCGCTGCCGCCGGATGATCGCAACGTCATCGAGTTTCGCAACGTCTGCATGCACTACCCGGCCGGCGACATCGGCCTGGACGGCGCGACGTTCAATGTGCGCAGGGGCGAGTTTCTGTTCATCGTCGGCTCGACCGGGTCGGGCAAGTCGACGATCATGCGCCTGCTCATCAAGGAGCGCGAGCCGACGTCGGGCACGATCCGCGTCGCGGGCCGCAACCTGCCCGAGATCCCGCGCGAGAAGGTCCCGTACTACCGGCGCAACATCGGCGTGGTCTTTCAGGACTTCAAGCTCCTGCCCAACCGGACGGTCTACGACAACGTCGCCTACGCGCTCCAGGCGACTGGCAAGTCGCGCAAGGAGATCCGGGCGAAAGTGCCCGACGTCCTGCGCCTCACGGGCCTGAGCACGAAGCTGCACAACTACCCCGACCAGCTCTCCGGCGGCGAGCAGCAGCGCGTCTCGGTGGCGCGCGCGTTCGTCAACCACCCGCCGCTGCTGCTGGCCGACGAGCCCACGGGCAACCTGGACCCGCACACCTCGCTGGGGATCATGCAGTTGCTGTACCGGATCTACCGCGCGGGGACGACGGTCCTCGTCGCCACGCACGACTCGCACATGGTCGACCGGATGCGCCGGCGCGTCATCGAGCTCGACGGCGGGCTCATCGTCCGTGACGAGGCGACCGGCCTCTACGCCCCGCGCGAGCAGACGACGGACGAGTTCACCGACATGCTCGACGTCGCCTACACCGAGCTCGGCCGCGAGTTCGACGGGCCGGACTTTCGCTGATGCACGTCTCCTTCTTCCTGCGCGAGTCGTTCCGCTCGCTCAAGCGCAACGCGGTTCCGTCCTTCGCCGCGATGGCGTCGGTGCTCGTGACGATGCTCGTCCTGGGCGTCTTCATCCCGATGGTCCAGGCCACGACGGGCGCGGCCAACGACGTGCGCAGCAAGGTGCTCGTCAACGTCTTCATGAAGACCAACGCGACCGATGCCGACGTCGAGCGCGTGCGCCGCAAACTGGCCGACGACACGAAGTACGTGAGCAACGTGCAGTTCGTCTCCAAGGCCGAGGCGTACGCCAAGGAGAAGAAGCAGAACCCGGAGGCCTACGCGCTCCTGGGCTCCAACCCGCTGCCCGACACGTTCCGCATCACCCCGACCTCGGCCGACAGGTCAGACGACCTGCGCAACCTCCTCGCGCCGGTCTCCGCCAACGGCCAGCGCACGAACGTCGACCCGGCGATCGACGAGGTCAAGGACCGCCGCGAGGAGACGAGCAAGATCCTCGGTGCCACGCACGTCGTGAAGCTCAGCATGGCGCTGCTCGCGTCGCTGCTGATCCTGGCGTCGATCCTGCTGATCTCCAACACCGTCCGGCTGTCGCTCTTCGCCCGCCGTCGCGAGGTCGAGGTCATGAAGCTCGTCGGCGCGACCGACTGGTTCATTCGCTGGCCGTTCGTGATCGAGGGGATCATCGTGGGGGCGCTCGGCGGGGGCATGGCGATCCTGCTGCTGCTGGTCGGGAAGATCGCGTTCATCGACCCGCTCAAGCACGATTTCTCGCTCATCTCGGCGCCGGACACGATCAACTTCGGGCTGCTGATCATCGTGCTGATGGTCGCGAGCGTCGCGGTCTCCGCGGCCGGCTCGGGCCTGTCACTACGCCGCTTCCTGCGCGTCTGAGGTTTAGTACACGCACCGGTGGGCCTGATCCCAGCGGGATGTGCCCATGCGCCGCACGCTGACCATCGTCCTCGCCGCCCTGATCCCAAGCGTGCTCGCGCTCGGGATCTGGCTCGGCGGGCACCCGCAGTACCTGCCTGATCCCATCGCCAACGCGGTGCTCGGCAAGGACGGCCCGCGCGTCGTCAACGAGGGCATCGACATCGTGCACGACCGCTTCTACCGCCGGATCGACGACTCGCAGCTCTCCAACGCGGCGCTCGATGGCTTGGTGAAGAACCTCAAGGACCGCTTCTCCAACTACTTCTCGCCGCAGGACTACTCGAGCTTCGAGCAGTCCGTCGAGAACCGCTTCTCGGGCATCGGCGTCGCGATTCGCGGCGTGAGCAACGGGCTGCGCGTCGAGACGGTCTTCGAGGGCTCGCCGGCCGCGCGCGAGGACCTGCGCGTGGGCGACGTCATCATCGCCGCCGACGGGAAGAAGCTCGCCGGGCTTCCCGAGAAGGCGGCGGTCGCGCTCGTCAAGGGCCCGAAGGGCTCGAAGGTCAGGCTCGCGATCCTGCGCGGTACGCGCAGGCTCAAGAAGACGATCATGCGCGACGAGATCCGCGTCCCGATCGTCGCGTCGCGGCTCAAGCAGGCCGGCGCCAAGAAGGTCGCGTACATCGCGCTGTCGACGTTCAGCTCCCAGGACGCCGACGATCAGATGACCGCGGCGATCCGGAAGGCCAAGACGCACGGGATCAAGGGCATCGTCTTCGACCTGCGCGGCAACGGCGGTGGCCTGATCACCGAGGCGCAGCTCATCGCGAGCATGTTCCTCAAGGACGGGCCGATCGTCACGACGAAGGGGCGCTCGGTGCCCAAGCGCACGCTCTATGCGCTGGGCCAGCCGATCGCCGGCACGCTGCCCGTCGTCGTGCTCGTCGATGGCGGCACGGCCTCGGCGTCGGAGATCGTCACCGGCGCCCTGCAGGACCGCAAGCGTGCGACGGTCGTCGGCACGAACACGTTCGGCAAGGGTGTCTTCCAGGAAGTGATTCCGCTGGCCAACGGCGGCGCGCTGGACATCACGGTCGGCCAGTACTTCCTGCCCAGCGGGCGCAACCTCGGCGGCAACCCGATCAAGCCCGACGTGCCCGCGCGCGACGACCCCGCCACGCCCAAGCGCGACGAGGCGCTGGACAAGGCACTGCGCGTGCTGGCGCGCAAGCTGTGAGCGATGGGCTCGTCGCGGTCCTTGACAAGCGCGGGCGCTTTCTCATGGCCGAGCCGTTCTTCCCGCCCGAGACGAGGGGAGAGCGCCAGGCGCGGATGATCGTCGAGCGCGACCCGCGCGCGCGAGTCGGCGATCTCGTGCTCGTGCGCCCGGCGCGGGGCAAGGCCCGGGCCAAGGTGCTGCGCCGCATCGGGCGCCCGGACGTCGCGAGCGACGTCCTCGAAGCGCTCATGCTCGACCGTGGCCTGCGGCGGCGCTTTGACCCGGCGGTCGAGCGCGCGGCGCGCAAGGCCAGCGAGGCAGGGCCCGACGACGGTGGCGTCGCGCGCCGCGATCTCACGGACCTGCCGACGTTCACGATCGACCCGGCGACCGCTCGGGACTTCGACGACGCGATCTCCGCCGAGGCGCTCGAGAGCGGCTTGACCCGCGTGTGGATCCACATCGCCGACGTGAGCGCGTACGTCAAGCCGGGTTCGCTCGTCGATCGCGAGGCGGCGCGGCGCGCCACGAGCGTCTATCTCCCGGGCCGAGTGGAGCCGATGCTGCCCGAGGCGCTGTCCAACGACGCGTGCTCGCTCGTGCCCAGCCAGGAGCGCGCCGCGGTGACGGTCGAGCTCGACTTCGCCGGCGCGCGGGTCGCGCGGGCCGAGTTCTACCGCTCGACGATCCGCTCGGACGCGCGGCTGGACTACGACCAGGTCGACCGCGTCTTCGCCGGGGTGCAGGAGGCGCAGGAGCCGTGGGCGACCCCGCTCGCAGCCGCCCGCGCTGTGGCGACCGCGCTGCAGGACCGGCGCCTGGAGCAGTCCGCGCTCGAGCTCGAAACGAGCGAGCCCGAGTTTCGCTTCGACCGTGGCGGCCACGTCGCTGAGTCGCGGCCGAGCGCGCCGACCGAGTCGCACCGGCTCATCGAGCACCTCATGATCGCCGCCAACGAGCAGGTCGCCACGCTGCTGGATGCGCGCGGCGTGCCCACGCTGTACCGCGTTCACGAGAAGCCCGACGGCGAGCGGGCGCTGCGCCTCGTGGCGCAGCTGGCGTCGCTCGCCATCCCGACGCCGCCGGTCAAGGAGCAGCTGACGCCGTCGGAGGCCGCGGAGGTCGTCGCCGCGTGCTCGCGCGCGGTCTCAGAGCACGTGGCGCGCACGGGCCACGGCCGCGACGCGCTCACGTTCCTCGTGCTGCGCTCGCTCATGCAGGCCTACTACAGCCCGAAGAACCTCGGGCACGCCGGCCTGGGCCTGACGCGCTACCTGCACTTCACGTCGCCGATCCGCCGCTACCCGGACCTCGTCGCGCACCGCGCGCTGCTGAGCGCCGTCGGCGGCGGCGAGGACGCGCCACGCGCCGGGGACCTGGAGGAGGCCGGCGTGTGGTCGTCGGCACGCGAGCGCGAGGCGATCGGGCTCGAACGCCTGGCCGACCGCATCACGCGCGCATTCCTCCTCGAGCGCGAGCTCTTCGAGGAGGGCTGGGATCAGGTGTTCGACGGCGAGGTCACCGGCCTCATCGGCGCCGGTGCGTTCGTGCGCTTCGGCGCGGGCCATGAGGGGCTCTTACCGATGCGCCGCCTGCGCGGCGACTGGTGGGAGCTCAACGAGGAGGGCACGATCCTGACCGGCGAGCGCACCGGCGAGACGATCCGCCTCGGCGATCCCGTCCGCGTCACCGTCGAGCGCGTCGAAACCGCGCGCGGACGGGTCGACCTAATCCCCGCAGCTGCGGTCTCGCAGGAGCCCTGAGTCCGCCTTGCCCCCGTTGGCCGTCGCGCGGGCGCAGACGGTGTCGAACGCCGACATGAGCTCGAGCCAGCCGCTGAACTCGACGACCGCGCCGCCGCGATCGTCGACGACCCCGCGGATCGTGTTCTCGCCGCACTCGAGCGCGACCTCGAGATGGATGCAGGTCCCGTCAGCCATAGCGCTGCGCGACGAGGAGCGTTGGGTCGGCGTACTCCACGTACTCGGCGGGCGGTGGCGACTGCGGCCCGAGCCAGGACTGCGGCAGGACCGGGCCGACATTGCCCGGAAAGTCCGGCACGACTCGTTCCGCCAGCCGCGCCGCCGGCCGCCCCGCGACGAACGGCGCGAGATCCGCGAAGCACTGCAGGAGGGCCACGTTCGGCGCGATCTGGAAGTCGGCCGCGTTCAGCTCGGGGCCGTTCAACACGCCGCTGTCGATCCAAGCGTCGATCTGGTCCAGGCGGTCGGCAAGCCCCGCCACGCCCTCCTCACCGTTGCGGTCAGTGGCTCGGTGCCCCGCGGTCGCGAGACGGATCGTGAGCCCGCGCGACATCCGCGACGCCGGGCGCATGAGCGCGCTGGGGTGGCGATAGAGCTCTGAGAACGCGGTCGGATCGCGCTGCGCGGCGCACAGGCCGAACCGGCGCACGACGTCCTGGAACTCCTCGCCCCAGCGCTCGGTCAGCTCGACCGCCTGACGGCGCTCGGGGTCGGCCGGAAACAGCGGCGGGTGCGGCACGAGCTCGTCCAACGTCCGCGAGATGTCCCGCGACCCCTGGACACGCCGGCCGTCGACCTTCAGCGCGGGCACGGTCATCGTCTGAAAGCCGCGGCCGAGCATCCCGAACGCATGCGGCCCGACCATCAGGTGCTTGCGCTTATGGTCGAGTCCCTTGTGCGCGAGCATCAGCTGCGCCGACATCGACGGCGCCGAGCCGGTGAACATGTAGAGCGTGATCTTGTGCGACATGGTCAGACTCCCGTGAGCGTCGTGTGGACCTCGCATGACTTGTGCGCACCGCCGTCAGCCGACGTGCACACGATCGTGCCGCCACCTGCCACGTGCTTGAACTTGCCGGTGCCGCCGGTGTAGGTGACCGTTCCGGTGAAGGTGAGGTTCATCGGACCGCCGTTGGCGACGATGGCCACCGCCACCGTACCTCGCGTCGTGCCGCGGTTGAAGTAATTCTTGAACTTGCCCGTCGCGGCCCCGGGCGCGCCCGGGGCGGGGAACTGTGTGATCGTGATCTGGTTGTAGTGCAATCCGTCGCCGAGCGGCTTCGGGCACGACACGAAACCGAGCTGCGTGACCGTCGGGCTCGCGGGCGTCGGCTGCCCGAGCGCGATGCTGTCGATCGTGCAGCTGAACTCCTTGGCCTTCTTGGTCTTGGCCACGGCGCCCGTGCTCGGCGTGGTCGCGAGCGCGGCGGCCGCGACAACGGCGGCGGGGATGAGGTACCTGCGACGCATTTCCTGCCTCCTGGGTCGTAATGCCTTCTCTGCATCCGACTCTGCACGGCGCGCCCGAGCACGGCGACGTGGAAGAACCCTGGACTTTTGCGAAGCCAACCGAAGACAATGGACTAATGAGGACACGCGCGGGGTCGGCGACGGCCGATCTGCTCGAACGCGAGGACGAGTCCGAGCAGCTGGCCGCGCGTATCGAGTCCGCGCTTGCGGGCGAGGGTTCGGTGGTGGCTCTGGAGGGCGAGGCGGGGATCGGCAAGTCGGCGCTGCTCGCGTACGCATCGCAGCGCGCGGCTGAGGCCGGGATGCGCGTACTGAGCGCCCGCGGCGGCGAGCTCGAGCGAGACTTTGGCTACGGGGTCGTGCGGCAGCTGTTCGACGCGGCGCTCGTGTCGATGTCCCCTGAGGAATACGAGAACGTAACCGGCGGTGCTGCTGGCCTCGCCACGACCGCGCTCTCCGTGCGGGACGCGTTGGCCGACCGTGCAAAGGACCCCGGTTCCGTGCTGCACGGCCTGTACTGGTTGACCGCGAACCTCGCGGCGGAGCGCCCCGTGCTCATCGCTGTCGACGATGCGCACTGGGCCGACAGCGCTTCGGCCTCGTTTCTCGCCTACATCGCGCGCAGGGTCGAGGGCCTGGCCCTGCTGATCGTGTATGCCACCCGCGTTGGCGAAGGCGCGAGCGATGCCCTGCCGGCGATCGCGGAGCCCGAGCTCGTGGCGACCGTGGTGCGTCCCGCGGTGCTCAGCGAGGCGGCGACCGTGGCGCTGATCGATCGCCTGCTCGGAAGTGACAGCTCGACGGAGTTCGCGCACGCCTGCCGGGTCGCGACCGGTGGCAATCCGTTCCTGTTGCAGGAGCTGCTGCGGGCATTGCAGGCCGACGGTGTCGTCCCCGACGAGCAGGGCTGCGAGCGCGTCATGCACATCGCTCCCAACACGATCTCGCGGGCAACGCTCGCGCGGCTGAGGCGCCTGGGGGAGCCCGCCACGAGGCTCGCATTCGCCATCGCGGTGCTCGGCAAGAGCGCTGAGCTGCGTCACGCGGCGGCGCTGGCGGAGCTCGAGCCCGAGGCCGCCGGCGAGGCGGCAGACGCGCTGACGGCCGCCGCGATCGTGCGTGACACCCGCCCGCTGGAATTCATCCATCCGATCGTTCGCACGACCGTGTACGGCGAGATCCCGGTCGCGCAGCGTGCGGTGAGCCACAAGCGCGCGGCCAGGCTGCTGGGAGGCGACTCGGTCGGGGCGGCTGAGCTCGCCCCGCACCTGATGGCGGCCGAGCCCGCGGGCGATGCCGAGGTCGTGCGGTGCTTGCGCGTCGCCGCTGGCGAGGTCCGCGACCGCGGGGCAGTCGACGCGGCCTGCAACTACTTGACGCGAGCGCTCGCTGAACCCCCGCTCGCGGAAGATCGGCCCTCGATCCTGTACGAACTCGGCACGGCCGAGTTCACGGGTGGATGGCCTGACGCGAGCAGGCACCTGCGAGAGGCGCTCGAGGGACGGCTTCCCCCGCACGTGCAGCGCGCCGCGGCGGTGGAATTTCTGCTGACCGTCGTTGCGACAGGAGAGATCGAGCAGGGGCTGGAACTACTCGATGCCTCGCGTGCGAGCTGCATCGCCAGCGGCGATACCGGCGCCGCGTTGGAGATCGAAGGGATCCTGGCGGGGACCGCGCAGCTCAATCCCGCCACCACCGGCCGGGTGCGCGCACGGTTGCAAGCGTTCGAGGGCGGGCTGTCCGGGGGGACGCTGGGAGAGCGTCTCGTGCTGGCGGCCATGGCCTACGACGCCGCCCACCGGCTCGTGCCCGCCAGCCACGCCGCCGACCTCGCCGAGCTGGCGGTGGCAGACGGGACCCTGCTGGTCGCGCCTCCGCATGCTCCGAACTACCCGCTGGCGGTCTGGACGCTCTTCTACGCGGAGCGGCTCGAGCGCGCCGAGGAGCTGTACACGGGGGCGGTGCGGCGTGCCCGCACGCGCGGATCGCTCGTCGGATTCGCGATCGCGTCAAGCTGTCGCTGCCAGGTGCGCTTCTGCCAGGGACGCATCGCCGAGGCCGAGGCCGAGGCGCGCACGTGTCTCGAGGCGGCGGGGCACGCCTACGGCCTGGGCAGGCACATGCTCATCGCCAGCATCCTGGATGCCATGGTGGAGCGTTCGGAGCTCGCGGACTGTCACGAGTTCCTCGGCGAGCAGGGCGTCGGGGAGGATCTCCGCGGCGTGGCGATGGCAAGCCGGCTGCTCTATAGCCGCGGTCACCTGCGGCTGGCGGCCGGCGACCCGGCGGGGGCGCTGCGCGACTTCGCGCAGATCCGCGAGCGCGACGAACTGGCCGGCCGCGACCTCACCGCCGTCGCGACTCGTGGATCTGCGGCGCTTGCGCACTGGCAGCTCGGCGACCACGAGATCGCACGCGAGTTGGCGGACGACCAGCTCGAACGCTCGCGGATCTGGGGGGCCCCGGGATCGTTGTCGTTCGCGCTGCGCGCGGCCGGAACCATCGCGGGCGGCGACGAGGGCATCGAGCTTCTGCGCGAGGCGGCCGCCGTGGTGGAGGGCGCGTCGGCGCGCTACGAGTGCGCCCGATCGCTCACGGCATACGGCGCGGCCCTGCGTCGCGCGGGGCACCGGCGCGACGCTCGTGAGCCGCTGCGCGAGGCGCTCGAGTTGGCCGACCGCTGCGGCGCACTACGCACCGCCACCCTGGCGCGAGCGGAGCTGCTGGCGACCGGCGCACGGCCGCGTCGCGCCGCGCGCAGCGGCGCGGACTCTCTTACGCCCAGCGAGCGACGCGTCGCGCGGCTGGCGGCTGATGGTCTCAGCAACCGCGAGATCGCCCAGGGGCTCTTCGTGACGCTGCGGACCGTCGAGGGGCACCTGACGCAGAGCTACATGAAGCTCGACATCGGCTCGCGCGAGGAGCTCGGCGGCGCCCTTTCTCCTCGGTCGGCAGCCTGAAATTCCCGGGTCGCCCCACGTCGCGGCCCGGCGCCCGTCCGTGCACGATCCGGTCATGTCCTCCGGCTACGAGCACCTCGCGGACCTCCCACTCGAGATCGAGGGATACAAACTCGCCGGGCGCGAGATGGTGCTCAATCCATATTTCACGCGGCACACGACCGTGGTTCACCTGCACGCCCGCGGCGAGGAGGGACTGGGGGAGGACGTCACGTACGATGCGACCGACCAGCTGAGCTTTCAACGCGACGGTCGCGCTCACGAGCTCACGGGAAGCTTCACCGTCGACTCCTTCTCGAGCCACGTGGCGGATATCGACCTCTTCGGCGACGAGCCGGCGCACCCGGACTACCGCGACTACCGCCGCTGGGCGTTCGAGAGCGCGGCGCTCGACCTCGCGCTTCGCCAAGCCGGTCTTTCGCTGGCCGACGCACTTGGTCGCGCGTCCGCGCCGCTTCATTTCGTCGTCTCTCCTGGTCCCGAGGCGTCGCTTGACCCGTTGCTCGAACGGCTCACGCGGTATCCGGCCATGAGGCTCAAGCTCATGCCCGCCGGCTGGGACGAGGCGTACGTCGCCGGGCTGGCCGCGACGGACGCGGTCGACGTCGTCGATCTCAAGGGGCAGTGGGACGCGTCGATCCCCGCCGACGTTCCGGTGTACCGGCGCGTCGCCGAGGGTCTGCCGGATGCGTGGATCGAGGATCCGAAGCTCACGCCTGAGACCGAGGAGGTCCTCGCGCCCCATCGCGACCGCGTCACGTGGGACGCCCCGATCCACAGCGTGCGCGACATCGAGCGCCTGGCCTCGGTCCCGCGAATGCTCAACGTCAAGCCCTCCCGCTCGGGGACGATCCGCGCGCTGCTGGAGATCTACGAGCACTGCGAACGTGCGGGCATCGGTGTCTACGGCGGCGGGCAGAGCGAGCTCGGTCCGGGCCGCGGCCAGATCCAGACGATCGCGGCGATGTTTCACCCCGACGCGCCGAACGACGTGGCACCGTGCGCGTACAACGAGCCCGAACTGCGCGACGGCCTGTCGCAGAGTCCGCTTCCCGTGCCCGAACCAACCCTCGGATTTCGATAGGAGACCGCGATGACAGAGCCGCTCGACGAACTGCGCGAAGGCAACCGCGCCATGTGGGAGGCGGGCGACTGGGACCAGCTCGCCGACAACATCCTCCCGGTCGGCGCGCGGCTGCTCGACCGCATCGGCGCCGTCGGGCCCGGTGTGCGGCTGCTCGACATCGGGACCGGCAGCGGAAGCTCGATCGCGATCCCGGCGGCACAGCGGGGCGCCGACGTGGTCGCCTCGGATCTGACCGATGCCGCGTTCGGGGCGGCGCGAGCGCGGGCGCAGGCCGCAGGCGTCGACGGCATCGAGTGGGTCGTCGCCGACGCACAGGAGCTGCCGTTCGAGGACGCGAGCTTCGACGTCGTCACGTCGACGTTCGGTCACATGTTCGCGCCCGACCAGGGGGCGGCGGCGCGCGAGCTCGTGCGCGTCTGCCGGCCCGGCGGCACGATCGCGATCGCGTGCTGGACGCCCGACGGAAAGTTCGGGCGGTTCATGGTGCACATCGTCATGCTCATGCTGCCGCTGCCCGAGGGCTTTCGCCCGCCGGTGCTGTGGGGTTCCGAGCCGCACGTGACCGAGCTGCTGCAGCCGCTCGGGGTCGAGCTCGAGATGGGGCGCAGGATGGTGACGATCGCCTACGACTCACCCGAGGCGCACCTGGTGGACTGGGAGGAGAACCTGGGGCCGGCGATTGTCGCGCGGGCGGGTGTCGACGAGGAGCGCTGGGCGCAGGCCCGTGCTGACCTGCTCGCGTACTTCACGGAGATCAACGAGCGCGACGACGGCACGATGGCGGCCGGGTACGAGTACCTCGAGACGATCGCGCGCAAGCCCGCCGCGTAGGGCCGGGCGCGGTCATGCGCCGTCGAGCTCCTGCTTCGCGCGGCGGTGCGCAGCGGCCGCGTCCTTGACCTCCTTGCGCGCGGCCTCTAGCGCCGCGTCGGCGTCCTCGAGCGCGCTCGCCGCCCGCTCCCGGCGCTCCTCGGCGGCGCGCAGCGCGCTGTCGGCGCGTTCGCCGCGCCGGCGCGCCTGCGCCTCGGCCACGCGGGCGGTCTTGCGCTTCTCAGCTCGCTCGCGGTCCTCGCGCCGGGGATCTGCTCGCTTCGCCGGCGCGGGCTTGCGCGTCGTTCGCCGCGGGGGTGCCGTGGGCTTGGGCGTCCCAGCGGCAGGTGCGGAGGCGGCGAACGCGCCCTCGCCGAGCCCGAGCCCGACGTGGCGCAGCTCCTTCTCCAGCCGCCCCGCGCGCACCTGCTCGCGCGCGCCGGCGTCCAGCGCGGCCGCGTGCAGTGTGTCCGCCACGCGCTCGACGACCGCCGGGCTGAGCTCGTGGCCATCCGAGCTGAGCAGCCCGCGGGCGAGCTCGACGAGCCCGTCGACGGCCGCCCGCTCCCGCTCGCCGGCTGAGCGCAGCGCGCGCCCGTCCCCGCTTCCGGCGAGCAGCTTCTCCTGGGCCTTGCGCAGCGCGTCGCCCGCCCCATAGAGCTTCTTGACGACCTTGCCCTGCGTGCGGACGAGCTGGTTGACCGCCCACGCCGCGACCGACGGCTTGCGCAGCTTGGCGACCTCGGCCGCCTCGTCGCGCCGCCCGTCCGCGCGCAGTGTCTTCGCCAGCGTCCCGCGCTCGGGGATGAACGCCTCGAGGGGCAGTCCGTAGAGGTCGTCGGCCTCCATGGCGTCATGGTCCCACGCGGCTGCTCGACTACGCTCGAACCATGGCCAAGGGCGCAAAACGCAAGGTCGCACCGGGCGACGTCGCCTCCAATCGGTACGCGAGCTTTCGCTTCGAGCTGCTCGACCGCTACGAGTGCGGGATCGTGCTCGAGGGCACCGAGGTCAAGGCGCTGCGCAACGGCGGCGCCCAGCTGAAGGATGGCTACGCGCTCGTGCGCGACAACGAGCTGTGGCTGCACAACGTCCACATCCCGCCCTACGGCCCGGCCGCGGCGCAGAACCACGAGCCCGAGCGCGACCGCAAGCTGCTCGTCCATCGCCGCCAGCTCGACCGGCTCTCCGGCCAGATCAAGGAGCGCGGCCTCACGCTCGTCCCCACGCGGATCTACTTCTCGGGCGGCCGCGCGAAGGTCGAGATCGCCGTCGCGAAGGGCAAGGACCGCTTCGACAAGCGTGAGGCGATCAAGGGCCGCGAGATGAAGCGCGACATGGACCGCGCGCTGCGCGAGGCGAATCGCTAGCGGTCGGCCGCGCGCGGGCTCAACAGCAGCGATCACCAGACGAGGGAGCGAGCGCCGAGGTCCTTCCCTGGCGCGCGCGTCGGCAAGGTCCCGCGGATGTGCACGTATAGCCGGATCAACGTCAGACGATTGGCTTGATCCGCCGCCTGTCGACCCGCGTCTTCATCGCCGTAGGTGGCCGCGTAACGCCACTCAGGCGATCTCGAGCTTGCGCGTCGCGATGACCGCCGCGATCGCGATGACGAGGCAATATCCGGCGAACACGAGGCCCCCGCCGACCTGGCTGAGCAGCCAGTGTTCCCCGCTCGGGCCCTGGAGCGCGAGCAGCGACGGCCCCGGGAAGTAGGCGCCGGCGGCCTTGCCGAAGATCGAGGTCAGCAGGTCGCGCAGGACGAAGAACAGCCCGATCCCGAGCACGATCGTGACGACCTGGTTGCGGATGAGCGCGCCGAGGGCGACGCCGAGCAGGCAGGTCAGCACGAGCCCGATGCCGACGCCGACGTAGATGTTGATCGCGGTGCCGGGATCGACGGGCACGCCGCGGTTGGAGAGGATCGACAGGCCGAAACCGGCGTTCACGGCGATGAACAGCAGCGCCGACGCGAGCCCGACGACGAGCCCGACCGCGAACTTCGCGAGCACGACGCGCTCGCGTCGTGGCGTGACGATGAACGTCGGGTTCGCCGTCTTGTGGCGGTACTCGTTCGTCGCCAGGAGCGCGCCGATCGTGAACACGAAGATGGTTGCGAGCGGCGTCCCGATGAAGAGGTTCTCGGCGTCGCCCCCGCGCAGCTTCTGCAGGTCACCGGAGGACGCGACCGCGATCGCGTAGGCGCCCTCGAGCAGCACCATCGAGCCGAGCAGCAGCCAGGTCGCGCGCACCGATACGAGCTTCAGCCATTCCGAGCGGACAGCCCTCATCGCACGTTGCCGCCTTCCCCGGTGAGCTCGAGGAAGCGGTCCTCGAGCGAGCCGGCTGCCCGCGTGAGCTCGTAGATGACGATCCCGTGCTCGGCCGCGAGCGTGCCGATTCCCTCGAGCGCCATACGGTGCACGAGCAGCACCTCGGCGCGCCCGTCGGTGGTCACGCCGGCGCCGGTGGCCTCGAGCGCGGCCTTGAGCTGCTCGGGCTGCGGCGTGCGCACGAACGCCGGGCGCTGCTCGGTGATGATGTCCGCGAGCGGTCCCTGGGTGATGAGCCTGCCCGCGCTGATGACGACGATCTCGTCGACGGTCTGCTCGACCTCCGAGAGCACGTGGCTGGAGATGAGGACCGCCCGCCCCTCGGCCGCCAGCGCGCGCAGGATGTCGCGCAGCCAGCGCATGCCCTGCGGGTCCAGTCCGTTGGCCGGCTCGTCGAGCATCAGGATCTGCGGATCGCCGAGCAGTGCGCCCGCGAGCACGAGGCGCTGGCGCATGCCCATCGAGTAGGTCTTCACCGGGCGATTGCGCGCCGGCGTCAGCTCGACGAGGCCGAGCACCTCGTCGACGCGGCTCGTCGGCAGTCCGGCGGCGGCGGCGAGCGTGCGCAGGTGGCTGCGGCCGGACCGCCCGGGGTGAAGCTCGGATGCGTCCAGCGCCGCCCCGACCGTGCGTGCCGGCTCGTCGAGCGCTCCAAACGGCCGGCCGAGCACGAGCGCCGCGCCGCTCGTCGGCCGGATGAGCCCGAGCAGCGCGCGCAGGGTCGTCGACTTGCCCGCCCCGTTGGGGCCGAGAAAGCCGGTCACGTGACCGCCGTCGACCGAGAACGAGAGGTCGTCGACCGCCAGCGTCTCGCGGTAGCGCTTCGTCAAGCGCTCGACGCTGATCTCTGACACTGACCCAGACGCTACCGAGGCAGCCGGGCCTCAGGAGCCACGGCTAGGCGATCGCCTACGACGGAATGCTGCGCTGCAGGTGCGTCAGGTCCATCCCGACGACGCAGATCGCGATGAGCCCGAGGTAGACGACGGCGATCACGATGCGGTGCGACGGCTTCACGCGGTAGTAGGCCGCGACCTCGTCGCTGCCGCTGCGGCGCGCCTTCCAGCGCTTGTAGGTCTCGATGGCCGCGAACAGCAGGATGATGAAGATGATCGGGTTGGGGAAGACGAACGCGAGTACGACGAGCGCAGCCAGCCCGACCCACCACATCTTCGGCGACATCGCCGCCATCGCCCGGCCGCCGTCGAGTGGGACGACCGGCAGCAGGTTGAAGAGGTTGAGGAACAGGCCGGTGAACGCAAGCGCCTGCCAGAAGTCGCTGTTGGTCAGGATGGCGACCGGGATGAGCGCCAGCGCGCCCAGCGTGCCCAGGATCGGGCCGGCGAGCCCCACGCGCGCTTCCGCGGTCGCGTTCTCGCCGAGCGACTTGGCCATGACGACGGCGCCGAGAAAGGGAATGAACATCGGGGCGCTCGCCGGAATGCCCTCGCGGCGCAGCTGGATGACATGGCCCATCTCGTGGACGAACAGCAGCACGACAAAGCCCAGGGCGAACTTCCAGCCCCAGATGATCGAGTAGGCGGCGACCGACACGAGCATCGTGGCCGACGTCGTCAGCAGCTTGGCCTTCGGGAGGATGAGCAGCGCGGCCTTGCCGAACTTGAGCAGGAACGCGCCGACGACGATGAACGGCGTGAGGAACTTGCGCAGCGCAGAGCGCTCCTGCCGCGGGGCGGGCGGAGGCGGGTCCGTGGCGCGCGGCGTCAGGGTCGCGCTCTGAGGCTCCTCAGCGGGAAGCCAGCCGTGCATGTTCATGACTCCCATTGTGACAACGTCGCTGGGCGGCCGCTAAAGGCCAGACGGCTAGGTTTTCGCCATCGCCGCCCGCGCCGCCGCCTCGGCCTCTTCGAGCTGCGCCTCGACGAGATCGAGGCCGCTGTCCCAGAAGCCCGGGTCCGACAGATCGATGCCGACCATCGCGCCGAGTTCCTCCGGGCTGCGCGAGCCGCCGGCGGACAGAAGCTCTATGTAGCTGGGCACGAACGACTCGCCCTCGTCGAGGTAGCGCTTGTAGATCGAGAGCGCCAGGAGCTGTCCGTAGGCGTACGCGTAGACGTAGCCCGGCGTGCCGATGAAGTGCGGCACGTAGGACCACCACGTGCGGTAGCCCTCGGTGATCTCGACGCTGTCGCCGAGCATCTCCTCCTGCGACTGGGCCCACAGCTCGTTGAAGCGCTCCGAGCTCAGCTCGCCCTCCTCGCGCCGCGACGTGTGCACGAGGTCCTCGAAGCGGTTCATCGCCGTCTGGCGAAACACGGTGGCGATCTGGCCCTCGATCGACTCGGCGAGCAGCGACAGGCGTGACTCCGGTGTCGTCGCCTGCTCCAGCAGGCGGCCGAAGACGAGTTCCTCGCCGAACACCGACGCGGTCTCGGCCAGCGTCAGAGGCGTGCCCTGCTCGAGCACCCCGCGCGGCCGCGCGAGCTCGGCGTGCAGTCCGTGGCCCATCTCGTGGGCGAGGATGAGCACGTCGCGGCGCTTGGCCGTGTAGTTGAGCATGAGGTAGGGGTGCTCGCTCGGGACCGTGTACGCGGCGAATGCCCCGCCCCGCTTGGCCGGACGCGGCGGCGCGTCGATGCGGTGGTCGTCGAAGAACGCGCGCGCCGGGTCGCCGAGCTGCGGCGTGAATGCGGCGTACGTGTCGAGTACGAGCTCCTTGGCGTCCTCCCAGTCGACCGGCACGTCGTCGTGCGTGACCGCGGCCATGCGGTCGTAGTCGGCGAGCCTGTCGACCCCGAGCAGCTCCGCCTTGAGGCGGTACCAGCGGCGCGGGATCTCGTAGCGGTTGCGCACCGCGCTCAGCAGGGCCTGGACGGACTCATCCGACGCCTCGTTTGACAGGTTGCGCGCCGCGAGCCAGTTCGGGTAGTGACGCAGCCGGTCGTCGACGGCCTTGTCGTGCAGGAGCGTGTTGAAGATGAACGCGCGCGTCCGCAGCCCGGGGGCGAGCGCCCCGGTGACGCTCTCGGCGGTGGCCTTGCGTACGTCGCGGTCGGGTGACATGAGCCGCGCGAGGGCGCTGTCGAGCGCGACCGGCTCCTCCTCGCCGGGGACGTCGACCGTGATCGCGGAGACCTGCTCGCTGAACAGGCGCGACCAGGCGCTCGCCCCCGAGATGTTCTTCTCGGCGAGGATCTTCTCCTCGGGCTCGGTCAGCAGGTGCGGGCGGTAGCGCCGCGCCGAGCACAGAAAGTGGCGCGCGGTGTCGAGCCCGTCGGCGGCGAGCAGCTCCTCGGCACGGTCGTCCTCGAGCGCCGCCCACTCGAGCTCGAAGAACAGGAGCCTCGTCTCGATCGCCGTGCCCTTCTCCTGCATGCGCTGCAGCAGCGCGCCGATCGCGGGGTCGGCGGTGTCGACGCTGAAGCGCAGCATCGCGTAGTTGCCGGCTCGACCGCCGAGATCGGAGATCTCCTGCAGCTCGGCGACGGCCGCGGCGAACTCGGCCGGGGCGAGCTCGGCGACCCGTCCGGCGTGCGCGTCGGCAAACGCCTCGGCGCGGGTCGTTGCCTCCTCGAGGAGGAGGTCGGGGCCGGACTCCTCGTCGCCGCGAACGAGCGGCGCGAGGTCCCATGCGACGTCTTGGACGCTCATGCCCCCAGGGTAATTCACGCACGGTGCGGGGCATCGACATCGCGGGTTTTCCGCATTTTCCGGGGTTTGTGCGAATCGGCTCTTGATCTCGGGCGGGCGTCCGGATTACATACCTCCTGCGACGCGGAACTGGAGCCGCAAAGAGCGAGGCCACCGAGGTGTGAGGCCGCGCCACCCAGACGCAGGAGCGCCTCTTCGGAGTGCGAACCAGCAGAGGGTTCCTCAAAGCGGCCCCGGAACCGCGTCGCTCTACGTTCCGGGCCGTTTACGATCGGCCGATCGTGGAGCGCCTGCTCGAGCGTGACGATGACCTCGCGGCTCTCGAGCGTGCCGTCGCCGCCGCTCGCGACGGAAGCGGCAGCCTCGTGTTCGTCGGCGGGGAAGCGGGGATCGGCAAGACGACGCTCCTGCGGGCGCTGCGGGCGCGACTGGATGATCGCGCCGCGTTTCTCGTCGGCGCCTGCGAGCCGCTCTCGGTCCCGGGGCCGCTACAGCCGGTGCGCGAGCTCGCCGCCGCCGCCGGTGCGGCCCAGCTGCCCGAGCTCGAGGGCAGCGACCGGTTCGCCCTCGCGCACGCACTGCTTGGCGCGCTGCGCTCGCGCGCCCCGGCCGTCGCCGTCATCGAGGACGCCCACTGGGCGGACCCCGGGACGCTCGACGTCGTGCGCCTGCTCGCCCGCCGCATCGAGGACGAGCCGGTCGTCCTCGTCGTGACGTACCGCGACGACGAGCTCGCCGCCAACGATGCGATGGCGCTCCTCGTCGGCGACCTCATGACGAGCCCGGCCGTGCGCCGCATCGGGCTGCGCCCGTTGTCCGACGACGCGATCCGCGAGCTCGCCCTTCCATCGGGCGCTGATCCGGAGGAGGTCGCGCGGATGACCGGCGGCAACCCGTTCCTCGTGGTCGAGGCCGTGTCGGCCGGCGGGACGCTGCCCGCGTCGGTGCGCGCGGCCACGCTCGCCCGCGTCAAGCGGCTCGGTCCCGCGGCGCGGGGCGTGGTCGACGCCGCCGCCGTCATCGGGCAGCGCGTCCCGCCGCTCGTGCTCGCCGCCGTCGCTCCCGGAAGCACCGACGCGGTCGAGGAGGCGCTCGCCCGCGGCGTGATGACGGATGACCGCGAGACGCTCGGCTTCCGCCACGAGCTCATCCGCCGCGCGGTCGAGGACTCGATCTCGGCGCCGCGCCGGGGCGAGCTGCACGCCCGCGTCGTGGCGGCGCTGCGGCAGCTCGGGGTCGCAGATCACGCGCGCCTCGCGCATCACGCCGAACAGGCCGGGATGGTGCAGGACGCCAGCGCCTACGCAGCGACCGCAGCGGCTGAGGCCGAGCGCGTCGGCGCGCTGAGCGAGGCGGGCCTGCAGCTCGAGCGTGCGCTGCGGCTCGGAGCCGGTCTTGAGCCCGAGGAGCGGATCGAGATGCTGCTGCGCTTCGCGCGCGCCACGAACTTCTCCGGTCGCATGACGGATGCGCTCGCCGCAACCGAGGAGGCGGTGGCGCTCGCGCGCTCCGGCTCGAGTCCGCTCTTGCAGGCCAGGACGCTCGTGATGCTCGCGGCGGCCAAATGGTCGGTCGACGCGGTGATCGAGGCGCGCGACGCCGCGCTGGCCGCCGCCGAGCTGCTCGAGCGCACGAGCGAGGTCGCCGAGCTGGCCCGCGCGCGTGCCGCGTATGTGCGCATGGAGGCGGTGGCGTTCGACCCGGACGTCGCGATCGACGCCGCTCATCGCGCGCTGCACCTCGCGACCGAAGCGGGACTCGACGAGGTCCGCGTCGACGTCACGATCAGCCTCGGACTCGCCTACGCGCATCGCGGCCACCCACAGGGAGGAGAGTTGCTCGGCGAGGCGCTCGCCGCTGCGCTCGCGCACGGGCTGCATCTCCAGACGATCCGCGCGTACGTGAACCGCCTCGGGGTCGCCGCCGCCGAGCGCGATCACGCGACGATCGACCGCTTTTCCGTCCCGGCGTTCGCGCTCTTCGACGACTACCAGTCGATGCCCGGACACGACGACGTCTGCGTCTCGAACGCCCTCAGCCTGCTCGATCGCGGCCGTTGGGACGAGGCGCTCGAGTACGCCGCGCGTGCCCGGCACCGCTGGCATGGCGGCGTCGCGCTCGCCCTCACGGTCGAGGGGCTCGTGGCGGCTCGCCGTGGCGAGCCGCCGGCCCAGGCGCTGCTCGACGAGGCGTTGACCGCCCTTGACGGCGTGCCGGACGGCTGGCGCCACGGGCTCATCCGGGCGGCGCTCGCCGAGGCGGCGTGGCTGCGCGGTGACCGGGGCGCGGCGCTGGCTCGGGTCCACGAGGGGCTGGGCGCTCCCTTCGGGCGGCGGCTCGCACGGTCGGCGGCGGAGCTCGCGCTGTGGTCGGCGCGCTGCGGCGAGTCGGTGGATGTTCCCGACAACGCGCCCGTGCCCCTGGCACTCGAGCTCAGCGGCGACTGGCGCGGCGCGATCGGCGCCTGGCGCGGGCGCGACGCGCCCTACGAGGCGGCGCTCGCCGCGTTGCCGGGCGACGACCGCGCGGCGCGCGAGGCGGTCGCTGCGCTGCAGCGGCTCGGCGCGGCCGCCGCCGCCCGCGCATTCGTCCGCGAACGCGCGGCCAGCGGCCGCCACGCGCCCCGCGGGCCGCGCCGCTCGACGCTCACGAACGCCGCCGGCCTGACGCGCCGCGAGCAGGAGGTGCTCACGCACGTCGCGCGTGGCGCGACGAACGGCGCGATCGCCCAGGCGCTTCACCTGTCCGAGCGCACGGTCGCCCACCACGTGTCCGCGATCCTCGCAAAGCTCGACGCGCCGACGCGGACGGCTGCCGTCGCCGCCGCCCGCAGCGCGGGCGCGCTGGCGAAAGATGGGCCGCCACCCGCGTTAACATAGGCAGCTCAGCCGATGCTCGCGCCGCGGCCCGCTCGTAGCGTCGCTCTCCCATCAACGAGGAGCGGAGGCGGACGATGACCAGCAAGACCACGACGGGCACGGCGAGCGTTCAGGGCGATCTCTGGAGCGAGCGCACCGACGACTGGGCCGAGGTCCAGGAGGGGGTCACGCGGGCGGCGTTCGAGGCGGGGCTCGACGCGCTGGGCGTCGGTGCCGGCACGCGGATGCTCGACGTCGGCTGCGGGGCCGGGCTCGTCCTGCGGCTCGCGGCGGATCGCGGCGCCGAGGTGAGCGGACTGGATGCCAGCGAGGCGATGATCGCGCATGCGCAGCGCCGCGTCCCCGGTGCGCCGGTCGTGCAGGGCGAGATCGAGGACCTGCCGTTCGCGGACGGCTCGTTCGACGTCGTCACGGGCTTCAACGCGTTCCAGTACGCCGCGCGGCCGGCGGGCGCGCTGGAGGAGGCCGTGCGCGTGCTCGCGCCCGGCGGCCAGGTGCTCATGCTCACGTGGGGGCTGCCCGAGCAGTGCGAGGCCGCGCCGTATCTCGCGGCGCTGAAGCCGTTCATGCCGCCGCCGCCTGCGGGCGCGCCCGGTCCGTTCGCGCTCTCGCCGGTGGACGCGCTCACCGCGGTGCTCGACGAGGCACAGCTCGACGTGCTCGAGATCCAGGACGTCGAGACCGTCTGGGAGTACCCCGACGAGGCGACCGCGCTGCGCGGGCTCATGTCGTCCGGGCCGGTCGCGCTCGCCATCCGCCACGGCGGCGAAGAGGGCGTCACCGCGGCGATCCGCGACTTCCTCGTCCCGTTTGCGACCGCCGATGGCGGCTACCGGATCACGAACATCTTTCGCTATGTCATCGGCCAGCCCCGCTAGCCCGGTCGTCTCGGCCGCGGGCGCCGGCGAGGCGCTGTGGTTCTTCGGCACCCTGGCGATCGTCCGCGTGCCGGGGGAGGCGGTCGGCGACCGCTTCGCGCTCATGGAGTTCCTGCTTCCGCAGGACGCGTCGCCGCCGCTGCACACCCATCCGCAGGACGAGAGCTACATCGTGCTCGAGGGGCGCATGAGCGTGCAGGCGGGCGACGACGTCGTCGAGCTCGAAGCGGGCGGGGTCCTCGCCGTCCCGATGGGCGTGTCGCACAGCTTCTGGGTGCACAGCAAGACGGCCCGGGTGCTCATCCTCAGCACACCGGCGGGCATCGAGCGCCTCGTCCGCGATGCCTCGGTTCCGGCCGCCGCGCCGATCATCCCGCCCGCGGACGCGCCGCGACCAGGCCCCGACGAGATCGAGCGGGTCTTCGCCGCGCACCGCTGCGTCACGGTAGGCCCGCGGCTGGCCCAGGTAGCTCGCCCGGGCGGCAGCGCCAGCGCGTAGCCCAAGCCGCTGTGGGTAGCGTCAAGGGCTTCATGGCCCACCATCCACCCACGTACCACGGCTCGCGTCGTCGACAAGGCATCGACTTCACGACGCTTGCCATCACCGCGGTCGCATCAGCCGCTGCCGCCTACATCACGTCCAAGCTCTGGGCACCGGGCACGCTCCCGGCGGCGGCCGCGACGCCCGTGTTCGTCGCGATCATCCGCGAGGGCCTGCAGAAGCCGACCGAGGTCGTCACGCGGGCGGTCCCGGTGCGGGGCATGGTGCGCGACGCGTCCGCCCGGCCTGACCCCGGGCCCGAGCCTGCGCCACCGACGCGAGTCGCCCAGACCGGTGCGATCGGCGAGCCTCGCACCTCGGTGAAGGACCGCTGGCGTCTGGCGATCATCACGGGCCTGCTCGGATTCCTCGTGTGCGCGGTCGTGTTCACGGTCCCCGAGCTCGTCGGCGGCGGGTCGATCGGTGGCGGCGCAAACGCGACCACGCTGTGGGGCGGGACCACGAAGCACAAGAAGAACACGCAGACCCAGACGACGACGGCGCCGACCCGGACGGTCACGACGCCAACCAGGACCGTGACCACGCCACCGCAGACGCAGACGCAGGCGGCGCCCGCTACGACGAACCCCACGCAGACGACGCCGCCGGCGGTCACATCGACCGTTCCGGCACCGCCCGCGCCCCCGGCACCCTGACGTTCTCGTCTAGACTGGGCGGCACACCAAACACGGGGACGACATGGCTTCGACGTGGTCGACTTCGTGACGGTGGTTGCGAGCCGAGGTGCCAGGAGGCCTCGTAAAACACCTGGCAAAACCATACGTGCGGACTCTCACGAGTACGCCCTCGCCTAGTTAGAGAGATCTACTAGAGAGGTTCTGGGCCCCGCCAGCCGACCGCGGGGATCTCCGGAATCAAATGTCGGCTTACCCGGCGCGGCCCGCTTCCGCCAAACCGGGGACATCTTCAGGGAGCTGGCCACAGGCAACCCCGCCGGCGAGGCGAGCCTGAGGTGAGATCAGAGCGCCGGATACGCTCGTAGACGCCACCATCACGCGATCGCGGACGCGGGTTCGATTCCCGCCGTCTCCACTGATAGCCCAAAGCCGCTCGGTTGAGCGGCTTTGGGCTATCGGGGACGGGCTGTGGGCAGAACGGGAGATTTCGAGCTTCAGGGCGCGATCTTGAGGCGGGTGATTTGCTCGCCCCTGATGGTGAAGTCGAATTTGAGCGCAACGGTGTTGCCCGGGAAGTTGCCGTCGAGGCGTGCCAGCGCGCGATAGCTGTCGGGGCCGGTGGGCTCGCCGCCGGTGACGGTCGCGGTGTATTGGTACTTGGAGACTGCGCCGCTTTGCCAGTCCCGGATGTCCGGGATGCCTCGTCGCGTCACGCCTTCATCGATGACGGTGGCATCGTCGGTTAACAGCGCGACGATCGCGTCGATGTCGCGGTTGGCGTCGTGCTCGAAGTAGCGGTCGACGACGGGCGGGGGCTCTTTGGGCATGAGATCTCCTCTGGGTCGCAACGCCGAGGCTTGGTGCGGGCTCAAGGGTTCCACAATCTCCGCTACGCACCGAAGAGCAACCCCGACACAATCCGGGCCGGGTTGTGTCGGTTGGGCGACGGCGGCACGGGGTCATCATCTGCGACGTGTCCGCGATCTGCCGCTCCTCGGGATCGTGCGCGAGGGCCGATGAGACAGTGGAGGACATCGAGCCTTTGCTGCCGACATGCACCACGGATGGAACCAGGCGGCGGCCACAGGAGACGCGGAAGCGCTTGCGCGTGTTCATGAGCCCGGGATCAGGCTCCTCAGAGCACGTTCCATGCGGACGCTCGGCGACCGTGGCCTGCTGCGACCGTCCACCACCTCCCTACAGGCAGCTCCGCAGGTCCACGCAGTCGATGACCCCCGGCAGGTAGGCGGCCGAGTGAAACGCCGCCTGGTTGAGCATTGGGTTCACCGGGGTCTTCGCGCTCAACAGGTTGTCGATCGGGACGCCCATCGGCGTCGGGTCGACGAGGCGCGCGGTTGCCGCGTGATTGTTCTTCAGCCAGCGGTCAAACCAGGCGCGCATGTAGTAGCCCGAGGCCTTCAGCTGTGTGCGGTGGGTGACGGTGTGGGCGCCGCCGCCGCCGAAGGACGGGTGGTTGCTGTTGGCGAGGACCACCTCCATCGTCGGGAGTGGCGCCCGGGCAGGCACCGGGCCGCCCCCGGGCGCGAGTGCTCGCCAGGCGTGATAGCCGGCGAGCTTGTCGGTCCGCGGCCCGCAGCCGGTCTCTGAGCCGATTCCGAGCCCCGGCACCTTGGGGATGACGGGGAGCGTGCCGTGCACCGCGCAGCCGATGCCTCCCGGATCGTCGTATCCGTACGCGCGCAGGTTGTCCATGCCGACGATCGCCTTCACGTGCGCGACATCGCTCTGCGCACGACTGACGCCCATGGAGCCCTGGGAGTGACCGACCATGCCGAGGTCGTCGCGCTTGATGAAGCGGCGGTACTTGTCGTCGTGGCCGCGAAGGAACGACACCGAGCTGCGCGCCGCGACGTCGGCGACGTCGCTGGCCTGGGTCACATCCATGCCGGGATCCATGCTGACCACGAGCGCGATATATCCGTGCGCGGCGAGGAGGCGGGCGGCCCACCACAGACCGCAGTAGTTGCCGCCGCGGCCGTGCAGCAGCACGACG
This sequence comes from Solirubrobacteraceae bacterium, assembly GCA_033855075.1. GTDB lineage: Bacteria > Actinomycetota > Thermoleophilia > Solirubrobacterales > Solirubrobacteraceae > CADCVQ01. Next base: position 9,241 of record JAWVGM010000158.1, on the reverse strand, counting down.
CCGGGCAGCTTCTTGCCCTTGGCGATCTTCTTCGGCCGCAGCAGGAACCCCGCGTACTCCGCCTGCTCGGACCCGGTGACGATCGATGGGACGGTGACCTTCTTGAACACTGACTTCGCCGGCGAGGTGAACGGCCAGTCTGGGCATGGGCTCGCCGCCGAGGCCGGCTGCGCGCAGACAGCCACCGCGATTGCGGTGAGCATCAGAACCTGAAACGTGCGCCACATCAGTGCCTCCGGCGGCGAGCCTACTCCGCGTGACGGCTCTGCGGATGGCGCGGCAGACCGTCGTCGGGGATCGGCTCCCACGGCGCCGCGTCGGCGACGAACGCGCGCACGCTCGGCCGGATTCCGGGATCGCTGTCGAACGTCCCCATGCGCACGCCGATCGAGTCCGGGTGGCTGAGGTTGCGCCCGAAGATCGACGAGCCGCAGTCCCTGCAGAACCACTTCTCGCCGCCGTCCTCGGGCTTCCAGAGCTTGAGCCGGTCCTCGCCCTTGACGATGTGAAATGACCCCGGCGCCGGGTGGGCGTTGGCCGATGCGGCGGCGCCGCTGCGCCGCTGACAGCGCGTGCAATGGCAGTAGCTCGCGATCACGAGCGGCTCGGTGATCTCGTAGCGCACGGCACCGCAGTTGCACCCTCCGGTCAGGGGAAGCTCGGCCATGGGGGCCGATCATCTCAATGCGGCGAATACGATGGCCGGAGATGGCCACGATCACCGATATCGCGGCCTTCCTGTACCTCTACACGCCGGATCTCGACGCGTTCCAGAAGCGTCTCGCGGAACACATGGTTGCCGAGCTGCACGAATGAGCCAACCGCGCGCGATGGGACCCGACCGCTGGTTCCTCGCGTTCGTTCATCTGATCGCGCCCCGCGTCGGCCTGGCGTCGTACACGGTCACGCCGCCACCGGGACCTCCCGATCGACCGTCCGGGCCGCGTCCTCCGGCGCGCCGACGAGCTGGCCGCCGGGGCAGTCCGAGCACTTGACCGTGCGCCGCGGGTTGCGGATGGCGAAGCCGAACAGGCCGCCGATGGCGACGAGCGCGGCCGAGATCCCCATCCCGAGGTGAAACGCCGTGACGGACGCCGCCTCGCTCGCCGCGGCCAGCCGGGCGCGCTCTCCCGCGGGCAGTCCTGCCGGCGGCTGCACCCGCGCCAGGGGCCGCGTCTTGGCCTGCGCGATGGCGTGGGCGACCGCGGGAGAGCGGGTCGCGCCGACCCGGTCGTCGAGCGTCGCGCTGAAGCTCGCGGCGACGACCGCACCGATCGCCGCGACCGCGACGAGCCCGGCGACACGCGCGACCGCGTTGTTGACGCCCGAGGCGATCCCCGCGTTCTGCTCGTCGGCGCCCGCGAGGACCGTCGCGGTCAGCGGCGCAACCGTCATCGCCAGGCCGAGCCCGAAGAGCGTGAGGGCGGGGAGGAGGTCGGTGGCGTAGTTGACGTGCGCGTCGAGGCGCAGCAGGAGGGCCAGGCCGCCCGCCGTCACGAGCGGCCCGAGTCCCATGAACAGACGCGGCCCCAGCCGGTCGGCCAGCGCGCCGAAGCGGCGTGAGAGCAGGAACGTCACCACGGTCACGGGAAGGCTCGCGCTTCCCGCGGCGATCGCGCTGTAGCCCGCCACCTGCTGCAGGAACAGCACGAGAAAGAAGAACAGCAGCGAGAGACCGGCATACATCGCCAGGGTCTCCACATTGCCGACGCTGAAGTTGTGGCTGCGAAAGAGCCCGAGCGGAAGCATGGGGTGCGAGCTGCGCGCCTCGTAGGCGATGAACGATCCGAACAGCACGATGCCCCCGACGAGCGGTACCGCTACGGTGGGATCCGCCCAGCCCACCGTGGGCTGGCGGATGAGCCCGAACGTGATCCCCGCGAGCGCCGCCGCGCACAGGACCGACCCGATGACGTCGACGCGCGCGCGGGTCTGGCCCGGCCGGGACGGCGGCACCACCCGCTGGATGAGCCACACGTCGATCGCGACGAGCGGCAGGTTGATCGCGAAGATCCAGCGCCAAGAGGCGGCATCGACGAGCTCGCCGCCGACGAGCGGGCCGAGCACCGCTCCGATCGCGCCCCACGCGGTCCACGCGCCGACGGCCTTCCCGCGCTCGTCGAGCGGGAACGTCATGACGATGAGCGCCAGCGCCGCGGGCGTCACCAGCGCGCCGAAGACGCCCTGGAGCGCCCGGGCGAGGACGAGGACCTCGATCGTCGGGGCGATCACGCCCAGGAGCGACGTCAGCCCGAAGCCAAGGACGCCGAGGGTGAAGATCCGCCGCTCGCCGAAGATGTCGCCCAGCGAGCCGCCGATCAGGATCAGCGCGCTCAGCGTGACCAGATAGGCGTTCGACGTCCACTGCTGGCCCGCGAGGCCGCCGCCGAGGTCCTTCTCGATCGCCGGCAAGGCCACGTTGACGACCGTCGAGTCGATGAAGACGACGCTCGAGCCCAGGATCGCCGCGACGAGGATGAGCTGCTTGCGGGCGGCGCTGAGGTCTGCGGTCGCCACGGTGTTCATGGGAGAAAGCACGGTAGAGCAGCGCCCGCGGGCGGGGCCGATTGCGCGCTTCATCCATACGTCCAGCGCCGACGCAGCGGGTTTCTACTCTGGACCGGTCCGTCGAGAACCAACACGTGCCGATCCCATCGTTGTTTACGAGTGCGCCAATCCGCCTTGGCGGGCGACGCGCGTCCTCCAGCGTGGCGATCGACATCGGTCCCGACGCGATCGTGGTGCTGCAATCGACGGGCGGCGAGCGGACAAAGGTCCGCCGGGCAATCGTCCATCCGCTGCCCGTCGGCCTCGTCGTCGACGGCGAGGTCACCGACGCCGACGACCTCGCGGCCGAGCTGCGCGACCTCTTCCAGGCGCACAAGCTTCCGCGCGACGTGCGCATCGGTCTCGCGCACCCGCGGCTCATGGTCCGCATGGTCGAGCTGCCCGCGACGCTCGACGGCCACGACCTCGAGAGCGCCGTGCATCATCTCGCCGGCGACCTGCTGCCGGTCAAGCTCGACCAGCTCGTCGTCGACTATCGCAGCGTCGGCCGAGCGCCCGAGGGGCCGGCCGGGCCGCAGCAGCGGATCCTCATGGCCGCCGCGCGCCTGGACGGCATCGAGCGCCTGACCGGGGCGTTCACGCGCGCGGGGCTCCGCGTACAGGGCATCCAGCTCTCGGGCCTGGCGCTGCTCGCGGCGCTCGACCACCCACCGCAGGAGGGTGCGGGCGTCCTTTACGTTCAGGCGGGCGCGCTGACGAACGTCGTCATCACCGAGGACGACCAGCCGGTCCTCGTGCGTGCCGCGTCCACCGGCTCGGAGGCGATCGCCGCCGGCATCGCCGAGCGCACCGGGATCAGCCACGAGCAGGCGCGCCAGCACGCGGCGGCGCTCGGTATCGAGCCTTCCCCGCCGGGCTCGCCGATCGATCCCGAACTCGAGGCCACCGTGCGTCAATCGGTGCGCGAGGGCCTGCGGCGCGTCGCCGCCGAGGTGCAGTCCTCCCGTGGCTTCTACGCCGCCAACGACGATGCCCGCCCGATCGGCGCCGTCGTCCTGACCGGCACTATGATGGCGTGGCCCGGCGTCGAGGAGGCGCTGCGCGAGGAGCTGCATCTACCCGTCCTGCCGGCCGGTCGCGAGACATGGCCCGACCTCGGCACGGTGTCGGTCGCCAAGGAGCGCCTCGACGTCGTCGTCGGCGTTGCACGCGCGCGCGACGGCGAGCGTCCCGACCTGCGCGTGGTGCGCCGCTCCGGGCGGACGAACGCCGCAGCTCCGGGCCGTCTCGTCGCGCAGGCCGCCTGCGTGGTGGTCGCCCTGGCGGCCCTGGCCGTCGTCTACGTCGTGCTGCTCTCAAACCAGGTCGCCACTCACAAGACCCGTATCGCCGAGACCAAGGACCGCGTCACGGCGCTCGAGAAGCAGTCCGCGGCGCTCAAGCCCTACGACGACTTCGCCAACGCGGCGCTTCAGCGCAACGCGACGGTGAGCTCGATCGCGACGACGCGCTTCAACTGGGAGCGGGCTCTCTCCCAGCTCTCGGGGGTCACCTCGCACGGCGTCTGGCTCACCTCGCTGCGGGGCACGGTGGCGCCGACGACCATCATCACCGGCGGTGCCGGCCAGGGCTCGACCTCGGGTCTGCGCGGTCAGCTCCCGGTTCCGGCGATCGAGATCGTCGGCTGTGCACTGCGCGAGCAGGAGGTGCCGGCCTACATGGATCGGCTGCGCGAGATCTCGGGCGTGACCGACGTCGGCTTCAACCGCAGCGAGCGGCTCGACCCCGACGCCAAGGCGTCGGGCGTTGGGACGTCGAGCAGCAGCTCCGCCGATTGCCGCAACGGCAACGACCGCGTCCCGCGCTTCGAGGTCGTCGTCTACTTCAAGTCGTCCGGGGTCGTGCCGGCGGCCGGACAGACGGCGACCGGGCAGGCGGGCTCCAGCGCCTCGGCCTCCGGCGCGAAGGCGCCCGCGTCCGGCGCCGCGCCCACGCAGACGACGGCCGCCCCCGCTCCCGCCAACCAGACCGCCGCGGTCCCCGCCGCAGGCACGCCATGAGGTCGATGTCGGCCCAGAACGGCCTGCTCGTGCCCGTGATCGCGACCGGAGTCGCCGTCCTGGCGCTCATGTGGTTCGCCCTGATCGGACCCAAGCGCAGCGAGAACGCCCGCCTCGGTGCCGCGGTCAGCATTCAGGAGCAGCGCCTCGCGAAATCCAAGCAGGAGGTTGCCGACTTCGGCGCCCAGAAGAAGCGCTTCCCCGGCATGCTCATCGAGCTGCGCCGGCTCGACATCGCCGTTCCCGCACGCGCCGACATCGAGGGTCTGCTCCGCGAGGTGCAAAAGCGCGCGCGCCTGCGCCAGAGCGACCTGCGTCTTGCCTCGCTCTCGAACGGCTCCGCGACGGCGAGCACCGGCGCCCCCGCAACGACGCCGCCGGTCGCGCCGGGCGCGACAGCCGGCCCCGACGGTATGGCGACGCTGCCGTTCACCTTCTCCTACACCGGTCGCTACTTCGACCTGCTCAAGGTCCTCAAGGCCGTGCGCGACGCGGTCACGGTTCAGTCGGGAAACCTCTCCATCGACGGCCGCCTCCTGACCATCGACGGCATCTCATTCCATCGTCCCGATCCGGCGGCCAAGCTCACGAGCGTCGTCCTGTCGGCGACGGCGTACATCGCCTCCGACGCGACGAAGAAACCCGCGGACGCCGGCGCGGCGCCCGCTCAGACGGCTGATCCGGCGGCGTCGGCACCGGCCGCCGCGACGACGACGACGAAGGCGGGTGCCTGATGCTGGGTGGTTTGTTCCATGAGATCGTGCGCCGGCGCCTGTGGCCGATCCCGCTGGTCGCGCTGCTCATCGCGGTGGCCGCACCGCTGCTGTTCTTGAAGTCGTCGTCCGGCGATCCGGCGGCGCCTCTGCAGGCCGCCCAGTCCGCTCCGGACGCGGTCGCGGTCAAGCCGCTGCCGGTGCGCGCGCGGCGCCTGCTGAAGACCAGCGAGACGGCTGCGCGAAGCGCCAAGAAGCCGCGTGCGGCGGACCCGTTCCAGGCGCCGCCATCGGCCGCGGCGAAGAACCCGGCTCAAACGCCGGCCTCGCCCAGCGCAGCCGGAGCAGCGGCGAGCGGCGCCGCGGCCGCCGCGAAGCAGGCTCCGGTCCCGGTCGTCATCACCGGCGCGGACGGCAAGACGACGACGGGCACGATTTCGCCAGGAACCGGCTCCGGCCAGGGCACGAGTCAGCCGGCCGCGACCGCTCCGGCGGGCTACACGGCGGTGGACGTGCGCTACGCGAGGACAACGGGCGGGCAGGTGCACCGAGCCATCCCGCGCCTACGGCCGTTCACCGCTTCCGGGGTCGTCCTCGCGACCTTCGTCAAGTACTCGCCCAAGCGCAACAAGGCGACGTTCGCGATCTCGCCCACCACGGTCGTCACCGGGTCGGCCCGATGTCGCAAGGTCGACGGGCTGTGCCGCTACGTCGAGCTCGGGGTCGGCAAGCACGTCCAGCTCTACGTCGCCACGCGCGCGGGCAAGCTCGTAGTTCGCCGCATCACCGTCGTGCGCATCGCCCAGGCGTCGGGATCGGCGCCGCCCGCTCCGGTCGGGGGCGCGTGCCTGCTGAACAAGATGAGCAAGCTCGGGTTCGGAGACCCGCCCGTCGCTTCCAACGCGTGTGAGTGACGGCATGCGCGTGCGGTCCGAGGATGGGTTCTCGCTCATCGAACTGCTCGTGGCGATGACCGTCGCTCTGGTGATTCTCACCGCGGTGCTCACGTTGTGGTCGGGCGCGGCGGTGAACGAGCGCCACAATGCCGATCGCTTCGATACCGTCGACGCCGCCCGTAACGGGCTCGAGCGCATGACGCGAGACGTGCGGGAGGCGACCTCGGTGACCGGCGTCAGTGACCGCCTCTTGACGCTCAAGCTGTGGACGCGCGACCTCGCCGGCGCCGGCGCCAGCGCGCTGCACACGATCACCTACAACTGCGGGCTCGTCGGCTCGGTGGCCTCCAGCTATCGCTGCCAGCGCACCGACACGACGGCGGGCTCCCCGGCGGTCACGGTGGTGGACCGGCTGACGTCGCCGTCCGTGTTCACGACGGTCGCAGGCCAGCCCAACCTCCAGATATCGCTGTCGGTGATCGTTCGCGAGGCGACATACCCCGTCGTGATGCACAGCGGCGCGAGCCCACGCAACTGCATCGGAGCGCTGTCGGCGTGCACGTGATCGCGAACCGTCGCCGCGAGGCCGGCTTCACGCTCGTCGAGGTGCTCGTCGCCACGCTGGTCCTCATGATCGCCATCGGCGCGACGTTGACGGTGTTGACGTCGGCGAACGGCTCGACGGCGACCTCGCAACGCAACGAGGTCGCCTCGCGGGAGGCCGAACAGCAGCTCGAGCAGATGCGCGGGCAGTGCTACGGAGCGCTGTCGATGAAGTCCGCCTATCCGGGCCCGAGCGCCAACACCAGCGACCCGCTGCGCCGGGTCAGCGCAGGCAAGTTCACCGTGAAGACCGGATTGACCGAGGACGTGACGACCGAGCTCGTCGACAAGACGGCGGGCGACAACTGCACGGACGCCAACGGAGACGGCAAGGTCGACGCCTCCGTCGACCCGGTGAGCAACATCACGATCGGCACGGGGACCGCGGCCATCACAGGCAAGGTCTACCGCTTCGTCTCCTGGCGCGACGAGGAATGTCCGATCCTCAACCTGACCCACCTCGAGGGCGTCATCCAGGACCTCAAGACGCTCACGACCGTGCTGGCAGGACCAACGGGCACGCTGACCTCGCTGGTGGGCCTCGGCACGGGGACGCTCACGAACCTCGTCACGGACACGACCACGTCGATCACGACCGGCAACACAGCGACGGCGCTGCAGAAGATCCTCACCCCGACGATCGTGACGCTCACGTCGTCGATCCTGAGCCCGCTGCTCTCCAACACGCTGAACCCGCTCGTGGCGCAGATCACGCCCATGCTGGCCCCCCTGCAGGCGATGCTGCCGTCGCTCTCACAGCTGCTCGACACGATCACGCAGCGCATCGACCTGTGCGACCTGCCCAAGCTGCTCGACCTCAGTTCGTTCGAGACGCTCTCCGCCGCGCTGACGTCGGTCGCGCCGGTCATCGCCGCGCTTGCCACGCCGACCGCCAACCTCTCCGTGTCAGTGCACGCGCTGGCCTCGCTGAACCTCGCCTCGCTGCTCACCGCGTCGGTCACCGCGGTCATCACCCTGCCGCCGCTCGTGTCCGCGCTGACGACCGCGGCGGGGAACGTGACGACCGTGCTCAATGCCGTCAAGGCCGATGCGGCGAACGGGCAGACCAAGATCAAGACGCTGGCACAGGACGTGAAGACCGCCGTCGACGTGCTGCTCAACCAGCCCAACACCACCCACAACACCAAGCGGCTCACTGTCGCCGTGTGGCTCGACGCGAACTCAAATGCGGGCCTGAAGTTGCCGGTGTGGGCGTCGACCGTCGTCAGCGACCCGAAGGACGGCCTGCTGTGAGGAGCCCGCGGCTCGCCCGCGACGACGGCTTCGTGTTGCCTGCGGCGATGATGATGCTGCTGATCCTGCTCGTGCTCAGCGTGACCGCGCTTCAGCTCTCGCTGAACTCAGTCGACACCTCGAATCGCGATCGCCGCGTCGTCCGGGCGCTGCAGGCCGCCGACGCTGGCGTGGACGTCGCGATCTTCCGCCTGAACCACATGCTCGTCGCCGGAGCATCGAGCGCCGTGCTCGGCGCGGTTCCCAACGCGGTCCAATCGCTTGGGTGCACGAGCGTCAACGCGCTCGGTGTCACGATCTCGCAGGTCTCGCCGAGCGCCCCGCAGGTCTACTGCCCGACCGAGGACGGCTCGGCTGGCGGGGTCGAGGGCGGGACGTACAGCTACCGCGTGTCGACTGCGCTCAACGTGACGGGGTCGCTGGGCAACCTGCTCATCCGCAGCATCCTCGCCACCGGCGTGGCCAACGGAGCGCAGCGCCGCGTGCTGGTCAAGGTGCGCGCCGTGATCGGCGGCGCCGGCAACCTCGTGCTCTACCAGCGCATCCATCACACCGAGTGCACGGCGCAGCCGACCAACTCCGCGCCGGACTCCGGCTGTCCCGGCGCCGATCTGACGAGCTGAGCAGCCCGCGAGCGCGGCGAGATACGATCGGTCCGTGCCCGATCGCCTGCACTTCACCGACTCCGTCGAGGCAAACGCGCTCATTGCCACCGATCCGATGGCGCTGCTCGTGGGCTTCGTGCTCGACCAGCAGGTCACGGTGCAGAAGGCGTTCTCCGGCCCGCTCGTGCTGCAGGAGCGCCTCGGCGCCATCGACGCCGCGACGCTGGCGTCGGCCGATCTCGAGCCGGCGTTCCGGGAGCGGCCGGCGGTCCACCGCTACCCCGGCGCCATGGCCCAGCGCGTCCACGATCTCGCGGTGCACATCCGCGACGAGTACGACGGCGACGCCGCGCGCGTCTGGACCGATGCTGCCGACGGTCAGGAGCTTCGCGCGAACCTCGCGGCGCTGCCCGGCTTCGGCGAGATGAAGATCAAGGCGATCGGTGCGGTCCTCGCCAAGCAGTTTGGCGTCGACGCCGCACGGGACCTCGTGCCGTGGCACCCGACGCTGGGGGACGTGCAGTCGCCGCAGGATCTCGCCGACTACCAGGCGGCCAAGCGCATGCACAAGGCCGAGTGGGCCAAGGCCCGCGCGGCGAGCT